>CAJQTA010000045.1 GCA_905618895.1 uncultured Candidatus Pelagibacter sp.
ACCTTTATAACGTCTCCTGGAAAAAACTCTGGAATTTTTTTCTCTGAAAGTATTTTTTTAACGTTAAATTGGTTTATTTCTTCTATCGTTTTCATAGTAATATTTATCGAATTAATTTTTCTTATATTTTTCCCACAAATCTGGTCTCCGGACGCGTGTTATAGCCTCTGATTGTGACAAACGCCAGTCTTTAATTTTGTTATGATCTCCTGATAATAGTACTTCAGGGACACTTTTTTCCTCCCAAATTTGAGGTTTTGTGTACTGAGGATACTCTAAAAGCCCATTCTCAAAACTCTCATCTTTTTTTGATTGTTCATTCCCTAATACTCCAGGTAACAATCTTAAAATGCTATCCAATAATACAAATGATGCCGTCTCTCCTCCGGATAAAATAAAATCTCCAATACTAATCTCTTCTATATTTCTTGTTGATAATATTCTTTCGTCTACACCTTCAAAATGACCACATATTAAACTAATAGATTTTTCTTTAGATAGCTCTAAAGCTAATTTTTGATCAAGTTTTTTTCCTTTAGGGGATAAATAAAAAATCCTTTCATTCTCTTTTTTATTTTGATCAATTGACTTCGCTAAAATATCAGCTTTTAACAGCATACCCGATCCACCTCCAAAAGGAGTGTCGTCTACTGTTTTGTGCTTGTCTTCAGCGGCTTCTCTAATATTTACAATTTTTAGATTCCAAATTTTGCTTAACAATGCTTTTCCGTAAAGTCCTTTATTTAAAGGGCCAGGAAACATTTCTGGATAAAGAGTAAAAATTTGAGCTTGCCACATGAATCCAACTATTTTGTTTCTTCTGCTTTAGGAGCTTCTGTTTTAGGAGCTTCTGCTTTAGGAGCTTCTGCTTTAGGAGCTTCTGCTTTAGGAGCTGTTACTGCTGGTGTTGCTTCATCTCCTTCTTTTTTTCTTTCTTTTTTAGGAATAGCTTTTTTTGGATTGCTACCATTTACAGGCATTGGAATTATTTTATTCTCTCCTAAAATTCTTGCAACTCTAGTTGTTGGTTGAGCACCTTCGCCTAACCAATATTTAATTCTTTCTGCTTCTAATCCTACTCTTTCTTTTTTATCTTTAGGTAAAAGAGGATTAAAAAATCCTACTTTTTCAATAAATCTCCCATCTCTTGCTCTACGACTGTCAGCTATAACTACTTTATATACTGGTCTTTTCTTTGTTCCACCTCTTGATAATCTTATTTTTAGCATTTCTTCTCCTTTATTTATTTAAGTTGATTTAGTAGCTCTGGAGGTATTCCTTTATCTGACACACCCTTCAGGTTTCCTTTAGACATCTTTTTCATCATTTCAGACATCATTTTAAATTGCTTAAGCAATTTATTGATAGTGGCCGCATCTGTTCCAGAGCCATTAGCAATTCTTTTTTTTCGAGAACCATCAATAACTTTTGGGTTCTCTCTCTCTTTTTTTGTCATAGATAAAATTATCGCTTCATTTAAAGTTATAATTTTTTCATCAATTCCCGCAGCATCCATTTGTGATTTCATTTTTGAAACTCCAGGCATAAATGACATAATTCCCTCTATACCACCCATTTTTTTCATTTGTCTTAATTGGGTTAGATAATCTTCCATAGAAAATTGTCCTTTTTTTAAATTCTCTTCTGCTTTTTTTATATTTTCTTCACCAAGATCTTCTGCTGCTTTCTCAACAAGGGACACTATATCCCCCATACCAAGTATTCTGTTTGCTATTCTGTCTGGATGAAAAACTTCAATATTATCTATTTTTTCACCTATTCCTAAAAATTTGATAGGAACTTGAGAAACATATTTCATACTAACAGCAGCACCCCCTCTTGCATCACCATCTGCTCTGGTTAATATAATTCCAGTTAAATTCACTGTATTTTTAAATTCTTTAGCTACCTCTGCTGCAACTTGTCCTGTCAAAGAATCTGCAACTAGAAATGTTTCTGTTGGGTTGATTATGCTTTCAATTTGTTTTATCTCACTCATCATTTGAAGATCAACTTGCGTTCTACCAGCTGTATCAAATAATATAATATCAGCAGCGGCAAGATTTGCTGCACTCACAGCTCTTCTACAAATATCTGCTGGCAATTGTCCTTCTATCACTGGTAACGTTAGGATGTTGTTTTGTTCCCCTAGTGATCTTAGCTGTTCTTGTGCGGCAGGCCTATAAACGTCTAAACTAACCATCATAATTTTCTTCTTTTTAGTTTTTTCTAAATATTTTGCTAACTTTGCAGTAGTGGTTGTTTTTCCAGCTCCCTGCAATCCAACCAACATCATTGGGACAGGAGGAACTGCATTCAAATTTATATCTGTATTGCTTTCACCCAAAAGATTAACTAGCTCATCATAAACAATCTTTACAACCATATCACCTGGAGAAGTTGATCTAACTATCTCTTGTCCAAGAGCTTTTGGTTTAACTTTTGCAATAAAATCTTTAGCAACTTCAAGGGATACGTCCGCCTCTAAAAGAGCTTGATTAATAGCACTTAAGCCTTCATCAACTTGTTTTTCATCAAGTGAAGGAGCCTTTTTTAAAGAAGAAAAAATTTCTTCGAATTTATTTGTCAAGTTTTCAAACATATTTATTACGCATAGCAATGTTGCACTAGTGGGCGAATATCGCTGACTAGTGTTGATCTCTTTGTTTCCAAAGACACCACAAATTTAACGTTTTTGTGGGAACGGGGTCAACTTATAATAGAGGTTCAAAAAGTCAATAAATAAGTTAAATATCTATATATGGATATTAAAGCATTTAAAATGGACGGTTTAGGTAATGACTTTGTAATTATTGATCAAAGAGATAGCACATTCAATCTAAGCAAGGATCAAGTAATTAAAATATGTGATCGAAACTATATTGGGTGTGATCAATTAATTTTAATTAAAAAAAATAGAAAAATAGATGCTGGTTTAGAATTTTATAATTCAGATGGTAGTGTTTCTGGAGCTTGCGGAAATGGCACAAGATGCGTTGCTGATTTATTATCAAAAGAAAATGATAAAAAAGAAATAATCCTTTGGACTTCAGGTGGCATATTAAAATCAAAAATCTTAGGAGATAATTTGGTAGAAACAGAAATTGGTGTTCCAAAAACTAATTGGAAAGAAATACCATTGATTAAAACCTTGGATACCAGAGATCTTTCGATTGAAATTTTAGATAAAAATGACAAAAGTCATTATGGTGGTAGTGCTATAAACGTCGGTAACCCACATGTAATTTTCTTCGTAAATAAAATTAAAAATTTTGATTTAAAAAAATGGGGTCCTGAAATTGAAAATCATGCGTATTTTCCTGAAAAATGTAATGTCACACTTGCTGAAGTTATAAACAAAAATTTAATAAAAGTTAATGTGTGGGAAAGGGGTGCTGGACTTACAAAGGCTTGTGGAACTGCCGCATGTGCAACTGCTGCTGCTGGCAATATTAATGGACTAACAGATAAAAAAGTTGATATAGAATTTGCTTTAGGAAAATTGTCAATTTCTATCGATAAAAAAAATAGTATTCATATGAAGGGGCCAGTTTCAGATATTAAAAATATTGAAATTAAATTGTAATGGGAATTTTTGATAAATTTAAAATTGGTTTTAAAAAAACTGCCTCTACTTTTGCATCTGGTTTAAAAGATATAATTGTAAAAAAAGAAATAGATGACAAAACATTAGATCAAATTGAAGAATACTTAATTAAATCTGATGTTGGAATTATGGCTGCTTCTGAAATAAAAAAAATTATTGCAGAAGAAAAGGTTGATCCTAAAAAAGATATTATGAATGAGGTAAATATCATTCTTAAAAATTATATAATTGCTCTAATGAAACCACTTCAAAATGAAGTTTTTTTTAATAAAAAAGATAAGTTGAATGCTGTTCTTATTTCAGGAGTTAATGGTGTGGGAAAAACAACAACTATTGGGAAAATTGGTAAAATTTTAAAATCTAATGGAAGTAAAGTTATGTTTTCTGCTTGCGATACTTTTAGGGCCGCAGCTATAGAGCAGCTAGAAGACTGGGCAAAAAAGATTGATGTTAAAATTACTAAATCTGCACAAGGAGCTGATCCAGCATCTGTTGCTTACAAATCTATAGAGGAAGCATTAAAAAATAATTTTAATCATGTTTTAATTGATACAGCAGGCAGACTACAAAATAAAAAAAACTTAATGGAAGAATATAAAAAAATTGCGTATGTAACTAAAAAAATAGACTCAGATGCGCCTCATGATGTAATTTTAATTCTCGATGCTACATCTGGTCAAAACGTTATTAATCAAGTTGAGGAATTTAATAAGATTATTCCTGTTACAGGGCTGATAATGACAAAATTAGATGGAACCGCAAAAGGTGGCATTTTGTTGGCACTCGCTAAAAAATATAAATTACCCATAATTGCTCTTGGTTTGGGTGAAAAGGAAGATGACTTACAAATTTTTAATGCAGAAAAATTTGCTGAAGCTTTTATTCAAATTAATTAATTAAATTATTAGAAATCAGAGGTTTATAATAACTACATTTATAGTTTTCATTTAGTTCAGAGTGACCACAATTTTTAGCAATAGACGAAATAATAAATTCAAATTTTCCACCTGATGGATATTGATTTAATTTTTTACTAGCAATATCAAATTGAAGATTATTATTAATATTTTTGACAGCACTAATCATAACTAAGGTATTATTATCTTTTAAAAGATAATAAGCAAAATCTTCTGGAAAAACTGGAAAGTCATAATTTTCTAAAAGATATTTTGCTTGAGATGGAAACCATTCATAAGAAATTAATGGGGAAGAAATTTTTGTTTTGTAGTCATAGATATAGAGGTCTTGGGGATAGTCTGTTATATAATTAAAATTTTCTCCCCTAGCTAAGACCGCTTTGTCTCTAGTCTTA
This sequence comes from uncultured Candidatus Pelagibacter sp., assembly GCA_905618895.1. Classification (GTDB taxonomy): domain Bacteria; phylum Pseudomonadota; class Alphaproteobacteria; order Pelagibacterales; family Pelagibacteraceae; genus Pelagibacter. The sequence goes on from CAJQTA010000045.1 coordinate 4,920, forward strand.
AAATAAAGAGCAAAGTTTTTATCGTGTGAATTCATTTTTCCAATAAAAAACATTTTGTCTAACCTATCCGCTCTTACTGAGCTAAGGATTATAAATGTACTAAAGATTATAAATAAAATTTTTCTTAACATTAGAAAATTTTAAATAAAAAAATTGAAGTTTATTTGTTTAAATTGTGACTTAATTTAAGCTACCTAAGAATTTTTTAAGGGCAATCAAAAGATTTTTATCATATTTCATCATATGATTGTCATATTTGGTAAAGTGAGAATATTTTGGTTCATTAGCAATACTATATATTTTTTTTCCCATCCAGAATGGAACAATCATATCAACTTCACCGTGCATGACTAATAATGGACTTTTTATATTTTTAATTTTTTTATCACTCTCATATTTATCCTTAAGTAAAAATCTTATTGGTAAAAAAGGATACTTATTTTTTGCAGCATCAATCATAGATGTAAAGGGAGATTCTAGAATTATTCCAGCAAAATTATTATTTTGTGCAATCTCTGTTGCAACGCCAGTTCCCAAAGACTCACCATAAATAATAATATTTTTTTTCATAATACCTTTTTTTTCTAGCCAACGGACTGCACTATTTGCATCATCATAGAGACCTTTTTCAGATGGTTTTCCTTTGTTTCCACTAAAACCTCTCCAGGCGATAATAAGAAAATTTACATTCATATCTTCAAAATGATTTATTTTATGAATTCTATTCTCTAGTGATCCTGCGTTGCCATGTAAAAAAAGAATAGTCTTGTAATTTTTAATATCTTTTTTGTGATACCAGCCTAAAAGTTCAATGTTATCTTTAGTTGTGATTTTTATTTTATCTATTTGAACTGTTAAATTATCTTCAAAATAATTATTTGTAGATGGATGATACAACAAGGTTCTTTGTAAAAAAAACAATGTTACTGAAATTAAAATATAAATAATAAAGATAATTAAAAGTATCTTCAAAAATAATCCGTTAAATTTTTTGACCAAGGTTTATTTTTTGTCGAAAAAAGCTTCGTATACCATCATAAAAATAGCTATAGCCATCAAAATGTAAACCGGGAGAACATCAAAAAAGCCAATCATTGATGATCTTGTTAATGTAGTGGCCAGACCTATTAAAAAAGCAGTTGCTAGAGCACATCCTAATAAAGTTGTTATTTTATTTAGCATATTTTTTACAATTTTTTTCTAACCAATTAGCTACACCTAAAAATCTTAAATCATCAAATTTATTTCCAGCTAATTGGACACCTAATGGTAAATTATTTATACCACTAAGTAAAGGCAACGAAATTGATGGAACGCCCATATAGGTCCAGACTGTGCAGAATTCTGGGCTACCTGTGCTTTTTAAACCTTTGTCAGCAACGCCAGTTGTTGCTGGACTTATGACACCATGATAATCTTCGAATACTTCTTGGTAAGACTCATAACTTTGTTTCATGAAATCAATTGCTTCTGCATATTCTTTTGCTGAATATTTTAACCCTCTTTCAATTGCACCAATCATTTCTTTAGAAAGTTTTTTCTTATATTTTTTGTAATAAATCTGAAAATTATTTGCCATATCAGTTTCATGTATTATTTTATGATACCTGGGTATATCATCAAAATATGACGGTGTATCAAATACCTCAATATTTTTTTTAAAAGTTTTTATAAAAAACTCAAAAGACTTTTGTGAATCTTTATCAATTTTTTTCCAACTCTTTGTTTTATAAAAAATAAATTTTGGCTCAAAAATTGGTCCTTTTTTACAAACATTTAACATTTCATCAGCTGAATAATGTATTGTAGAGAGATCATATAAATCTTTTTTAATTAATATTCTAGCCAGCAAAGCAACATCCTCAACCGATTTTCCAAAAACACCAACATGATCGAGTTTATCTGATTGTCTTAGGAGGCCACTACGAGAAATTAATCCATAAGAAGGTTTATAGCCAACAACCCCACAATATGATGCGGGTCTAATGATTGAGCCGTTAGTTTGTGAACCTATAGATAATGGAGCCATATGAGCCGCTACCGCTGCCGCTGACCCACTTGAAGATCCTCCTGGAGTTCTGGTATGATCATGAGGATTAGTAGTTTTTCCTGGATGAAAATATGCAAGCTCTGTAGTTTCTGTTTTACCCATTACTATAGCTCCTGCAATTTTTAATAAGTTTATCACCTCAGCATCTTGAGATCCTGTCATTTTTTTTCTTATAGTTGTTCCACATTCAGTTGGCATATCTATTGTTCCAATAATGTCTTTAACTGCGACTGGCAAGCCATGTAAGGACCCTAAAGGCTTTCCAGATTTCCTATACTCATCAGCTTCAGCAGCTTTTTCTAAAAGTTCCTTTTTATCAAAATGCGCCCAGGCTTTTACATCTTTTTCAAAGTTTTTAATTCTATCTATATATTGATTGCAAACTTCTACAGATGAAATTTCACCTGCCTTTAGTTTTTCAACCAACCTATTTGTTGTTAAAGAAAATATATTTATCATTTTAAATTATCTAGTTTGCAAACAGTGTTTCTGGTAACCACAAAGCAATGCCTGGAAACATATACATAAGAAACATTGCAAATATCACAATACCTAAAAATGGCATAATTCCTGCAAATATTTCCATTAATTCAACATTATTTTTTTGAACACCTTTTAAATAGTAGGCGGACATAGCCATTGGTGGCGTTAAAAACGATGTTTGTAAGTTTAAAGCGATTAACATTGCAAAAAAATATGGGTTAACATCAAATACTTCAAGCAGTGGTAAAAATATTGGGACAAATATAATTAGTATTTCTGTCCACTCTAATGGCCAACCTAAAAGAAAAATTATGATTTGCGTAATTATTAAAAACTGCCAAGTGGTTATATTTATTGACGTAAAAAAATGTTCAAAAACTTCATGACCACCTAAATATGAAAACACTGATGAAAAAGTCCAAGACCCAATAAATAACCACATAATCATTGCTGTAGTTTTGGCAGTTAAAAAAACTGACTCTTTAAAGCTTTGCCATTTAAGAGTTTTGTAAAACCACGAAAGAAGTATTGCACCAAATGCTCCTGCAGCAGCTGCTTCTGCTGGGGTTGCTATTCCTGCTAAAATTGTTCCAAGAACTAACATGATTAATCCAAAAAGAGGTACAAAAGAAACTAACACTTCTTTTAAAATTTCGGCTCTTGGTGGAATGTCTTCTGCTGCTGGTTTCGGCGCTATAGACGGGTCTAACCAAGCTCTAGTTACCGCATATGTTATATACAGACTTGCTAGTAATAATCCTGGAAAAATTGCTGCTGCAAACAATCTTAGTGGTGACAGTTGTGCAATTACTGAATAAACAATTAACATTATACTCGGGGGAATCAAAATACCTAAACATCCACCAGCACAAATTACACCTGAAGCAAATTTTTTATCATAACCTGCTTTAACCATGGCTGGCCAAGCAAGTAATCCCATTAAAGTTACTACAGCTCCAATAATTCCAGTAGCTGTTGAAAATAAAGTACAAGTTATTAATGCAGCTACTGCCATTGAGGCTGGCAATCTGTGAGCAGCAAGTCTTATTGCAAAAAATAATTTTGATACAATTCCGGCTCTTTCAACTAAGTACCCCATAAATAAAAAAAGTGGGACTGCAGTCAAAACATTATTGTCCATAACAGTGTAGGTATTTTTTACAAATAATGAAAATATTCTATTATCAAAAATATGATCCATTAAAACAGGATCGTAATAAGCATAATAACCAAAGCCTATTCCCATGGCCATTAGCGTAAATGCAATTGGAAAACCTAGTAGTACCGCAAATAAAAATATGCCCATCATAAAAATAGCTATTTCTGGATTTGTTAAACTAAATAACATCTTTTTGATCCTCTTCCTCTTCTTGAGCAGTTCTCATTAACATTTGTTCTGTTTCCTCTGCAACAACCATTCTTGCTGGCCAATTTCCTGTCTGTATACAAATTATTGATCTAAATACTTCACTGATTCCTTGAATAATTAATAAAACGCCAGCTGCAGGTATCATAGATTTTACCATATATATGTTAATCTGCGCAGGACTACTCCAGCTAGTCTCTTTTATTTTCCAGGCTAATGCAGCATATTCAAAACCATAAAATGCAAGAGCTATCACACCAGGGAAAAAGAAAATAAAATAAAGTATTAAATCAATCCAACCTTGTGTTCTTGATCTGAATAATCTGTAGATTACGTCTCCTCTAACATGAGATTCTGTGGCCAAACAATATGCTCCTGACATCATTAATATTGCTCCATACATCTGCATACTAAAGTCAAAATTCCAAAGCGTTGGCTTGTTAAATGCATAAGCCATAATCACTTCATAAACTGTTCCACCCATTAAAATTACAATACACCAAGAAAAAGCTTTACCCATTGAAGTACTTAGAGTGTCTGCAAATTTTATGTAAGATCTCATCATGATTGAATAGAATACCTTAGTTTTTTTAAAAACTGTACTATAAAAAAAGGGGAGCCTAAACTCCCCTTTTTTGAATTATTTAAAAGCTAATTAAATTTTAACTTTTCCAATTGGACCAAACTCATTTTCATATGCTAGTTTGTAATTAGGCTGATTCATCAGCAAGTACTTCATTACTTTTTTAGCGTATGCTTTTTGAGAGTCGATGATCTTCTTGAAGAATGCATCTTTTGCAGAGAACTCTCCAACAATTTTATCCCAGCCTTTTAATTGTGCAGCTAAGATCGCATCAGACGTTTGGTAAACATTAACCTTATGTTCATTCATCAACATAGCTAAACTGTCAGAATATCTAACTAGCGCTTTGAAGTAGTTATCTGAGTTCGCGGCATATGCAGCGTTCTTCAAGATAGCCTGATGAGCAGGTGACATACTATTGTATCTTTTCTTGTTCACTGGAATCTCAAACATTTCTTGAGATTGGTGAAAACTACCTAAGTGGTAATGTTTAGATACATCTTGCATACCAAACTGTGAGTCTGATGTTGGGTTGTTAAACTCAGCAGCATCAATCAAACCAGTTTTCATCGCTGGTTGGATTTCACCACCTGGTAATTGTCTTACGACCATTCCCATAGCAGTTAAAACGTTAGTCGCTAAACCAACTGTTCTATACTTCATTCCTTTAACATCAGAAACTTTAGTTACATTCTTTTTGAACCAACCAAAAGGTTGTGCTGGCATAGGCATATGAAAGAATCCAATATAGTCAAATCCTACACTAGCTACTGCTTCCTCATATAGTTTTCTTCCACCACCACGTTCCATCCATCCCATAACTTCTTGAGATGACATTCCGTATGAAGGTCCTGTTCCAAAAAGTGATGCTGCAGCATTTTTACCATACCAGTATGCAGTCACCCAGTGACCCATATCAACGTTTCCATCACTTACAGCTGCTCCAATTTCTGAAGTTTTTACGATTGCACCAACTGGCTGAAGATCAATTTTTAGTGTTCCTCCAGACATTGCGTCAACCATATTTGCATAGTCCTGCGCCATTTCAAAAAAAATATTTGCGCCTGAAGGCCAAGCTGCTTGCATTTTTAATGTTAACGGAGCACCAAAAGCTACATTAGGCATTGCCACAGCTGTTGCTGCCGCTGCACCTGTCGCTGCTGCTGCTCTGAAGAACTTACGTCTTGAAGGTGTTTTAATTGCCTTCAATGATTTTTTTTCTTTAATCATTAGTATCTCCTTTATTATTTTTATTAGTTAACTAATTACAATTATTTAAACATAGAACTAAATTAGAGTCTTTAGATAAATTGACTCAACATAATAAAAAATGCAATCATGAGTAGAATGATTAATATATTGTTAATTTTTCTTTCTAAACTTGCAATATTTTTTACCGGAACTTATTTCTGTTTATATTTATCACTCACAATCTACTAATAAACGCTTAATGTTAATTATTAATATTAAAGGCCCAAAATTATTAGGTTAGTATAAAGGCTAGCCTAGTAACTTAGAATTATAAAAAAACAAACAATTATGTATATTTTGTTTGAAACTTTGAAAGAATAGAAATTATATCTATATGCCAATTTATAAATTCAATAACAAGTTCTTCAGAGGGTCTAATATTTCTAACTTTTCCATCTTTTACAATGTGGGCTCGTGGAGGTAGATTTACAAAAAATTTTTTTTTTATTCCTTCATCAACAATCTGAGCAACTGTTTTGTAAGAATATTCTGGCAATTTATTAGCTATTTTTTCTTTATAAATTTCTTGTTGTAATTGATTTGATTCAAATATTAATAAAAAAACTTTCATCTTTTTTTCTGTCGAAAGACACCATTTCATTGCATATTCTTCTGCTCTATATTTAAAGAGAGGTGTCATTTCTTTAAACATTTCTCTATATCTCGAACAAAAATTTTCTTTTGATACCTTAAATGGTAATTTTTTTAAATTTAATTTTAAAGTTATTGTTTTTTCTCTTCTTAAATCTTCATCACTCAATTTAGAAGTTTCTTTAATTTTAAGACTCATGTCTCCAGTTAAATGTCGATAATATATTATTAAACATCATACTTTAATAATACATTACATTTTACCATTAAAACAGCGAATAACTAATCGATAAAAGCCTATCTTTTATAACAAAGTTATTAATTTACTTTATTTATACAACTTCCAGTTTTTAAAAACTCGTCAATATTATCTATTGCTAAGTTAGCCATCGCTGTTCTCGTTTGTTTAGTGGCACTTCCCAGGTGAGGTAAAATAAAAGTATTTTTTATTTTTTGATAACCTGGATTTAAATTGGGCTCACCTTTGTAAACATCTAGCCCTACTGCATAAATTTTTCTTCTATTTAAAGCATCAATTAAAGCTTCATCATCAACAATATCTCCTCTAGCAACATTTGTAATAACGGCTCCTGTTGGAAAATATTCTAATGTTTCTTTATTAATTAAATTTACCGTCTCTTTTGTTGCGGGACAACAAATAGACAATACATCTGATACTGAAAAAAGACTTTTTAAATTATCATGATAAGTGGCACCCTGTTCTTTTTCTTCACTTAATTTTGAACGATTGTGATAATGAATAATCATTCCAAGCGTTTTTGCAATTTTTGCAATTTTTTGTCCTATTCTTCCCATTCCTAAAATTCCAAGTCTAGATCCTGTTAATTGTTTTCCTATTAGGTAATCAGCAGACCATTTCCAATTACTTTCATTTGCACTTTTAATTCCTTCTGACGCCCTTCTACACGCACCTAAGATCAATAAAATTCCTATTTCTGCAGTGGCATCTGTTAAAACATCTGGTGTATTCGTTACAGCAATTCCTCTTTTCTTAGAGGCTTGTAAATCAATATTACCAAAACCTACTGCAAAATTTGAGATGACTTTAACGCTGTCAGGTAATTTATTAATTGTAGCTTCGTCCATCTTATCTGTTAGTGATGTTAAAATTGCATCACGTCCTTGACTTAACTCAATTAATTTTAATTGAGAATATAACTCATCATTACTATTTAATTTTGCATCAAAAACTTTAGAAGCCTTTTCTTCACATTCTTTCAGTAATTTTCTAGTAACAAGTATTTTTTTCATATTTTACACTATTTTTTTTTATAGTAAGGTTGTTATACTATTAAAAAATAAATGGAAAACAACATATTACAAACAGAACTTTCAAATCTTTTGAAAGATAGATTTTCTGTATCAAAATCTACTAGAGCAAATTATGCTAGAGGTGAAGATGCTTATGAAGCAGTTTTATCTCAAGCTGTAGTTTTTCCAGAAACAAACGAAGAAGTTTCAAAAATATTATCATTATGCAACAAACATAAAATTCCCGTTGTTCCTTTCGGAACCGGAACATCTCTAGAGGGTAATGCTGT
>CAJQTA010000046.1 GCA_905618895.1 uncultured Candidatus Pelagibacter sp.
ATGAGTAAATTTTTTTAGAGAAGGTAGTGTTAATGAACTAAATTTTTCGTATGAAATTTTTTTTACCTCAAAGTCATTTTTTAGGTACGTGTACAAATGAGTACCTAAAAAACTGCTTTTTCCAATAATCAAGATTTTTTTTTTCAATTTATTATTATTTTATTTAATTAATACATCTTACCTTAATCTAACAATTCTTGATTATAATTTCGAGTTTAAAAATTATTTCTTAATTTTTTATCAAATAATATCTTTGTTTTTTTCTATTATCTTTGGTTCTTCTATAGGCTCCGTTGAAGGATTTAGCTCCATACCAGTTGGAGTAATACTTTGCGGCATTGCTGCAAATTGTGAGTCAGGGTTGCTTTCTGTATTTCTTATTTTCATTCTATGAATAGCAAAGATCCCAATTAATGAATGAAAAATTATTATGAATATAAAATACCCATTAGGACCTATTAAATTCATAAATACTGAGCACAAGAAAGGCCCACTAATTGCTCCCAAGCCAAATGAAAATTGTAAGCCAGCTCCAGCTGCAACAAATTTTTCTTTAGGAATAAAATCATTTGTGTGTGCAAAAATTATTGCAAACATGGGCAAACTACAGAAGGAAAATAAAATTAAATATATATAAAACCAAGTTTTGTCTGTCCCAAGATTTCCAGGTAAATACATTTGTCCTGATGCAAAAATCGCACAAAGTGCAAAAAAAGCTGCACCAAAGGTGCTGTAAGTAATAACTAACCTTCTATCAAATTTATCAGATAGCTTCCCAATTGGAAATTGTGCAACTGCACCTGATATTGCTAGTAAAAAAGTTACAACTGAAATTTCAAATATAGTAAAATTCATTGATGCTGCATATACGGCAAGTAAAGAAAATAATGCTGATTGAACTGTACCATAAAAAACAGAACCAACCATTCCCAATGGAGAAGTTATATACAATTCTCTTAAGCTCATACCGGTAATTTTTTTAAATGTTGGAGCTTTTCTTTTGGTTAATAAAATTGGAATTAGTGCAAGAGACATAAATAATGAAACTAAAATAAAAGGTTGAAAATTTTCTGGTTTACTAAAGTTTAAAAAAAACATTCCAACTGCCATAGACCCATAAAGTACAATCATATAAATCGATAAAACACTTCCTCTATTTTTGTTACTCGACCTGTCATTTAACCAGCTTTCAGCAATTGTATAAATAGAGACCATACTTATCCCTGTGACAACTCTAAGTATAAACCAAGTAAAAGGATGAATAAAAATAGAATGCATTAAAATAACTATTGAGGCAATAGAAGCAAAAGCTGCAAATACCCTTATGTGTCCTACTCTTAATATAAAACTAGGTATAGTTTTTGCACCAATAAAATAACCAACATAATATCCAGACATCATAAAGCCAGTTGCAATCAAGCTAAACTCTTCTTGAACAGCCCTTACACCAAGTAATGATCCTTGGTACCCATGAGCTAACATTATGAAGCCCATCCCTAAAAATAATGCCCAGGAGTTTTTTAAAATTTTATGCATAAAAGTACTTTATTATTCGTGATCTATTCTCAAATAAAGACTTAATTGTGACCAGCTTAAGACCTTTTAAGCTTTAAAAATGAATGTATGGCAATTGTTATAATTATTACTAAGCCACCTTGTAAAGCCTCTAAGCTTGGTCGCTCATTAATTATTAACCATACCCAAATTGGGCCGATAATTGTTTCAAGTAAAAAAAAGAGATTTACTTCTTCGGCTGGTATAAATCTAGGTGCAATTGTTACTAAAACAAACGGTATAGCTACACACATAACACACATCAAGGGTACAATTAAAAGATCACTTCCAACAAGATTAAAATTTTCAACAAAGAAAAGTGCGAATATAGCAACACAAAGCTTTCCAATAACAGCAGAAGGTACAAGGTCTCTATCTTTTGCAAAGCGCGCAAGAACAGCATTACATGCAAGACCAAAAGCAGTGATTAATCCAAAAATATCACCATAAAAGTTTCCCAACTCAATTGAATCTTGAAAAATATAAGCTACAGCAATAAAAGTGATAATTATTGCTATCCAAGTTTTGTGATCTGGCATTTCTTTTAAAAATATTGCACCCAATATTGCAGAAATCATTGGTGCCATAGCAATCATTACCAGGGTGTTCGCAACATTAGTATTTTGAATAGAAATTATAAAAGTAATATTACATATAGAAAAACTAAAAATATAAAATATTCCAGGATAACCAATATTAAATAGTGCTTTTAAAAAATTGCTTTTATAAAAAAACAAAAGACCAGTCAGCACAACAACAAAAGGAATAGCACCTCTATAAAAAAGCATACCCCATGTTTCAATATTACTTAATCTGATAAAGATAGAGTCAGGAGTAATAAACATCACAGCGATGAAAGCTAGTAAGGAACCTTTTTGTTGGTTAGTTAGATTATTCAAGCTTTTACGCCTTCCCAAAATTTTTTTGCTAGATTTATTTTTGATAAATCATAGTAAGTTTTTAACCCAGTAGGAGAAGTAACATTTATATCTCCATTTAATTTTTGATCTATAAAATCTATACCTGCAAGGTAAATGTTTTCTTTTTTAAGATTTTTAGCAATTATATTAGAAATTTTAAATTCTATTTTTGTAAGTTTAGTTAACTTAGGTTTTGCACCTTTACTCATATTGCTTAGGAAAGATCCTTTTTTTGGAACTCTAGATATTGCCCCGCAAATTTTTCCATTAATCAAAAAAACTCTTTTATCGCCATATTTTATATTAGGTAAAAATTTTTGACACATTATATGTCCATGTTTCTTAATAAAACTAACCACTAACTTATTTTTAAATGGTCCCTGCATAAGAACAATGTCATTACCGCCATAACCATGAATGGGTTTAATAACCATCTTTTTATTAATTTTATAAAATTTTTTTATTTCTTTTAAGTCTTTAGTGAAAATTGTTTTAGGCATATATTTTTGAAAAAAAGATGAATGCAGTTTTTCTGATATATTTCTTATTGAAGTAGGATTATTGATTATTTTTACTTTGTTCTTTATTTTATCTAAAATATACGTTGTAGAGATATACTCTAGATTAAATGGTGGATCTTGTCTTATAAGTATGAATTTACAATTAAGTAAATTTAGTTTTTGAAATTTTAAAATTTTAAAAAATTTTTTATTAGAATAGTTAAATTGAATAAAAAAGCCGTTAGCAATAACAGTGTCATTTATTATAGATAAATTTTTAGGCTCATAATAAAATATCTTGTATTTCTTATTTTGAGCTTCATTAGCAAGAAATATACTCGTATCACTTATAGGACTAAGTGCTTTAGGATGATTCCCTTGAATAGCAACAATCTTACTTATCATATAAATCATTTAAATTTTCATTTTTAGAAAATTTAGCAATCATATGTTCTGCATTGGTTACTCTATTATCAATTATTTTTTCTAAATGATTTAGGTAATGAGTTTCATTATAATGATTTTTTCCTATTATATCTCTATTCTCTAGTCCCTTCTTAGAAATTTGTAATAATAATGAAGCCCAATAAAATAAATCTTTCCCCATAAGTTGGGTATTAAAACCTTTTTTAGGTGCATCAAGATATGCATTTATAATTTTATTTTTATCCCACTTTGAAATTAAATCATAAACTTCATCTAAATTTCCATATAGAATACCAGTATTAAAAGCAGGACCCGAACATAAGCAATCCCACCCACATGCATCCATTGATCTTAACTCTATATATTTCTTTAGTCTATTTTCAGTGAAGATTGTACTTAAATGAGTTGTTAAATCATTTTCATTTGGCAATCTATTTCCAATTTCTTTAATTTTTCCTTCTAAGAAATCTGAAAATAAATAATTGTTGCCTGAAATATATTCTTTATCTTTTTGAATAAAGAGTAAAGGAAACCTGATTATAAAATCTGCATATTTTTCGAAATTCATATTATCAAAAAAAACTTCAGGTAAACCACCTCTTGACGTGTTCTGCCAGACTTTAGATCTATAAGAAAGATAGTTGCTATTATTTTTTTCTACAATTGATGAGTTAGCAAATAATGCAATTGAAATTGGAACAATCGAATTAACTACTTTAAACTTTTTTATAAAATCTTTTTCAGAATCATAATCTACATTTAATTGTGTTCCACATGTTCTATACATCATGTCTAAACTTAATTCACCACCACTAGGCATATCTTTTGTCATTATTTCATATCTTTGTTTTGGATTATTTGAAACTTCTGAAATTTTAGATATTGGATCAAATCCGGCACTTACTATTTTTATATTTAATCTTTTTACAACTTGATTAAGTTCAAATAAATAATCCTGAGACTCCGAACATGCTTCATGAATGTTATTTAATTGATCTCCCGAAAGTTCAATTTGATTTCCTGGCTCTAACGTAATACTTTTTCCATTTTTTTTAAGGCCAATAATATTTTTGTTCTCTAAAATGGGTTTCCAGCCAAATTCATATAAAGCTGTGAACATTTTAAGAATTGTTTGGTAATCAACCCTTTTATTTGTATCTAAAGAAAATAAAAATTTCTCATGTTCAATACCAATTTTAAATTGATCAGTTTTTTTTATTCCAGATTTAAAATATTCAATAATATGCTCTTTTGATGTAATCATATTTTATAAATATAGTAATATGTTATAATCTTTAGATTCGCAATTATAACTTATGATTAAACAAATATTATCAAAAGAAATTAAGGAATACATAAAAACAAACTCAAAAAAAGTATTATTGGATGTGAGAACTGAAGAAGAGTGGAGTATGTTTGGTAAACCAGAGGGAGAAAAATTAGGTTTAAAAACTTATTTCTTAACAATTAAAGATGAAAATTTTATTCAAGAATTTAAAAAATTATCAATCAGTAAGGATTGTGAAGTTTTTACCCTGTGTAAAGTTGGCCAAAGATCACAGTTTGTCGCTGAGTTATTAGAAAAAAACGATTATAATTGCGTAAATATTTCTGATGGTTTTGATGGCTGGCAATTTTCTGATTTACCTTTCTTAAAGTAAGGTAAAAATTTTAACTTGAGTAAGGCTTTCTAGAAAATATTTTTTTTACAATTGGTTCAAAATCTCTAAGGGATAAAGATTTAAAGTTAGGGTCAAATGAAGTTTGATCCCAATTTTCACAAAATTCTAAAGTATCTTTATAATATTTGTGATCTTTATATTTATCTCTTAAATTTCTATCTTTACCAAGATGGTGTGCATAATAATACATTTGAAACTCACCATGCTTTTCTACTATCCAATGTGTTTTTTCTGATACATAAGGCTTTAATATAGCGGCAGCATATTCTGCATGATTTAATGGGGCTAACGCATCTCCAATATCATGCAACAATGCTGCAACAATCATTTCCTCGCTTGCTTCATCATTAGATGCTCTTGTAGCCGTTTGAAGAGAATGTTCTAGTCTAGTTATCTTATAACCTTCTAAAGTAGAGTTTAGTTTGCTCATGAAATTTAGTATACGGCTAGCAGTCCCGTTAATGTATTCTTGTTCATACTTATCTAATAATAAATAATCTTCCTGAGAACCATCCTTCATCTTAGTAAATTTTACAGAGTCCACTTTAATTACTTGAACCTGTACTTAACAGAGATAATTGAGTTATTTTATCGTCACCCAATTCGTCTATAGGCTTAACCGGATAGTCACCGGTGAAATAGTGGTCTGTTAATTGAGGATAAGTATTATCTCTTTTTTTAAAGCCCATGGCTTTATACATTCCATCGATTGACAAAAAATCTAAAGATTTAGCTCCAATGTACTCACAAATTTCATCATTACTTTTATTGGCCGCTAAAAGTTCTTTTTTTGTAGGTGTATCTACCCCATAAAAATCTGGGTATCTTATTTCTGGGCAAGCAATTTTAACATGAACTTCTTTTGCACCAGCATCATAAAGCATTTTTACAATTTTATGAGATGTGGTGCCTCTTACTAAAGAGTCATCTATTAAAATAATTTTTTTATTTTTGATTGTAGATTTATTAGCATTTAATTTTAATTTTACCCCCAAGCTTCTAATTTTTTGGCTTGGTTCAATGAAAGTTCGACCCACATAATGATTTCTAATTAAACCTAATTCAAAGTTTTTTCCTAAGTATTGTGCAAATCCAAGAGCCGCTGCATTTCCAGAGTCTGGCACAGGAACTATTATATCACCATCAATTTTGTTTTCTTTAGCGAGCTCTATCCCAAAATTTTTTCTGTGTTCATAAGCAGATTTTCCACCCAGTAAACTATCTGGTCTTGCAAAATAGATATATTCAAAAACACAAGGACGAACTTTTCTAGAAGGGAAGGGTTTAATGCTTTTTAATTCATTATCTTCAACGTAAACAACTTCGCCATTTTCAACATCTCTTATATATTTTGCTCCAATTATATCTAAAGCGCAAGTTTCTGATGTAAAAACATAACTATCTTTTATTTTACCAATTACTAAAGGCCTAATTCCATAAGGATCTCTCACACCTATTAAAGTATTTTGAGTAAGCATCACTAAAGCATATCCACCTTGAATTTGAAATAGGGCATCAATAACTTTATCGATAGTTTTGTTTCTTTTTGATTTTGCTATAAGCTGAACTATCGTTTCTGTATCAGATGTAGTGTGAAAAATTGCACCATCTTCAACTAATTTATTTCGAAGTGTAATAGAATTTGTTAAATTTCCATTGTGAGAAACTCCAATACCACCTGCATTAGTATCTGCAAAAAAAGGTTGAATATTTCTTAAAGTGTTTTCTCCAGTTGTACTATATCTGTTATGGCCTATAGCATAGTTACCAACTAAGTTTTTTAATACTTTCTCTTTGTTAAAATTATCACCAACTAAACCAAATCTTTTTTCCGAATAGTAATTTTTTCCATCAAATGTTACTATTCCACAACCTTCTTGCCCTCTATGCTGTAAAGCGTGAAGACCTAAAGCTGTAAGCGCAGCAGCATCTTTGCTATTGCTTACACCAAATACACCACATTCTTCTTTTAACTTTGGGTTATAGCTATAGTTCTTCAATTTTTTCTTTAGAATCTTGATATTTTTTTTCATTCGGAAATTCTTTAATGAGATAATTACTACCTTTTTCTATGTATGGAAAGGTCAATGATTTATCCATTTTAATTGGCCATTTATTATAATTATACATGATATCAACAGCTGAAAATATCAAAACACAGATAACATAACCTCTAATAAAACCAAAAAAAAATCCAAAGGTAGAATCGAGAGCACCTAACCCAGAATATTTAACAGCTTTACCAATTCCTTTGTTGATCATTAAGATAATAAAAATTACTAAAACAAAAATTACTATACCAAGCGTTAAATCAAGGACATACTCACTATCAATTATGTTTTTAAAGTAAGGTTTAATCTTGGGAAATAAAAT
The DNA here is from genome assembly GCA_905618895.1 of uncultured Candidatus Pelagibacter sp. Lineage (GTDB taxonomy): Bacteria > Pseudomonadota > Alphaproteobacteria > Pelagibacterales > Pelagibacteraceae > Pelagibacter. Next base: position 7,456 of record CAJQTA010000046.1, read on the forward strand.
TAGAGTGACAATGTATGCTAAAAGCCATTTAGATGCAGCAAGTAGGCTTAAGACAAATCCTTTACGATAACATTTGATTACAGATAAAATTGTAACAATTAGAAATATTAGATCTATAAAGGAAATTGCTTCATAAAAGTCTCTTAGCAAATCAAACATATATAGTCTTATTTTCCAAAAGGTTTATTTATTAAAATAAGAGATGGAAGTAAAGTTAAGACAGAAATCATAGCTAGCAACATTGCTATACCGGTGAATATTCCAAAATAAATAGTAGGTATAAATTTAGAAAAAACTAAAATTGAAAATCCAAAAACAATTGTTATTGAAGTATTAAGTATAGCGACACCCACTGTTGAATGACAAAGTTTTAAAGTTTTATTATAATCTTTATTTTTCTCAAATTCTTCTTTAAATCTATAAATATAGTGAATACTGTTGTCAACAGCTATACCTATTGTGATTGCCGCAATGGTTATGGTCATCATATCTAATGGTATCCCTAATAAACCAATAATTCCTAAAATAAAAAATGCTGCAATAAAGTTAGGCACAACACCGATTAAAGATAATTTGATATTTTTAAATAAAATCATAAACATCACAAATATTCCAACCATAACCAAACCCAGTGTTAGTATTTGTGATTTAAATAAGCTTTGGAGTAAATTGTTAAATAAAATCAAAACACCAGCTAACTTAAATTCATCTTCTTTAAGTTTCAGCTTATTTTTAAGATCATAGTTAATTTGTTTAATTAAATCATTTCTCCTCAAACCATCTTGTGAGTCAATAATTCTTAAACTTATTCTAGCTTCATTATCTTTAATTGAAATATAAGGATCAATAATCTCCTTTTTAATACTTTCTGGAATTTTAGTGTAAAGAACACCCATCTCCAAGGTACCCAAAGGCTTATTATTGTTTAGTTGTGTGGCAACCTCAATAATTGAACTAAAAGATAAAACTTTTCCAACAGCTGACAAGCTATCAAGGTAGTCATGAACTGATTTAATTTTATCTATTTTGTCTTTAGTAAACCAATATTTTTCATCACTTTGGTTTTCATCATCTTCCCAATCGCTAAATTCATCATCCTCATCTATTTTAGGTTTTTCTTTACTGGGAAATTTTAAAATAACCTCTAAAGGAGTGGTTCCACCCAGTTTTTCATCTATAAGTTTCATTCCTTTATAAATTTCAGTGTTTTTATTAAAATAATTAATAAAGCTATTTTCTACTTCAAGACGACTTATACCCAACACACTTAAAATAATAATTAACCCAGTAACTATAAAAATTATTTTTTTATTATTAATAGAAACTTTTTCAAAAAAAGAAGTAATTTTTGATTCACTATCTTCATTAACTTGCACATTATCATTGGAAACAAAACTTAAAAGAGTTGGTAGCAATGTAAATGTAATTATAAATGAAGTAATTAAACCAAAAGTCATCATCCATCCAAAATCAATAATAGGCTTGATACCACTAAAAATTAAAGAGAGAAAAGCGCATATAGTAGTCATCACTGTATAAAGAATAGGCCAAAACATCTTGCTCGTTGTCATCAAAACTATCTCAGAGTTTTTTAAATCTGAAAAGTTTTTTCTTAATTGCAAAAACCTCGTACTCATATGAATATTCATCGCCATTGTTAAAATTAACATAAGCGCAATAAAGTTTGAAGATATTACTGTAACTTTCCAACCTAGAAGACCAAGAAAACCTGTCATGATTATGACAGAAAAAAAACAACTGCTAATTGGAACTATGATCCAAATTATTTTTTTAAAAACAAACCAAAGGGTAGCAATGATAAATAATAGAACCCCTAAACCAAAAACAATTATATCACTTTTGATAAATGACATCATATCATCAGCAATCATAGGGATTCCACCCAAATATATTTTACCTACATCATTATAGCTTTTAATGATTTCTCTTATTTGAAGAATGTTTTTATGATTCTTTTTTTTAAGACTGTCTTTATAGTTTTCTTTTTCCTCATTGTTTTTTCCTTGTAAATATTTTGAAGTATCATCTTTTTTTATATAGACAATAATTCCACTTGTATCTCCATCTTCACTAATTACAAAATTTCTAAATACAGGGCTATTTAAAATTTCGTTAAAACCTCTTTCTTTATCAACACCTTTATCTTTTAATGTTGTAAAATTTTTTAACCTTTCTTCGAGTGACGTATCAGAATTATCTAATAAAGGTATATCTAGTAGCGTAACTACACTATGTACCCAATCTAAACTTTGGATTTTATATTTTATACTCAATAAATTATTAATAGAAGATTCGGAAATCATTCTATCAACAGGAGTATATGTTAAGACCAAAAATTCTCTAGAACCATATCTATCTGTTACTTCTCTTAAATATTTAAGGTCTGGGTCTCCTTCAATTAAAAGAGTTTCGGATGAAGCATCTAATCTAAAATCTTTAGAAAAATATCCAAAGCTTAATAAAGTAACAATAAGTAATAAAAAAATTGATTTGGGATTTTTTAATATAGTATTTTGGTATAAATGAGTTAGCATTTAACACTATTATATAATTTAAATTAGTAACTTTGAGTATCTTTATCTTTAAATTTAGTAAACATAGCCTCAAACTCAACCTCAATATTGCCAGTAGGACCATGCCGTTGTTTTGCAATTATAATTTGGGCTAAGTGAGCTATTTCACTCATTTTTGCTTGCCACTCAGCATGCTCAACAGTTGCAGCTTGAGGCTCTTTATTCTCTAGGTAGTAAGCTTCCCTATAAACAAACATAACTACATCAGCATCTTGCTCGATTGATCCCGATTCTCTTAAATCTGATAGTAGGGGCTTATGATTATCTCGTTGTTCTACTTGCCTAGATAATTGGGAAAGAGCAATAACAGGAATTCTTAGCTCTTTTGCTATTGCTTTAAGACCTTGTGTTATTTGTGAAATTTCCTGAACTCTACCATCCCTATTATTAAGTGAACCTGTCATCAACTGAATATAATCAACAACAATTAAATCCAAACCAAACAACCTTTTAATACGTCTGGCTCTGTTACTCATTGCAGCAATACTAATTGCTGGTGTCTCATCAATATACAAAGGTAACTCAGCTATATTTTTAGAAGTTTCAATAAATTTATCAAATTGCTCATCTGTAATTTTTCCTCTTCTGATATCATTTGATTTAATTCTAGATTGTTCTGCTAAGATTCTAGTTGATAATTGCTCAGAGGACATCTCTAATGAAAAAAAAGCAACTGATGACTTTCTTCCACTTTCTTGGAGTTTTTGAGCAGCATGGAAAGCTATATTTGTTGCTAAGGCAGTTTTACCCATTCCAGGACGACCAGCTATAATAAGTAAATCTGAATTATGAAGACCTCCTAATCTATCGTCTAAATCTCTTAACCCAGTTGGGACACCCACAATACCTTCTTCATTTTTGTAGGCAGCCGATGCCATTTCAATTGTTTGCCTCATTGCTTCATCAAATTTTACTAATGATGAATTAAACGAACCTCTTTCAGCAAGGTCAAATAGTAATCGTTCTGAATTTTCAATTATAGTTTGACCGTTTGTGTCGAGATCATTTAACTTAGCGGAGTCAATTGTATTTTCAGATATTTTAATTAACTCTCTTCTCACAAACATATCATAAATAATTCTGGAATATTCAATTGCTTGTCTGGATGAAGTTGAAAATTTAGTAATTTTAACTAAGTATTCTGGAACATTTAAATCATCTTTTTCATTTTCAAAATAATTTTTTAACGTTATAGGATTAGCAAGCATTCCTTTGTAGACAAGACTTTCAATTGCAGAAAAGATCTTTTGATGCATCGGGTCATAAAAATTAATGTTTGAGACTATAGTATTAATTTCATCAAATATTTCATTTGAAACCAATATAGAACCAATAACAGATTGTTCTGCTTCAATGTTATTAGGTAGTTCCTTAAATGAGTCTTTAACAATACTGAGATTATTTTCCATTTTAAAATCTTATCTTAAAAGAACTTAAAAAAAATAATAAATAATTGCTGGGGAAAAAATTGTATAATTATTGAATAGTTTCTGCAGAAACCACATTAATAGTGATTTCAGAATCTATCTCAGAGTGCAAAGTTATTTTAACTTTAAATTTACCAAGTGATTTAATTTCATTTAAAGGTTGTATCATAGAAGGTTTAATATCTAGCTCATCAATTCCATGTATTATTTTTGCAATTTCTGTTGGTTTAACAGAACCATAAAGTTCTTTATTTTCAGTGCTTAGTTTCTCAATTAAATATTCTTTACCATTAATCTTTTCTGAAATTTTTTGAGCTTCTTTCTTTTTATCAGCATCTTTTTTACCAAGTTCTGCTTTAATTTTTTCAACTTCTGCTACATTTTCTTTTGAAGCATAAAGGGCCTTTTTATTTGAAATTAAATAATTTCTAGCAAATCCTCTTTTAACTTCTATAATTTCTCCAATAGAGCCAATTCTTCTCAAATTTTCTAAAAGTATAACTTTCATCTAAATTAATGCTAAATTTCTTGCTCTTTTAATTGATAGCGAGAGCTCTCTTTGTTTCTTTTGACAAACATTAGTTATTCTTGAAGGTAGAATCTTACCATTTTCAGACATATATTTTTTAAGCAATCTGATATTCTTGTAATCTACAATAGGGGCTCCTTTAACTGATAAAGGGCAAGATTTTTTAAATTTATATTTATTAGGTTGAAAAATACTTAATTTTGCAAAATTACTTTGCCCACCTTTTTTTTTATTTGCAGATCTTTTTTTTGAAGGCATAGTTAATCTCTTCTATATTCTTTTTTATATTCTTTTTTTTCATATTCTTCTTTTTTTGAAAAATACTTTGCTTCTAAATCAAATTTTTTGACTTTTATCGTTATATATCTTAAAAGATTTTTATCTAAAATCTCATTTTTTTCTAATTCATCGATAATTTTTGGAGGACCCTTAATTTTAAAATGTATATAGCTACCTTTTCTATTTTTTTTTATAATATAGGCTAAATGTAATAGTCCCCATTCTTCAGTTTGAACTATTTCACCATCATTTTTTTCGACTATTTTCGAATATTTGTCAGTTAATAGCTTTATTTGAGCAGGGCTAGTATCCTGTCTTGCTACAATTGTATGTTCGTATAAATTCATATTTGTTCTTTAATAAAAAGTGAGGATATACTATTATAATTGTTTAATTACAACACTTAAAAGCGTAATAAACTTTAGAAATTTAAATGTTTTCTGTTATTTTTCCAGGTCAAGGGTCACAATTAGTAGGGATGGGCAAAGAGTTCCATGAAAAGTACGATTTAGTTAAAGATTTGTTCAAGGAAGCTGATGAAACACTTGGGTTTTCATTATCAAAGATAATTTTAGAAGGCCCAAAAGAAAAACTAGATTTAACAGAAAACACTCAACCAGCAATTTTTTTATTAAGCTACTCAATTTTTAAACTAATTAAAGAACAGTTTAATATTGATTTAAATAAAGCAAATTATTTTGCTGGACATTCATTAGGAGAATATTCTTCATTAGCATCAGCAGGAGCTTTAAACTTCTCAGACACATTAAAAATTTTAAAGATTAGAGGTAAAGCAATGCAAAGCTCAGTCCCAAAAGGTGAGGGTGGTATGGTTGCTGTATTAGGCTCAAAGATAGAAATTATAGAAAAAATTATTGAAGGCAATAAAGATAAATATGAATGTTTTATTGCAAACGATAATTCAGAAGGACAGATAGTTTTAAGTGGCAATATAATAGACCTCGAAAAAATGATGACAGACATGAAGTCTAATAATATTAAGAACATTAGGTTACCAGTAAGTGCACCTTTCCACTGCAAACTAATGAGTAAAGCAACAATGATTATGAATAACGCAATTTCTCAACTAAATTTTAAAGAACCTAACAATACTCTTATTTCAAATGTAACTGGAAAAGAAATATTTAACGCAAAAGAGTTAAAAATCTTATTAGTTAAACAAATTGAAAATAAAGTTCGTTGGAGAGAAAGTGTTTTATTTATGATCAACAAAGGAGTGACTCAATTTATAGAAATTGGACCAGGTAAAGTTTTATCAGGTTTAATAAAGAGAATTGATAAAAATGTTAAAGTTAGTGCAATAAATTCAGAAGAAGATATAAAGTCAATTAATATTAATGAGTAGTTTAAAAAATAAAAATATTATAGTTACAGGTGCCTCTGGAGGCATTGGAAATTCAATAGTTGAAGAATTACATAAAAATGGCGCTAACATTTTAGCAACTGGAACAAGAATTGATAAGTTAGAGGAATTAAAATCAAATTTTACCAATATAAAAATATTAAAATTTGATATTTCTCAACATGAAAAAATTGAAGAATTTATAAACAATGCTACTGATGAATTAGGTGGATCACTTGATTGCATAATTAATAATGCTGGTATTACAAAAGATAATTTAACTATTAGAATGAGCTTAGAAGAATGGACAAAAGTAATAAATATTAATTTAACATCTACTTTTTTAATGTGCAAATATTCCATTAAAAAAATGCTTAAAAATAAAGCTGGCAAAATTATTAATATTACTTCTGTAGTTGGACATACAGGCAATGCGGGACAAGCAAACTACACAGCGTCAAAAGCTGGTATAGTAGCTATGTCTAAAAGTCTTTCAATTGAATATGCTAAGAAAAATATAAATGTTAACTGTATATCTCCAGGATTTATAAGCACACCAATGACGGATCAAATTGATGAAAAGCATAAAGAGGTAATAATAGCAAAAATTCCTTCTAACAGGCTTGGCAAGCCTAAGGATATAGCTAACGCTGTACTTTTCTTAAGTTCTGATCAATCTGACTATATTAATGGAGAAACCCTACATGTTAATGGAGGCATGTATTTGGGTTGACAAAACTACTTTTTGATCTATTAACGAATTATAACAAAAAGGAACAATATGTCAGATGATATTTCAAGCAAAGTTAAAAAAATTGTTGCCGACCACCTAGGTATTGATGAGGCTAAAGTTACAGATGATTCAAGTTTTATTGATGATCTTGGTGCTGATAGTTTGGACACAGTTGAATTAGTAATGGCTTTTGAAGAAGAGTTTGGGTCAGAGATCTCAGATAGTCAAGCAGAAAAAATTTTAACTGTTAGTGATGCGGTTAAGTTTATAGAAGGTAAAAGTAATTAGGCTGATTGAATGTCCATAAAAAAAGATGGGATAATGGTAATTTTATCATCCCCATCCGGGGCAGGAAAAACTACATTAGTAAAACTTTTATCAAAAAATAAAGATTTCAATATTTCAATATCTCATACAACTAGGGAACCAAGGCACAACGAAGTCTCAGATCAAGACTACTACTTTGTAGACCATGAAAAGTTTGAGAAACTAATAAAAAATGAAGAATTTTTAGAATATGCTAAAGTTTTTGATCATCTTTATGGAACAACCAGAACACCAGTTATAGAAAAATTAGAGAAAGGTCAAAATGTAGTTTTTGACATAGACTGGCAAGGTGCCGATCTTATAAAAAATAAAAAATTGAATTATAAATTAATTACATTTTTTGTTCTGCCACCAAGTAAAAAAATTTTATTTGAAAGACTATCAAATAGAGACATGAAAGATAAATTGATAGTAGAGGAAAGAATGAAAGAATTTGGTAGAGATGTTTTGCATTGGATTAATTATGACTATGTAGTGATAAATGACAATATTGATAAATGTTATTCAAAGATTAGTAATTTAATTGATGCAGAAATCAATAATGGTTCAAAAGATTATGACAAAGATTATATCAGAAGGCATGTTGAAGTTTTAACTTCTTAAAGACTCATATTCTTTTGTAAGTTTATAATATAACTCAGGATTTAGATTTTGTGGCCTTAGATTTAAATCAATATTAAACTTCTTAGAAATTTCTTTAGCATTTTTAAATATTTGATTAAAAGGCTTTTTAATCATTTTTCTTCTTTGGCTAAAAAAAATACGTGTAATTGTCTCTAGATTTTTTGCTTCTTTAAGAGGAAAAAAATTTTTTCTAGGGGTAAAAACTAATAAAGAACTATCAATTTTTGGTCTTGGTGAAAAGCTTTCTGGTTTTATATCTATAATTTTTTTTATATTTAATTTCCAACTTGATAAAATGGATAACCTTCCATATTTAGATGTATTAGATTCTGCTACAATTCTATCAGCAACTTCTTTTTGGAACATTAAAACAAGACTATCAAACCAAAAATTTTTATCTAAATTAACTATCCATTTCGACAGAATTTCAGTGGAGATATTATATGGCAAATTTCCAAACACAGTTAATTTTTCTTTTGATATTTTATCTTCAAAAATTTTTAAAATATCATTATTAATAATATTTATTTCATTGTTAAATTTTTCATTTAACAATAAGGACAGCTCATCATCTTTTTCTATTACATAAACTTTTTTTGGTTTTTTTTGTAAAATATAGGATGTCAAATTACCAGTGCCAGGCCCTATTTCTAAAATTTCTTTATCTTTAATTTCAACAGCATTAACAATTTGTTCAAGAATATTACGATCTATTAAAAAATTTTGTCCTAAACTTTTTTTTGCTTTTATAGGCACTTAATTATCCAAAAATTTTAAAGCTTCAATTAAGCTTTGAGGGTTAGATTTGTTTTTACCTAACATTGATGAATTGGGTCCATGATCAGGTGAAATTCTAATAAAGGGCAAACCCAAAGTTATGTTAATTGAATTAAAACCAAAAAGAGTTTTTGCAGGTATTAATACTTGATCATGATACATCCCAACAATTACATCATAATTTTTTGATTGCTCTCTCATAAACACAGTATCTGCAGCAAATGGTCCACTAACTCTGTATTTTTTACTAATTAGATACTTAATTGCAGGTTTTATTATCTTATCCTCTTCACTAGATTCATAATTACTTTCACAATGTGGATTTAGTCCTGTAATTCCAATTCTAGGGTTTTTTTTAAATTTATTTTTATAAAATTCTTTAATTAATTTCACTTGATTGATTATTTTTTGTTTAGATAAATATTTATGTACTTTTTTCAGTGGTAGATGGGTTGTAATGGGACTTACTGATAATTTTTTATTATATATAAGCATAGAAACTTTGTTATTTTTATTTGTTTTGTTAGCTAAATATTCTGTGATTCCCCAAAAAGATTTTTTTAAAAAATTCTTTTTAGAAATGGGACCATTAATTAAACCTGAACATTTGTTTTCTTTTATTGTTTTAAGACCAATTTTAAAGCACTCAGTTATATATGTGTTAGATTTATTAGAAATTTTATCA
>CAJQTA010000047.1 GCA_905618895.1 uncultured Candidatus Pelagibacter sp.
GGAGGTTTCCCTTTGGGGGCTGTTTTAATGAATAAAAAAGTAGCATCAGGAATGACAGCTGGAACACACGGCTCGACATTTGGAGGCAATCCTTTAGCAATGTCAGTTGGAAATGCAGTTTTAGATCAAATTTTTAAAAAGGGCTTTTTAAAAAATGTTCAAAATATTTCAAAATATTTTCACTCTGAGTTGAATAAGATTAAAAATGAGCATCCAAAATTAATCAAAGAAGTAAGAGGAGTCGGACTTTTAATAGGATTGCAACTATTTAAGGACCAAACAAAATTTATTCAAAAATTAATGGATTATAAACTATTAACAATTAGAGCAGCCGAAAATACAATAAGAATACTGCCACCTTTAACAGTTAATAAACAAGAAATAGATATAGCTATTAAAACTATAAAAAAAGTTTGCGTTAATTTAAAATAAATATGAAACATTTTATTAATCTTAAAGATATACCTGCGTCAGATCTTAGAAAAATAGTAGAAGATGCTAAAAAAAGAAAAATAAAAAGAGAAAAATTTAATACACTTGATGTAGATAGAGACAATCCATTAAAAGGAAAGTTACTTCTTCAAATGTTTGAAAAAGCAAGCTCAAGAACACGGCTAAGCTTTTATCTTGCAATAAAACAATTAGGAGGAGGAACCATAACTCTTAAAGCTAATGAATTACACATGGGAGAAGGCGGAGAGAGTTTGGCTGATACTGCTAAGATTTTATCAACGTATGGAGATGGCTTTATGCTAAGAACCGATAGTGATAAAAAAATAGAAGAATTTAGCAAACACTTATCCATTCCAATTATTAATGGCTTAAGCCCATCATCACACCCAACACAAGTTTTATCGGATATATTTACAGTTGAAGAAATTAAGAAAAAACCTATTTCAAAATTAAATATTTGTTGGATTGGAGACTCAAACAATATGCTGAATAGCCTAATTGCTGCATCAGTTAAGTTTTCTTTTAAATTAAATATTGGTTGTCCGAAAAATTACGAACCTAAAAAGTTTGTAATAAATTGGTTAAAAAAGAATAAAAGAAAAATTAACATATATCATGATGCAAAAAAAGCAGCAATAAATGCGGATGTCATTTTTTCAGATAAAGTTTTTTCTTTAAATGATAAAGTGAATAAAGCTAAAAAAATTAAAGATTTTAAAAAATTTAAAATTAATTCTAAGTTAATGAGTGTTGCAAAAAAAGATGCAATTTTTCTACACTGTTTACCTAGAGGCTCTGAAGTTTCAGATGATATTTTTTTCGGAAAACAATCTCATGTTTGGCAACAGGCACTGAATAGAGTGCATGTTCAAAAAAGTATTTTATTATATTGTTTTGGAAAATTACTAAGGTAATGGCTTTGGATTGTCACTATTTTGATTTAAATACATAATTACAGAAGCTCTATCTGTTTCTTTTCTTAATCCAGCATAAGCCATTTTAGTTCCTTTTAAGTAAGTAGCAGGTTTAATTAAAAACCCATTTAGCTCTTCAAATGTCCACTCTTTACCATAAGTGGCTAAAGTTTTAGAATATTTATAATCTGACAAACTACCTACTGTTCTCCCAACAACGTTGTATAGAGCGGGGCCAATTTTGTTGCCACCACCTTTAGCTATAGAATGACAAGCGGCACATTTTTTAAAAACTTTTTTTCCAACATCAAGATCTCCACCCGCCATGATTGCTGCTATATCAATTTTTTTGATTGTTTCACTTGTTCCAGAAACACTTACTGTCGATTGCGACTCTACTTCAACTTTATAACCGGGGTTTTTAGGTTTCTCTACATGAAATAGACCATCTGCAATTTTATTAAGCCCAATTATAAGCAGTGCAACCATTAAAATTGCAGCTATAATTTTATTTAGTTCAAACGAATCCATTTAATTATTATTATTTAGGACGTATAACATGATAATTTATAAAATACTTAGTTTTTTAAAATATTATTTTGCGTCTGTTAGACGCATAAATTTGATAAGATAAAGAATGCTTAAAACATTAATTTTAATTCCATCTAGAATGTCTGCAACTAGACTCCCGGGCAAACCTCTTTTGAAAATCAATAATTTATCAATTATTTCACACGTTTTTAATAAAGCAAAAAATACAAAAATAGGGAGAGTTGTTGTGTGTACGGAAGATAAAACGATAATGGAAGATGTTATAAAAAATGGAGGAGAGGCAATTTTAACAAGCAATCAGCATAAGTCTGGGACTGACAGAATATTTGAAGCTTATAAAAAATTAGAAATTAGAGACATAGATTATATTTTAAATATACAAGGAGATGAACCAGCAATAGATGAAAAAGATATTATAAGATTAAATGATATGATGATTAAAACCAATTCAAATATTGGAACCTTAGGAGCAGAAATTAAAGATAAAAAAATGTTCATCAATGAAAATATTGTCAAAGTAACAACTAAAGAAAAATTAAATAATAAAAATTTTTCATTAGTACTTTCATTTAAACGAAATCATATTTTTAAAGAAGAAGAAAATATTTATCATCATATCGGTATATACGCATATAAAGTCAAGACTCTTGAAAAATTTATAAATTTAAATCAAAGCAAAAATGAAATTGAAAACAGACTAGAACAACTTAGAGCCCTAGATAATGATTTAAAGATTAATATAGCTTTGGCGAAATCTTCTCCAATTGGCGTTGACACGAAAGAAGATTACCTAGCCTTAAAAAAAATTATGGAATATAAGTTATAAAATGAAAATACTTTTTCAAGGTTCACTAGGGGCATACTCTCACTTGGCAGCTTTAGAAGTTTATGCAGATGCAGAAATTATACCTTGTAAAACTTTTGATGAATGTTTTTCTAAAGCTCAACAAGATGAAAAATTAAAAATTATTATACCTGAATCAAATAAAACAACAGGAAATATTGGAATAGAATACTTAATTTTTAAATATCGATTAAATATTTATGCAGAACACTTTCATAAAATTGAGCACAATTTATTAGGCATACCAGGTGCTAAAATAAAAGATATTAAAAATGTATTATCACATGCACAAGGATTATCTCAGTGTTCAGACTATATCAAAAAAAATAATCTTATAGAAATTGTAAGGACCGATACAGCTGGATCTGCAGAATTTATTTCAAAAAATAATAAGATATCTGAAGGAGCTATTGCTTCAAAATTAAGTGCAAAAATTTATAAATTAGAAATTATAGCCTCTAATATTGAAAATGAAAAAGGGAACACAACTAGATTTTTAATTATGGGAAAATCCATTCATCAACCAGAACTAGAGAAAAAAAAATATATTACTTCTTTTTTATTTAAATTAAAAAGCAAACCAGCTGCATTATATCAATCACTTGGAGGTTTTGCTATTAATGGAGTGAATTTAACCAAACTTCAAAGTTATCCTCAAAAGAATTCATTTACTTCTTATTTTTTTCTATGTGATGTAGATGGACATATTGAAGAGCCAAAAGTTCAAAAATCCCTCGAAGAATTAGGATTACATTGTGAAGATTTTCACGTCTTAGGTGTTTTTGAAGCCGATAATTTTAGAGAAAAATAATTTTGAACTTTTCTTGTAGATTAGAAAATATTACTGTTATAATAGTTGGGGAGGCTAGAGGTGAATGCTGCTTGAACCCGACCAGATCTTAACGGAAGCAGTCGTAGAGACAGTTATTCAGGTTCTAGTCTCCTTTTTAAAATGAATAAAAACACAAAAGTATTAGCATTAAAATATAGACCTCAAACATTTGATGATCTAATTGGCCAAGATGTTGTTGTGGAGACTATATCAAATTCAATTAAGGCAAACAAAGTTCCTAACGCTTATCTTTTTACTGGAATTAGAGGAGTAGGAAAAACGACAACAGCACGAATTGTTGCTAAATCTTTAAACTGTATCAACAGCATAGACAAACTTTGTAAAGATGATCTATGTGAAAATTGTGTGGCTATTTCAAACTCGAACCATATTGATGTTTTGGAGATGGATGGAGCAAGCAAAACAGGCGTAGATGATGTGAGAGATTTAATTGAATTTTCCAGATATGGTCCAACTACTGCTAAATATAAAATATTTATAATCGATGAAGTCCATATGCTTAGCAAACAAGCATTTAATGCATTATTAAAAACATTAGAAGAACCACCAGAGTATTTAAAATTTATTTTTGCAACAACAGAAATAAAAAAAATTCCTATTACAGTAGTATCACGATGTCAAAGATTTGACTTAGCAAGAATTAAATCACTAGAATTATTTAATTTTATAAAAAAGATAAAAGAAAAAGAAAATGGAATAGCTTCAGATGATGCTATTAAATTAATCGTTAAAATTTCGGAGGGTTCTGTGAGAGATGCATTGTCCTTACTAGATAGAGCATTATTAACACTAGATAAAGATAAAGAATTAGATTTGGCATCTGCACAAAAAATTTTTGGTTATTTTGATAAATCTCAACTAATTAATCTGTTTCAACTTATATTTGAAGGAAAAGAAACGGAGGTTTTAAATATTTACAGAGAAATTTATAATCAAGGAGTTGAACCTAGGGTTTTTATTAATGATTTTTTAGAGCTATTATATTATTTTAAAAACATAGAGTCATTAAATATTGATGGTACAAATTTTTCCTTAAATGATGAAGAATTTAGTAAGATTAAAGAAATATCACTAAATGTTAATAGTGAAATTTTAATATTATTTTGGCAGTTTACTATCAAAACATTGGAGGAGCTAGACATAGTATCTAATCAGCATTTATCTATAGAAATGTTTTTAATTAGATTGATTCATCTTAAGAGTGCTAAAAATATTTCTGAAATTACCCAAGATAGTGCAGAAGAAATTTCTACATTATCACAAAATAAAGAGAGTGACGATTTATTTGAAATACAGGATAAAATTAAGACTATAGGGCAGATAAAAAATATAGTGCAAGAAAAAGTTATTAAGCCAAAAGAAAACGAAGAAGTAGATGGATCACCTAATCTTATCGCTTGTTTTGATAGTTTATTGAAAATGTGTTCTTTTAAAAAAGAAATAAAACTAAAATATGAATTAGAAAATAATGTTAATCTTATAAGCTTTGAAAATCAAAAAATTGAAATCTCTTTTAATGAACGTTTAGATAAAGATTTTGTTAAAGACTTGTCTTCAAAGCTTTATGAATGGACTAACAAAAGGTGGATTATTATACTTAGTAAAACAAAGGGAGATCCAACAAAAAAAGAAAAAGAGATAAACTCAAAAAAAGAATTAATTGAAAATGTAAAGAAATCTTCACTATACAAAAGTGTTCTTGAAAAATTTCCAGATGTAGATGTTTTTGATGTAAAAAAATTAGAAAATAAAAAAGAAAATGACTGATTTTACGAAGATATTAGATAAAGCAAAAGAATTAGAGCTCAAAATGAAGGAAAGTCAGGAGAAAATTAAGAATATACAGGTAGAGGGAACCTCAGGATCTAATTCGGTAAAGGTTACTTTGAACGGAGAAAATGAAATGATAAAAATAAACCTATCAGAAGAAGTAATGAAAGAAGATAAAATTATAATAGAAGATTTAATTGTTGCAGCACACACTAATGCAAAAACTGAATTAAAATCAAAAACCTCAGAAGAAATTTCAAAATCTACAAGTGGATTTGGTATTCCTGGTTTTAAATGGCCTCTTTAATTAAATGGAAAGTATTAACGAAATAGAAGAGTTAATAAAGTTAATTTCAAAACTTCCAGGACTTGGACCAAAATCGGCAAAGAGAATAGTATTAAAACTTATAAATAATAGAGACGAACTAGTTAAACCAATAGCAAATACCCTAGCCCAAGTTTATAAAAATATCATTAGATGCCAATCATGTGGAGCTCTAAAATCTATTTCAGTTGGATGTAATAATTGTGAAAACAATAATGAGAAATATAATAAGATTTGTGTAGTTGAAGATATTGCAGACCAATGGTCTATTGAAAATTCAAATATTTATAAGGGATATTTTCATATTCTTGGTGGAACAATTTCTTCTCCTGGTCAAAGAAAAGAAGATCTTTTAATTAATTCATTGGTTGAAAGAGTTCATAGAGATAATATTGAGGAAGTTATTATAGCAACAAGTGCTACTGTTGAAGGTCAAACTACTGCCTATTATATTCAAGATAGCCTTAAAAAAACAAAAACAAAAGTTACGAAATTAGCGCAAGGTTTACCAGTTGGAGGTGAGATAGAAAACTTAGATGATGGAACTTTATTTTCTGCTTTTAAAAATAGAACTGGAATAAAAAGTAGTTCAGACTAATTTTTTTTTATCAATCTATTCAAATGTAAAAGAGGTTCAGTGTAGCCAGAAGGTTGTTTTCTACCATGAAATACCAAATCACAAGCAGCTTTAAAAGCAACTGATTTATCAAAATGTGGTGACATATTTTGATATGAGTTGTCACCTTTATTTTGCACATCAACAATTTTTGCCATTTTTTTCATAATTTCTAAGACTTGCTTACTTGAACAAATACCATGATGAATCCAATTGGCGATATGTTGTGAAGAAATTCTTAAAGTAGCTCTATCCTCCATTAATCCAATATTATTAATATCAGGTACCTTTGAGCATCCTACGCCTTGATCAATCCATCTGACAACATAACCCAAAAGGGTTTGTGAAGAATTCGAAATTTCGGAATTAATTTCTTCAATAGACCAATTAGGTCTATCAGCTACTGGAATAGTCAGTAGATCATCTAGTTTTATAACTTCTCTTTTTTGTAATTCTTTTTGTTTATCAAAAATATTTATTTCATGATAATGCAGTGCATGAAGAGCAGCCGCTGTAGGTGAGGGTACCCAAGCGCAATTAGCACCAGCTTTTAAATGTCCAATTTTTTGCTCCATCATTTCTTTCATTTTATCAGGCATTGCCCACATTCCTTTACCAATTTGAGCTTTGCCGGAAAAACCACATTCAAGACCAACATCTACATTATTATTTTCATATGCATCAATCCATTTAGAAGATTTCATATCACCTTTTTTAATCATAGGGCCAGCCTCCATAGAGGTATGTATTTCATCACCTGTTCGGTCTAAGAATCCTGTATTAATAAAAAAAACTCTATGTTCAAGTGTCCTTATGCATTCCTTTAAATTTGTAGAAGTTCTTCTTTCTTCATCCATAATACCAATTTTGCAAGTATATTTTTCTAATTCTAAAACCTCTTCAACTCTAGTAAAAATTAAGTTCGTAAATGCAGTCTCATCCGGGCCATGCATTTTTGGTTTAACAATATAGATAGCACCAGTTCTTGAATTACCCTTTTTTTTTATATCATGAAGGCAAGCAGCCGAGGTTATGAAAGCATCCATAATTCCTTCTGGTATTTCAGAGCCATCTTTTAAGGTAATTGCCGGATTGGTCATAAGGTGGCCAACATTTCTTGTTAACAATAAACTTCTACCATGAAGTTTTAATTCTTTTCCATCAACAGAAATATAGCTTCTGTCAGGATTTAATTTACGTTCAAAATTTTTTCCATTCTTTACAAATATTGATTTTAAGTTACCCTTCATTAGTCCCAGCCAGTTTCGGTAACAAATAACCTTATCATCGGCATCTACAGCTGCTACACTGTCCTCATTATCACAAATTGTTGAGACAGCTGATTCAATTATAACATCACTTATGCCCGCAATATCATGAGCAGCACTGAACGCTTTAGGGTTTATTATTATTTCAATATGAAGATTATTATTTTTTAGTATTATTCCCGAAGGTTTATTGCTTTCACCTCTATGGCCAATAAATTTTTCTAAATTTTTTAATCTATATTCATTATTGTTCTTATTGATTAATAATTTTCCACTTTTAACCTCTAAGCCAGAAATATTTTTCCAACTAGTTTTCTCTATAGGAACATATTTATCTAAAAATTCTCTAACATATTTTATAACTTCTTGACCACGCAATGGATCATATCGTTCACTTCCACCTTCTTCAGATTCAATTATATCAGTTCCATAAAGGCTATCGTATAAGCTCATCCATCTTGCATTTGCTGCATTAAGAGCATATCTTTCGTTCATAATTGGAACTACCAGCTGAGGCCCTGCAATTTCAGCAATCTCTACGTCAATATTTTTAGTTTTAATTTTAAAGTCTTGTCCTACTTCTACTAGGTAACCAATCTCTTTTAAAAATTTTTTATATTCTGTTAAGTTAATCTCATTGTTTCTATTTTTGATGTGCCACTCGTCAATTTTTTTTTGTAAATTTTCTCTAATTTCAATTAATTCTTTATTTTTAGGTGCCAACTCATGAACAGCTTTATCAAAACCAAACCAAAACTTTTCTGGTAAAATTTTTGTGTCTTTAAGAAGTTCATTATTAACAAAATTTAACAACTCATTTGATACCGAAAGATTATTAATTTTTGTATACTGTTTTTTCATAGCACTCATTTGACCCCATCTGTATATTTGCCTGAGAGCTTTACTCCTACGGCGAGATTAAATCTCTTTCCAGAGTGTTATGCATGTAATCGGTCCTTTTGCCTGAGAGTTTCCGGGGTGGTTGCTCCTTCGGCGCTATAAATCCATAGTCTCTCCCGATAAAACAACATTAAACCTTAATCAGATTAAGTCAAATATTAATTATTTAGAACATTTTATTGCCTTTTTTAATAATTAATTAATAATTGAATTATTCAAATGAAAAATTATTTAAACTTTGAAACAGATATCAAAAATCTAGAGACTGAAATAGAAAAACTTAAAGCTCCATATAATCAAGACGGCTTATCAGAAGTGGATACTAAAAAAATTTCAGAGACACAAGCAGAATTAGACAAAAAACTTAGAGATATTTATTCCAATCTAGATCCTTGGCAAACTACCTTGGTAGCAAGACATGAAGATAGACCTAAATCAAAATTTTTTATTGATCATTTATTCAAAGATTTTATTCCCCTATCGGGAGACAGATTTTACGGAGAGGATAAATCTGTAATAGCCGGTTTTGCTAAATTTAATGAAACTTCAGTTTTGGTAATTGGTCAAGAAAAAGGTGATGATTTAGAGACAAGAATTGAAAGAAACTTTGGAATGATGAGACCCGAAGGTTATAGGAAAACAATAAGATTAATGAGACTTGCAAATAAATTTAATATTCCAATAATTTCTTTTATTGATACACCAGGAGCATATCCTGGTGTTGGTGCTGAGGAGAGAGGGCAAGCAGAAGCAATTGCAAGATCTATAGAATGTTGTATGGAATTAAATGTTCCAACATTTGCAATTGTTATTGGTGAAGGTGGATCAGGTGGAGCAATTGCGCTAGCTTCTTCAAATAGAGTTATAATGTTGGAGAATGCAATTTATTCTGTAATTTCTCCAGAGGGATGCGCTACTATTCTATGGAGAGATCCAAAGAGAACGCTAGATGCAGCAAAAGCAATGAAGCTTTCTGCTAAAGATCTTTTAGAATTAAAGGTTATAGATGAAATTATACCTGAACCAGCCGGTGGAGCCCATAGAGATAAAGATTTAATTTTAGACAATGTAAGAAAATCAATTGAAAATAATTTAAACGAATTTGTTAATATGGCTAGAGATGAAGTTTTAAACCACAGGAAGAATAAGTTTTTAAAAATAGGAAGAAATAAAGGCTTTGTTAGTCAGCTAGATGATATAGACGCATTAAGTATGAAAAAAAATAATATCAATGTTTTTATTGAAAAATATTTTAAAAATAGGAATAATTTGATTTTTCTAGGTATTTTTTTATTATTAGTTTTTTCGTCTATTTATTTTCTATAAAGACCCACAACAACGCTTAAATTTTTTACCTGACCCACAGAAGCAAGGTTCATTTCTGCTCATTTTTTTCCCGACATATTTTGGATCTATCTTAGTTTTTTTAATTTCTTCTGTTTTTTTAATTTCCTCTTGTACTATTTTTAAATTCATTAAAATTGTAACAAAGTCTAGTTTTAATTTATTTAATAAGTTTTCAAAAAGATCAAAAGCTTCTTTCTTATATTCAACCAGAGGGTCTCTTTGTCCATAAGATCTAAGACCTATTACCTGTCTTAGTTGTTCAAGGTATTGAATATGAGATTTCCAGTTTAAATCTATACTTTGCAAAAAAATACTTTTTTCTATTTCTTTTGCTTTTTCTTTATCTAAAAAATTAATTCTTTCATTTCTTGTATTTAAAAATTTTAAATTAATTTGCTCTTTGAGCTCTTTATCTTTTAAATTTGCAAGGTTTTTAATATCTTTTTCCTCAAAACTTTTTCCTAATAAAGTTTTTAATTGATTGTTAAATTCACTGTTTTGAGGCCTTAGACTTATCAAATTTTCAATAATTTCTGATAAAAATTGATCCGAATAATCGAATATTTCTTCGCTATTCATCACGTTATTTCTTTGGGAGAATATTACGTGTCGTTGATCGTTCAAAACATCATCAAATTTTAATAAAGTTTTTCTTATATCAAAATTTCTAGACTCCACTTTTTGTTGGGCTCTTTCTAGAGCTTTATTTATCCATGGGTGATCAATACTTTCACCATCTTTTAAGCCAAGTTTTTCAAGAATATTATTCATGGAATCTGAACCGAAAATTCTCATTAAATCATCTTCTAGACTTACGTAAAAAACAGAACTTCCCTCATCACCTTGACGGCCAGACCTTCCTCTTGCCTGGTTATCTACTCTTCTAGACTCCATTCTCTCAGTACCAATTACAAATAGACCACCTAAAGATTTAATTTTATTTTTATTCAAGTTTAGATCTTCTTCTGGTTGGCTTCCTTTTTTACCACCTAATTGAATATCAACACCTCTTCCAGATATACTTGTAGTAATAATTACTGAATTTTGTTTGCCCGCGTTTGCAATTATTTCAGCTTCATTTTCGTGATTTTTTGCATTTAAAACTGTATGTTTAACTTTTGCACTATCCAAAAGTTTAGAATAAATTTCTGATTTATTAATGCTAGATGTAAAAACTAAAATTGGTTGACCTAATTTATTACACTCTACAATTTTTTCAACAATAGCTTTATTTTTTTCTAACTCTGTTCTAAAAATTTGATCATTCCAATCTTTACGAATCATTTTTTTATTAGTAGGAATGATTACAACAGGTAAATTGTATATTTCATAAAATTCCTCAGATTCAGTTGCAGCAGTTCCGGTACATCCAGAGATTTTATTATAAAGTTTAAAATAATTTTGATAAGTAATTGATGCCAGGGTTTGATTTTCTGCCTGTACATCGATTCGCTCTTTAGCCTCAAGAGCCTGATGAAGCCCATCACCAAACCTTCTACCTTCTAAAATTCTACCTGTAAGTTCGTCAATGATTTTTAATGAGCCATCTTGAATTATATAATCTTTACCCTTTTCAAATAAGTGATTTGCCCTTAAAGATTGGTTTACGTGATGAACCAATCCTAGATTTTCAGGATCATAAAAATTATTATTTTTTAGGATTCCTGCATCCGAAAAAATTTTTTCAACGCTGTTTATACCTTGATTTGTAAGTAAAATATTTTTATCTTTTTCATCAATTTCATAATCGCTTATGATCAATTTTTTAACCAATTTATCTATTGCAAGATATTGTTCAGTCCTATCTTCAGTAGCACCAGAAATGACTAAGGGTGTTCTAGCTTCATCAATTAAACAAGAGTCTATTTCATCAACTATTGAAAAAAAATGCTCTCTCTGTACCATTTGATTTTTTGACAATTTCATGTTGTCTCTTAGGTAGTCAAATCCTAGCTCACTATTTGTTGCATATGTAATATCATGAGCATAATTTTTTTTTCGATCATCATCATCTTGATCATTATTTATATAACCAAAAGATAAACCCAGAAATTTATAAATTTCCCCCATTTCCAAAGAGTCTCTTTTGGCTAAGTAATCGTTTACAGTAACTATGTGTACTCCTTTTCCACTTAATGCGTTTAAGTAAGCAGCAAGTGTAATAGTCAAAGTTTTTCCTTCACCAGTTCTCATTTCAGAAATTTTACCTTCGTGAAGAACAACACCACCAATTATCTGCACATCATAGTGTCTTTCACCACGGGCTCTTTTAGAAGCTTCTCTTACAAGCGCAAAAGCTTCAGGTAATAATTCATCAATATTTTCTCCCTGTTTAACTCTTTCTTTTAATTTAATAGTTTTCTTTGGAAAATCTGTATCTTTGATTTCTTTGATTTCATCTTCAAAGGAATTTACTTTTTCAACTATTTTGGAAATCCTATCAAGCTCCTTCTGATTGCTTGATTTAATGAACTTTGAAAGAAAATTTAGAGGATTAAGCATTTTTTTTTGGTATATTAATTAATTATAACTTTTAATATAGGTATTAAATAAATATTTTAAATAGTATGGCAATAAACTTAAAAAACTTTATGAATTCACAAGGTACAATGTCCAAAATGAATGACTTCCAGGATTTAGATCATATTGATGGGCTCTCAATATCAACAATTAGTGCAAATTTATATGGCAATGATAGAGATGATTTGGTTATGTTTTATTTTAGAGATGGAGCAAATTTTGCTTCAGTTTATACGCAATCAAAAATAATTTCAGAGAATATAAAATGGAATCTAAACTTAAGATGTAAAAAGATAAAATCACTGATTATCAACACAAGAAATGCAAATGCCTTTACAGGTCCAAGAGGATATCAAGGTCTAAAGGAAGTAGCTGAAGAACTTTCTTCACAGTTATCAAAAAAACAAATAATAGATGAGGATTATCCGCAAAAAGTTACACCTGGTGAGATTCTTTTTGGTTGTACTGGCACTATAGGAGAAAAATATCCAACTGAAAAAATAAAAAAACATATTCCAGGTTTAATTAATAAAATTAAGTATACCCAAAATAAGTTAATATGGATGAAGGCTGGTTTGGGTATAATGACAACAGATCTAAAGCCTAAGCTTGCAATGGAGGAGTGTAAAATTGGTAATACAAAAGTTAAGATATATGGAATTGCCAAGGGATCGGGAATGATTTACCCAAATATGGCAACAACATTGGGTTATATTTTTACAGACGCAGGTCTTTCGAATGATATCTTACAAAAGTTACTTAAAAAAAATATTGAAACAACATTTAACGCAATTAGTTGTGATGGTGACACAAGTACTAATGACATGGTTTCAATTTTTTCAACGGGTAAAATAAAAAACCCAAGTATTAAAAATATTAAAAATGAAAAAATAAAATTATTTGATGAAGCATTACATTCAGTATTATTAAATTTAGCAAAAAGAATAGCAGCAGACGGGGAAGGGGCTTCAAAATTTGTTACAATTCAAGTAAACAGTTCTAGGACACAAGAAGACGCAAAAAAAATTGCTTTTTCAATTGCTAATTCACCTTTAGTTAAAACCGCCATTGCAGGCAATGACCCTAACTGGGGGAGAATTGTAATGGCCATAGGTAAAGCAAATATAGATATTGTGATAAATAAATTATCAATCAAGCTGGGACCAATTAAGATTATTGAAAAAGGTCAATTGTCTAAATCATATATTGAAGATGACGCCGCCGTATATATGAAAGAAGAAAAAAAAATTGATATTATAGTAGATCTTAATATAGGTAAAAAAAACTTTACAGCATATACAATGGATTTAACTAAAAAATATATTGAAATTAATGCAGATTATAGAAGTTAATTAATTATGATTAAGTACAAACTTATTTGTAAAGATTGTAATAATTTGTTTGATAGCTGGTTTGCTTCTTCAAAAGAATACGAAAAACTAAAAAAAAAAAAATATCTTAATTGTCATTTATGTAATTCTTTAATGGTAGAAAAAACCTTGATGTCACCTAGTGTATTCACATCTAAAAGTGAAGGTGAAATAAAAATTAAAGATGATAAATACAAAAAAATAAAGAAAACAATTAATGAGTATCAAAAATTTATTAAAAAAAACTTTAACTATGTAGGCGAAAATTTTGCATATGAAGCTCGTTCGATTCATTATAAAAATAAAAAAAAATTAAAAGGTATTTATGGCTCAGCCTCTAAAGAAGAGCTAAAAGAATTAAGAGAAGAAGGAATTGAAGCAGAAGTAATTCCTTGGCTGAAAGATAATAATAATTAAACTTTTAGTAATTTTACAATGTAATTTACAGAAGTATCATCACTTAGTTTCCAGTTATTATCTAGTAGGTTAAATTCCATACCATCTAATTTTTTTAATAATAAATTATTTTTTTTTGAAATTTTTATCAGCTCACTTGGCTTGATAAATTTTTGCCAATCATGAGTCCCAATTGGCAACCACTTTAAAATATATTCTGCACCAATAATTCCAAATATATATGATTTTAATGTTTTATTTAAAGTTGCAATAAACATTATTCCATCTTTCTTTAATAATTTAGAGCTTTCTTTAATAAAAAAATCTATATCCTCAACATGCTCCACTATCTCCATATTTAAAATTACATCAAATTTCTTTTTTGTATTTAGAGACTCTGGTGATGCTGCTTTATAGTTAATTTTAAGCTTATTTTTTTTTGCATGAAATTTCGCAACTTGAATATTTTTTTTTGATGCATCTATACCAACTACGTTAGCACCCAATCTACACATCGGTTCAGCTAAGAGCCCTCCGCCACATCCAATATCTAAAATATTAATATTCTTTAGAGGTTTGATTGAATTTTTTAAATTCAAATCTTTAATTATATTTTCTTTTATGTATTTAATTCTTATAGGGTTAAAATTGTGCAATGGTTTAAATTTTCCATTCGGATTCCACCATTCTTCTGCAATTTTAGAAAATTTTTCTACTTCTTTTTTATTTATTGAATTCATAATTGATGACTTGTGGACATAACAATTAACATGTATTTTATCAATAAATTTAGATTTAATTAAAAAAAATATCAATGAAAATTATTGTATTAAAGTTTGGAGGAACTTCAGTAGGTAGTTTAGAAAGAATCAAAAAAGTAGCAAAAATAATAGCCACTTATAAAAAAAAGAAACTCGGCGTAATTGTGGTCCCTTCAGCAATGAGTGGAACAACTAATGAGCTAATAAAAAAAACATTGGAATTGAGTAATAACTTTGATGCTTCCGAATATGATGTTTTATTGTCATCTGGTGAGCAAATCGCTTGTGCACTAATTGCAGGTAGATTAAAGCATCTTGGATATAAAGCTAGATCTTGGATGTCTTGGCAAGTTCCAATTCTTACAGAAGGGCCTTACGGAGGATCAAGAATTAATAAGATAAATAAAAATAGAATATTAAAATTTATTAATTCTGGTGGAATACCTGTTATAACTGGTTTCCAGGGAATTAATTCAGAAAATAGAATTACAACATTGGGCAGAGGTGGAACAGACGCATCAGCAATAATGTTGTCAAAATTTTTTAAAGCACATGAGTGTAATATCTATACAGATGTAGATGGTGTTTATACTACAGATCCCAGAAATCATTCAAAAGCAAAAAAAATAAATAAAATTTCTTACGATGAAATGCTCGAAATGGCATCTCTTGGAGCAAAAGTCATGCAACCAACAGCAGTACAAGATGCTAAATTAAATAATATAAATTTTTCAGTTAAATCTTCATTTATAAAAAAAAAAGGAACATTGATTACAGGTAATAATAAAGCTTTTAGTGATAAAATTATAACGGGAATTACCTCAACAAAGAATGACTCAAAAGTGACTATTATTGGTGTTAAGGACAAACCTGGTGTGGCAGCCTCTATATTTAAACCACTTTTTCTTAATCATATAAATGTTGATATGGTTGTACAAAATATATCTTTAAATGGAAAAGAAACAGATCTAACTTTTACTATTAAATCGGAAGATGCAAATAAAACTAAAAAATTAATCAATCAAAATAAAAAAATTCTGTATAGAAAATTGACATGTGATAAAAATGTATCAAAAGTATCTATTATTGGTGTTGGAATGATTACTACACCTGGAATCACATATAGAATGTTTCAAGCACTAGCGATAAAAAAAATTAATATTATGGTGATTTCAACTTCAGAAATTAAAATTTCAGTTTTAATTTCAAATAAACTTGTCAAGAAAGCTATTGCCGTTCTTCATAAAGAGTTCAAATTAGATTAAACTATGAGTATTAGACCTTTTAGAGATATAAAAAGAAAAAAAACTAAAGTAATTAATGTTGGCGATGTTAAAGTTGGTGGAGATAATCCAATATCAGTTCAATCAATGACCAATACTTTAACTACAGATGTTAAAGCCACTATTAACCAAATTAATGCTATTGCCGAAGAAGGGGCAGATATTGTTAGAGTTTCATGTCCAGATAAAGAATCTACCACTGCGTTAAAAGAAATAGTCAAGCACGTTGCTATACCCATTGTTGCAGATATACATTTTCATTATAAAAGAGCAATTGAAGCAGCAGAAAATGGTGCAAAATGTTTGAGAATCAATCCTGGAAACATAGGAGACAAATTAAAAATTCATGAAGTTTTAAGTGCAGCAAAAAATAACGATTGCTCGGTACGAATTGGGGTGAATGCTGGATCATTAGAAAGAGATATTTTAGAAAAATTTAAAGAACCTTGCCCTGAAGCTCTAGTAGAAAGTGCCTTGAGAAATGTTAAAATTTTAGAAGATCAGGATTTTTTTAACTTTAAAATAAGTGTAAAATCATCAGATGTTTTTTTATCAATTGCAGCTTATAGGCAATTATCAGAAGTTTGTGATTATCCTTTGCATCTAGGCATTACAGAAGCAGGCAGCTTTGTTTCTGGAAGTATAAAGTCATCAATAGGACTGGGTGCACTTTTAATGGACGGAATTGGAGATACCATAAGAATTTCTTTATCTGATGACCCCCCTAAAGAGATTAAAATTGGAAATGAGATATTGAAGTCTTTAAACTTAAGGAACAGAGGTGTAAAAATTATATCTTGTCCATCCTGTGCTAGACAAGCATTTCAGGTAATAGACACAGTAAGAACGCTAGAAGAAAAACTTTCTCATATAACAACTCCTATAACACTATCTATAATTGGATGTGTAGTTAATGGTCCAGGAGAGGCGGCAATGACCGATATTGGTATTACTGGAGGTGGAAAAGGTAGTAATATGCTTTATTTGTCTGGAATTCAAAGTGAAAAAGTCTTATCAGAAGACATAATATCAAAAGTTGTAAGTGAAGTCGAAAAAAAAGCAGCAGAGTTTGATAAAAAATTATAATGATCCCATTAAAAACCATAGAAGATTTAATATCTAATCACTCTTTATTAGAGAAAGAATTATCAGCCAGTGAAATAGATAAAAAACTATTTGCAGAAAAATCAAAAGAATATTCTGATTTAAATGAAATAATTGAAGATGCTAAAAAATACTTTTCATTTGAAAATGAAAAAAAAGATTTACAAAAAATATTAGAAGATACCAACAGTGATAACGAATTTAAAGTAATGGTTGAAACAGAATTAAAAGAACTCAAATCTCAAAATGAAGTAATTGAAAAAAAATTAAAGTTATTTTTATTACCAAAAGATGAAGCAGATAAAAAAAATGCCATTATAGAAATTAGAGCAGGAACTGGTGGTTTGGAAGCAAGCTTATTTGCTGCTGACCTTTTTAAGATGTATGAGAAAGTGAGTAATAAAAAAAAATGGGAGTTAGAATTAATTAGCATGTCACAAAGTGAAGCTGGTGGATTAAAAGAAGTGATTGCATCTATTAAGGGGAAAAATATCTATTCAACTTTAAAATATGAAAGTGGAGTACATCGTGTACAGAGAGTTCCAGACACTGAAACTCAAGGTAGAATCCACACATCAGCAGCAACGGTTGCTGTTTTACCAGAGGCAGAAGAGGTTGATTTAAAAATTAATGAATCTGATCTGCGTATTGATGTTTTTAGAGCTGGTGGACCAGGAGGACAGTCAGTTAATACAACAGATAGTGCAGTAAGAATTACCCATATACCGACAGGGTTATCTGTATCGCAACAAGATGAAAAGTCACAACATAAAAATAAAGCAAAGGGTATGAAAATTTTAAGATCAAGACTTTATGATTTAGAAAGATCAAGAATAGATCAAGAAAGATCACAAGATAGAAAAAGTAAAATTGGGACTGGTGATAGATCTGAAAGAATTAGAACTTATAATTTTCCACAAGGCAGGGTAACAGACCACCGTATTAACTTAACCCTTCATAAGCTTGAAGAGTTTTTAGAAGGAGAAATATTTGATGAAATGGTGGAAAGCTTAACACTTCAAGCCCAAGAAGAAAAATTAAGTAACTTAAGTTAAAAATGAATATTGAAGGTATTTTAAACAAAGGTGCAAACATTTTAAAAGCAAATAAAATTGCAAATCCTTTTCTTGATAGTGAAATACTTTTATCTGAATTAATCAATAAAGGAAAAAAACATATTATTTTAAATCCAAAAGAAATTTTAAAAAGTGAACATTTAAATAGGTTTAACAAATTAATTAAAAGAAGAAAAAAAGGTGAACCGATTGCTTATTTAATAAACAAAAAAGAGTTTTGGAAAAACGAATTTTATGTAAATAAAGATGTTTTGATTCCAAGGCCAGATACTGAATTAATAATAGAGCAAGTTCTAAAAATTTATCCAAAAAACTCTCAGTTACAAGTTCTTGATATTGGAACGGGATCAGGATGCATTCTACTATCTATATTAAAAGAGAGAGCCAATTTTTATGGAACAGGAATAGATATTTCTCAAAAAAGTATAAATGTAAGTAATTTTAATGCAAAAAAACTCAAACTGAGCAATAGGTCTAAATTTTATAATTCAGATGTTGACAATTTTGCAATTGGCAAATATGATCTAATTGTTTCAAATCCTCCATATATTGAATTGTTAAATTTAAAATATTTGGATAAAGATGTTGTTAACTTTGAACCAAAGTTAGCTCTAAATGGTGGACTTGATGGTTTTTCAAAAATCAGAAAAGTTATAAGTAAAGCAAGTAATCTGATAAAAAAAAATGGTAAACTTATTTTAGAGATTGGTTTTAATCAAAAAAATGAAGTTAAAAAAATATTAAAAAAAGAAGGATTTTATATAAACAAAGTTCTTAAAGATTATGGAAATAACGATCGCTGCATAATTAGCACTAAAAATTAAACTTAAACGATTAAAGCATATGGTAACATTTAGAAATAACAACAATAGCAGAAGACCTCCGTTTAGAAGCAACAACAATAGAAGACCCCCGTTTAGAAGAAATGATGAGGGATCAAAGTTTTCAAATAATGATAATTTTCATAGAAAAGTCCCAGGAAGAAACAACCATAACGCATCTAAATTAATTGAAAAATATAACGATTTAGCAAGAGAAGCCCTATCAAATGAAGACAGGGTTTTGTCCGAAAACTACTTTCAACATGCTGATCACTTTACAAGGATACAAAAAGAACAAGAAGATAATAGAATAACCAAAGTTAATGCCCCTACAACAGAAGTTGTTACCCCAATAAAGCTTGAGGAAGAAAAGAATATTTCTGAAAAAAAAGATATCTCTAAAGAATCTGAAGATAAAAAAAATTTAAAACCAATAGAAAAACAATCGGCTACGAGTTAGTTTAAGCCTAAAATTAGCTCTGACTTTAAAACATCTAACTTAATTTTTTTAATTTCAAATAATTTTCTTTCTTTATTTTTTAAAGCCTTACCTGACGGTAGTTTTAATCTTTGAGAATTAATTTTTTTTCCATTTTTCACAACCTCATAATGTAAATGAGGACCAGTTGAATTTCCAGTAGAACCAACATAGCCAATTATTTGACCCTGTTTAACTCTTAAGCCTTGTTTCATCCCACGAGCAAAACTAGACATATGAGCATATATAGTTTGATAGGTAGAATTGTGTTTTATTTTAATGCAGTTTCCACCACCTCCACACCACCTAGCTCTAACGACGACACCATCACCAGAGGCCATTATTGGTGCTCCCATAGGTGCAGCAAAATCAGTTCCTTGATGCATTTTATTAAAACCATCAATAGGATGTTTTCTCATACCA
The DNA here is from genome assembly GCA_905618895.1 of uncultured Candidatus Pelagibacter sp. GTDB lineage: Bacteria > Pseudomonadota > Alphaproteobacteria > Pelagibacterales > Pelagibacteraceae > Pelagibacter. The sequence continues at coordinate 20,075 of CAJQTA010000047.1, forward strand.
AATGCAGAAGATAATCTTGCACCATTAATTGGAGTTTTCATCAATGCTTTTTTTGCGCTCTTTCCATTTTTATCATAATGACCTTCACTTCCTTTTTTATCAAAATAATATAATGAACTATTTACGCCACTTAATTTAAGATTGGAAAAAATAACATCACCAGTTTCAAAAATTTTACCATTATCATCTTCAAATACGGTGTACATAATTTGAAAACTATCATTTTTTCTAATGTCTCTTTGAAAATCTACTTGAAATCCATAAATTCCTGCAAACTCAACAATTATGTTAGGCTGTATATCTAAATCCATTCCTGTTTTGTAAAGACTTGATAAAATTTTACCTTCTTTAAAAATAATTCTTTTATTAAGATTTGTGATAATTATTTTTTTATCAAATAAATCAGTATTCAAATTTCTTGTTAATTGAATTTTCTTAGTTCTAGATATGGGGAATAAAAAAGATGTTATTTTTTTATCTTTAGAGCTATCAAAAGTAAATTTTATAATTTGATTAGTTTTAAGGCTGTCTAAATTGATATCCCTATCTAAACTTTTTTTTAATTTTGTAATTTCACTGTTAGAAACAAGATAACTATTTAATATTGAATAAAAAGTTTCTTTTTTAGCAATTTTATGATTAATTTTTGTATATTTTGGGTTTAAGTTATCAAAAATATAATTTAAACTTTTTTGAAAGTAAGAATTGTAAATTACATCTTTATAATTTTTACTAATTATCTTCTTTTGATTATTATAAAATTGCGTACTAATTATTGCTACTATAAGTGTTAAAATAAAAAATGAAATCTCGGCATTTTTTTTTACTATTTTTAATAGAATTTTTATGTTGAATTTCATTTTTTATTTTAATTAATAATTTAGTAATGTAAAAAAATCAAAAAAAACCTTTAATTTATGTGCTCTTTTGAGCATTTTTTAAAATGTTAAATGCTTGATTTACTTTTATTTTAGCTTATAAGCAGCACACTTTCTCTAAAAAATATTGTTTATTCAATAGATTAGTGAGGATTATTGGGCTTTTTAGACCCAATTAGCTATTTAAAAAGTAAAAATTTAAGAAGAGAAGTGTGGACGGTTAAGGTTACCAAAATTTGTCGTACACACTTCAGAACATATAAATTTTATTCTTAAAATTTATATATGAAGCTAGTGTGCGCCGTTTTTAAACTTGAGAGTTTGATCATGGCTCAGAACGTACGCTGGCGGCACGCCTAACACATGCAAGTCGAACGAAGTAGCAATACTTAGTGGCAGACGGGTGAGTAACATGTGGGTATCTACCCTTTGGCCTGGAATAACACGAGGAAACTTGTGCTAATACCGGATAAGTCTTTACAGAGAAAGCTTTATGCACCATTGGATGAGCCCGCACTAGATTAGTTTGTTGGTGGGGTAATGGCCTACCAAGACTGTGATCTATAGCTGATTTGAGAGGATGATCAGCCACATTGGGACTGAGACACGGCCCAAACTCCTACGGGAGGCAGCAGTGGGGAATCTTGCACAATGGAGGAAACTCTGATGCAGCGATGCCGCGTGAGTGAAGAAGGCCTTTGGGTTGTAAAGCTCTTTCGTCGGGGAAGAAAATGACTGTACCCGAATAAGAAGGTCCGGCTAACTTCGTGCCAGCAGCCGCGGTAATACGAAGGGACCTAGCGTAGTTCGGAATTACTGGGCTTAAAGAGTTCGTAGGTGGTTGAAAAAGTTGGTGGTGAAATCCCAGAGCTTAACTCTGGAACTGCCATCAAAACTTTTCAGCTAGAGTATGATAGAGGAAAGCAGAATTTCTAGTGTAGAGGTGAAATTCGTAGATATTAGAAAGAATACCAATTGCGAAGGCAGCTTTCTGGATCATTACTGACACTGAGGAACGAAAGCATGGGTAGCGAAGAGGATTAGATACCCTCGTAGTCCATGCCGTAAACGATGTGTGTTAGACGTTGGAAATTTATTTTCAGTGTCGCAGCGAAAGCGATAAACACACCGCCTGGGGAGTACGACCGCAAGGTTAAAACTCAAATGAATTGACGGGGACCCGCACAAGTAGTGGAGCATGTGGTTTAATTCGAAGATACGCGCAGAACCTTACCAACACTTGACATGTTCGTCGCGACTCTAAGAGATTAGAGTTTTCGGTTCGGCCGGACGAAACACAGGTGCTGCATGGCTGTCGTCAGCTCGTGTCGTGAGATGTTGGGTTAAGTCCCGCAACGAGCGCAACCCTCACTTTTAGTTGCCATCATTAAGTTGGGCACTCTGAAAGAACTGCCAGTGATAAGCTGGAGGAAGGTGGGGATGACGTCAAGTCCTCATGGCCCTTACGTGTTGGGCTACACACGTGCTACAATGGTATCTACAACAGGAAGCAAAACGGCAACGTTAAGCAAATCCCTAAAAGATACCTCAGTTCGGATTGCACTCTGCAACTCGAGTGCATGAAGCTGGAATTACTAGTAATCGTGGATCAGCGTGCCACGGTGAATGCGTTCCCGGGTCTTGTACACACCGCCCGTCACACCATGGGAGTTGGTTCTACCTTAAGGCAAGGTTTTAAACCCTTGACCACGGTATAGTCAGCGACTGGGGTGAAGTCGTAACAAGGTAGCCGTAGGGGAACCTGCGGCTGGATTACCTCCTTTCTAAGGATGAATAAAAGTAAAATTTTATTCTAAATAATATACATCGGTAATGTTGACCGTCCTCATTTCTCTTCTTAAAGTAATGTTTCCTTCTTGTAGGGCCGGTAGCTCAGTTGGTTAGAGCACACCCTTGATAAGGGTGGGGTCGAAAGTTCGAGTCTTTCTCGGCCCACCAATCTTAACTGGGGGATTAGCTCATCTGGGAGAGCGCCTGATTTGCATTCAGGAGGTAGCAGGTTCGATCCCTGTATCCTCCACCAGGAAACATTTAGTTATTAAAACTGTAAATAAAAATAATTTATATCAATATCTATATCCGAACATTAAAAGTTATTATTTAATGTTCAAAATAAAAATTTGATCACAACACAGAAAAAGTTTTTCTGTGCATAAATCAAGCGTTTAAGGGCGTGTGGCGGATGCCTTGGCACTGAAAGCCGATGAAGGACGTGATATACTGCGATAAGTTTCGGGGAGCTGTATGTAAGTTTTGATCCGAAAATTTCCGAATGGGGAAACCCACCACTTTATGTGGTACTTTAAACTGAATACATAGGTTTAAAGAGACAACCTGGAGAACTGAAACATCTAAGTAACCAGAGGAAAAGAAATCAATTGAGATTCCGTTAGTAGTGGCGAGCGAACGCGGACTAGGCCAGTAGTTTTGTTAAAAAAATTTGAATAGTTTGGAAAAGCTAACCACAGAGGGTGATAGTCCCGTATGAGTAATGTTTAACAAAATTCTTGAGTAAAGCGGGACACGAGAAATCTTGCTCGAATATAGGGGGACCACCCTCTAAGCCTAAATACTCTTCAGTGACCGATAGTGAACTAGTACCGCAAGGGAAAGGTGAAAAGAACCCCTATTAGGGGAGTGAAATAGAACCTGAAACCGCATGCCTACAATCAGTCCGAGCCCTTTTTAGGGTGAGGGCGTACCTTTTGTATAATGGGTCAGTGACTTAATTTATTAAGCAAGCTTAAGCCATCTAGGTGTAGGCGCAGCGAAAGCAAGTCTTAATAGGGCGATTAGTTTAATGAATTAGACCCGAAAACGAATGAGCTTACCATGAGCAGGTTGAAAGCAAGGTAACACTTGCCGGAGGACCGAACCAGTTGACGTTGAAAAGTCTTTGGATGACTTGTGGTAAGGGGTGAAAGGCCAACCAAATTCGTAGATAGCTGGTTTTCCGCGAAAACTATTTAGGTAGTGCGTCGAATAAATAGATGTTTAGAGGTAGAGCACTAAATGGGCTAGGGGGAAGAGATTCTTACCAAACCTAATAAAACTCCGAATGCTAGACATTGTTCTTCGGCAGACAGACTGTGGGTGCTAAGGTCCATGGTCGAAAGGGAAAGAGCCCAGACCACCAGATAAGGTCCCAAAATCATGATTAAGTGTGAAAGGATGTGGAAATTCCTTAACAGCCGGGAGGTTGGCTTAGAAGCAGCCATCCTTTAAAGATAGCGTAACAGCTCACCGGTCTAATAGAGTTTCTGCGCCGAAGATGTAACGGGGCTAAAATCATGTACCGAATCTGTGGCTTTACAAAATTTTCGAATTTTGTAAGGGGTAGCGGAACGTTCTGTAAGCCTGCGAAGGGATACCCGTGAGGGATCCTGGAGGTATCAGAAGTGCGAATGCTGACATAAGTAACGATAAACGAAGTGAAAAACTTCGTCGCCGAAAATCTAAGGGTTTCTGTGCAAGGTTAATCCGCGCAGAGTTAGTCGGCACCTAAGGCGAGGGCGAAAGCCGTAGTCGATGGAAATAAGGTTAATATTCCTTAACCAGATGGTAGTGACGGATCTCGTAAGTTGTGAGTTCTTAATGGATTGAACTTGCCGCGAAGAGGTTCCAAGAAATAGCTCCATCATTAGACCGTACCCGAAACCGACACAGGTAGATTAATAGAGTATATTTAGGCGCTTGAGAGAATGATGTTGAAGGAACTCGGCAAAATGCTTCCGTAACTTCGGGATAAGGAAGACCCTTTTTTAGGCAACTATAAAAGGGTGGCACAAGCCAGGGAGAAGCGACTGTTTATCAAAAACACAGGGCTCTGCTAACACGTAAGTGGATGTATAGGGTCTGACGCCTGCCCGGTGCTGGAAGGTTAATGCGGTTGGTGCAAGCTAACTTTTGAAGCCCCAGTAAACGGCGGCCGTAACTATAACGGTCCTAAGGTAGCGAAATTCCTTGTCGGGTAAGTTCCGACCTGCATGAATGGCGTAACGATTTCTCCGCTGTCTCCAACATCAACTCAGTGAAATTGAATTCTCCGTGAAGATGCGGAGTTCGCGTAGTTAGACGGAAAGACCCCGTGCACCTTTACTGCAACTTTACATTGGTGTTAGGAAAAACATATTTAGCATAGGAGGGAGACTTTGAAGCAAAAGCGTCAGCTTTTGTGGAGTCACCAGTGAAATACCTCTTTTGTTTTTCTTGATATCTAACTGATGCCGTCATCCGGCATCAAGACACTGTATGGTGGGTAGTTTGACTGGGGCGGTCGCCTCCCAAATAGTAACGGAGGCGTGCGAAGGTAGGCTCAGAACGGTCAGAAATCGTTCGTAGAGTGCAATGGCATAAGCCTGCCTGACTGTGAGACTGACAAGTCGAGCAGAGACGAAAGTCGGTCATAGTGATCCGGTGGTTCTGAGTGGAAGGGCCATCGCTCAACGGATAAAAGGTACGCCGGGGATAACAGGCTGATACTGCCCAAGAGCTCATATCGACGGCAGTGTTTGGCACCTCGATGTCGGCTCATCACATCCTGGGGCTGGAGCAGGTCCCAAGGGTTTGGCTGTTCGCCAATTAAAGTGGTACGTGAGCTGGGTTCAGAACGTCGTGAGACAGTTCGGTCCCTATCTGCTATGCGTGTAGAAGAATTGAGAGGAGTTGACCCTAGTACGAGAGGACCGGGTTGAACATACCACTGGTGGACCTGTTGTGGCGCCAGCCGCAGTGCAGGGTAGCTAAGTATGGAAGAGATAACTGCTGAAAGCATCTAAGCGGGAAACTCACCTCAAAACTAGTTCTTCCTATAGAGCCGTGGTAGACCACCACGTTGATAGGCTGGATGTGGAAGCGCAGTAATGCGTGTAGCTGACCAGTACTAATAGCTCAATTGGCTTGATTTATGCACTGAAAAATTTTTATTAAAGTTTGAACTTTTTTAGATATGTTGACGATATAAATATAATTATTAGTTGTCTTTAAAAACGTGCTAGAGAACGTTAAAAACGTGCTAGAGAAAGTTGCTTTCTATATTAAAATTTGAGATAAAATAATAAAATTTTTAAAAAATTATTTTGAATGTCTTCTATGAAAATAAGAAATCAAGACAATTGGGTTAAAAATAAGAAACTTATCCTAAAACATAATCAAAAAATAAAAACATATGAAAGCACTATAGCTTTTTATAATTTTTTAAAATCAAACAGAGTTCTTTCCAAAAAAACAATGCATGTAGTAGACGTTGGTACTGGGCTTGGGTCACACTTAGGTTATTTTTCAGAAAAAAATAGTCAGGTAAAATTTACAGGTATTGACTATAGTTCAAGGTTAATTAAAGAAGCAAAAAAAATAAATAAAAAAGATAATATTAATTTTTTCAAAGTTAATATCTTAAAAAAAAATACTAATAAATTTATAGCAAACTGTGATGGTATAACTTGCATACAAACTTTTTGTTGTTTTAAAAACGCAAAAGACCCAATAAAATTTATGAGTAACTTAAAACCAAAGTGGATTGCTATTAATTCTTTATTTTATAATGGACCGTTAGATATTCAAATTCACATAAAAGATTATGAAGATTTACCTTCCGGAGAAGGAAGTGATGGTGATTTTAATATTTTTTCCTTAAAAGAAATTTCTAAAGTTTTCAAAAAATATGGCTATAGATTAGATAAAGCAACACAATTTTATCCCAAAGTAAAATTACCAAAAATTAAGAATGGAAGAAGGGGGAGTTACACTATGAGAACAGAATTAAATAAAAACACAACTTTTTCAGGACCAGTTCATTTACCTTGGCATTTTATTTTAGCAAAAAAAATTAGAGATTAAATCTAACATCGGTTAAATATTTTTTATTTTAGATTATATAATTCTTTTATTGTTAATAATTTTTCATTATCATTTGAAACATCAACAATTTTGCAATTCTTTATTTCATTTATTTTTTTATTTCCAGACAAATAACTTAGGTGGCCATTCTCGTTTCTACTTTCACGAAGGTTTGAATCGGTAAATTTTTGAAGATCGTTTTTATTTGGAATATTTAGACTAATTTTATTTAATTCTAAATTAGAAACAAAAAAAGCGTTCAGTTTTGAAATATCCGTTCCAACAAATGTGTAATTTTTTTTCTCTAACAAATTAATCAATGCTTTCAGGGATGTTCCAAAGCATAAATTTGAATAATGATATTTGGTTCTGTTAAATTTTTTTATATTTGGTACAGTTACCTCAAGCTCATGTCCAAAGTTTGAATTGTATTCAACTACAATTATTTTACTAAAATCACTTGGAATTTTTTTTAGTATCCAGTAATCAATGCCATCTATATCAAGACTAAATAAATCAATTTTTTTATTAAACGAGTTTTCTTCTAATATTTTATTTATATTTTCTGAATTAACAAAATCTTCTATAATTTTTAAATCTCCTTTCCATAATTTAGTATTTTTTAAAACTTCAGTTCTTAAATTTTTGATACAATCAACTATTAATCCTTTTGAATTAGTTGTTTCAAATAAATATCTTGTGTTTGACTCTGTGTAATCGCCAACGCCAATTTCAATGAATTTTGGTGTGGTTATACTTAATGAAAATAGCAAATAATCTATAATACCGTCCTCTCCATTTTGAGAAAAAACTTTATAATCAAGGTCGGAAATATTTTTTAAAGATGTGTATTTAGGTCTATAGTTCAAAAAGTGAGACCTCCCCAATAATAGAATTTTTCTTTCAAAATATTTTTTGAATATAATTTTTTTTATTTTATTAATCATTTTCTTTAAAATGTCTTTCTCTGCTTATAAAAAATATTTTGCATGTTGTTATGGGCTTATTTTGAGAACTCCATTTCCTTCAATTTTTTTTTTCGATCTAATACCATTCTTTGAAAGATATCCATATAAGGTAATTTTTTTTCGGCATATATGATTGTTCAATAATTGGATATTTATAATATTTATTAACTATTTACAATAGGTTGTAAATCTATATTGTTCAATAATTGAACAAATATGAAAAATAAACAAGATCATTTTGATATATTAAGAAAGATAGATAAAAAAGTCTATTTAAATCAACGTATTCTTGCTCAAGATTTAGGCTTTAGCTTGGGGAAATTAAATTACTGTTTAAACGCTCTTCAAAAAAAAGGCCTCGTTAAATTAAAGAATTTTAAAAATAATCCAAATAAATTTAATGCCATGTCAAAAAATAATTATTTTTATATTTTAACCCCACGTGGCATTACACATAAAACTAAATTAACAATTAATTTTATGAAAAAAAAAATACAAGAATACAATGAACTTAAAAATGAATTGGAGAAAAAATAATGACAAAAAAAAATTTAATATATTTACAAAAAAAATAGCATTAGTAACTTTTCATCCAGTGACCAAGAACAACATTAACTATGAAGATCAGATAAAAACTTTTTTACTTGCTTTAAGCAAGGTTAATGAATTTTATTATGTATTTACATACAACAATTCAGACACTCTTGGTAAAATTTTTTTTAATCTTTTTAGCTGGAACACCGACAATGGTGTTCATGCTTAGGAATGATTTAGTTATTACTGCACCTGCACCAATTATATTATTATCTTTTAATGAGGTGCTTGGTATCATTGTGCCTCCAGAACCAAAAAAATTATTATTACCTATATGGCAATTTCCCATCAATGATGTTGATGAAGATAGAAAATTATTATCTCCCAAAACACAGTCATGAGATATTATGCAGGCTGGATTTAAATTATTAAAATTTCCTAATTTAGCATCTCCAGATATTACTGTATTTGGGGCAAACACAGAGCCATTGCCAAATTTTACTTCTTGAGAAATTGTAGCACTAGGATGTATTACATTTTCAAAATTATAGTTTTTAAATTTTTTTAAAATTAATTTTCTTTTATCAAGCAAACCCAATGCCAAAATTAGATAATTATTTTTTTCATTTTTAATTTGTTCTGAATTTAGAATTTTAAGTTTTGAGTTTTTTTCTATTTTGAGTTTTGATCTGTCATCAATTATACCCTTGATATTAGATTTTAAATTTTTAATTTTTATCTGCTCTTTGTACCAATTAAATATTTCTTTGAAATGTCCTCCCGATCCTATAAAGAAAATATTTTTCATAATATGTTAGTTTTATTTTGGGTATTCCATATCTATTAATTGATTTTTTGAGACTAAAGAAACTTTTTTATTCTTTAAAAGATAAATATAGTCACATGAAGCTAATGTATTTTTCCTGTGAGATACTATAATAATTGTTTTATTAGCTTTAATTTGATTTATTTCAGATAGAATCTTATTTTCATTTTCCATATCCAATGAACTAGTTGCTTCGTCAAGAACTAAAATTTCAGGATTTAAGTATAGAGCTCTAGCTATTGCTATCCTTTGTTTTTGGCCCCCAGAAATTCTTGATCCAAGATTACCAATTTTTGTATATTCCTTTTCACTTAAGCTACTAACAAATTTTGCGATTTGAGCTTGTTCCAAAGCCTTATTAAAATTTTTATTATCTATTTTTTCTTCCTCTAAACCAAAGCAGATATTTGATTTTATTGTATCATCCATAAGAAAGACATCCTGAGAAATATACCCAATTTTTTTTTGCCAATTAATTAAATTTTCATCAATATTTAGTTCATCAACTGAAATTTTGCCAGATGATGGCTTCAAAAGGCCAACAATTAAATTAATCAATGTACTTTTACCTTCCCCCGACTCACCTATAATACCAATTACGTTTCCTTTTTTAATATCAAATGAGCAATTTTCTAAGATTTTTTTTTTACCGTAATCAAAACTTAAGTTATTAATTTGTATTTTATTATTAAAAGTAATTTCTTTTTTTCTTTTATTAATCTCTTTTAATTTTTTATTTGCATTAAGATTATTAAGTGAATTTAAATTTAGAATAACTTTATCAAACATTGGCTGAGCAAACCTTATGGATGACATAGAAGAAGATATCATATTAAAAGCGGGTATAAATCTACCTCCACTAGCCACCAAAAGAGAGACTATAGGTATAATGCTACTTTGTGAACGGTCCATTATTACTAAAGTTAAAGTAAAAAACAATATCATTAAAACTGCCATCAGTTCATAAATATGTCTTGGAATAGTTGCTATGAAAGTTGTAAAAAGACCTATTTCCTCCAGTATTTTCGTATTTTTATAAAAAATTTTATTAAAAAAATTTATTTTATTAAAAATTTTTATTTCTTTAATAGAATAAAATGATTGATTTAAAATTTGTAAGTTTTCTGCACTTTTTTCCTGAAAAAGTGTGGCTCTTTTTGTAATAACCTTTTTGTAAATGAAATAAAATAGAATTGCTACCAGAGCAAAAAATAAAAAAGATAAAGAGTAAGTCACAGGATCAATTAATATAAGGCCTAGAACAATGAATAATAAAAGAACATATTCCCTAATTAATCTCATTTTAGAAAGTAAGAAGCTAAATGCATGGTGAACATCAGAATTAATTATTCTTATTGTTACTGCCGGATTAGTATTTAAGTGGTAAGAAAAAGGCATTTCTAAAAAATAATTAAATATATTTTTAGTACATCTTAGTCTAAAATTTTTAACAATTTTTAACTCCAAATACTTTAACAATACAATAGCTAAGTTTTTTAAAAAAAATATTATAAAAAATATAATCCCAGACATTATAATTAATTTTTTTTTCTCTATTTCTAAATTTATTGAAATATTAAATTTTTCTGACAAAGTTTTCAAAAATAAATCAGGATCAATTATTATATAGGCAAAGATTGGTACTGAGCCAATTCCCAACATTTCAAAAAAAACAACAATTATTGAGCTAAAAAATAAAAAGTATATTTTTTCAGTGCCAGTATTGGATATTAGTGTTCTATATTTTTCAGATATCATTATAACTTGATAATAAATTTTATTTATATACTCTATTACATATTGTTCAAAATATGAACAATAAATTAAATTATTGATTTATAAACACTTATTAGACAAATGATTAAAAATATTTACTATATATTTTTATTTTTTGCATACTTTGCAAAAGAAAACTTTAAAAAATTAAAAGATCTTATTGTTATTTTAGCAAGATTCAGGGTTATTTATTATCTTATTTTTTTAGTAAATAGAGATAGCAATCCTTATAGAAATAAATCTTTTAGAAAGTTTATTATAAATAATAAAAAAAAATGGATTGAAAATAAAATTAAAAATATAAGTAAATCTAAAGATAATATTTTAGTAAGTAGTTGGATTTACTCTCACCCGGCAGGAGCTGTTGGCGAGTCTATGATTGGCAAATATGTATCTGATTATTATAGATATAACCAAATTGGTTTTATTTTAAAAGGAGATATAGGAAGTGAAGTAGTTTTGCGAAGTTACGGGATTAATAAGATAATTTACCTAGATAAGAATAATTTATTTTTAAGATTAAAATTTTTTCTAGAAGCTATAAAAATAATCAATAATATAAAATCTATAGATGAATTTTTAAATTTTGAAATTAATGGAATTAATTTTGGGAAACCAATTTATGAACATATTGTAAGACACACAGGAATTGCAGCAATAGATAAATTTAGTTTTAAGTTTTATTATTTTTTGTCTGAAGCATTATTGACTGTTTATTTTTGTAAAAAAGTGATTAAGAATTATCAAATAAAAGGCTTAGTTCAGTCAGAGACACAATTTATACCAGGTAATATAATTTACCAGTTTTTTATTAACAATAACTGTAAAGTTTATTCACGTTTGGGTGCAGGAAAAAAAATTACTATAAGAGTTTTTTCAGAAAAAAAAGAAATTTTTAACTTTAGGAGTGAGCCGTCAGAAAGTATTTTTAACAATATATCAAATAATTATAAAGAAATAGCCATTAAGAGGGGATCAAAATTATTAGAAGAGAGATTTCAGGGAAATTTAAAGGATGATTATTCTGGAAGTAGAGACTTAGCTCACGAGAATAAAAAAGTATATTCTAAAGAAGAAATTTGTAATTTATATAATTGGGATAAAAAGAAAAAAATAGTTTGTATATTTGGACATGCATTTATAGATGGAAATTTTTTGTCTGGTTGGCGAATATTTAGAGATAATTTAACCTGGATTAGAAAAACATTAAAATTTATAACAAAAGATAAAAATTATAATTGGTTAGTAAAACCCCACCCTGCAGAAATTGAATATATTCATTCTGAGACTAATACTGTCAAAGAATTTAATTCTATTGCATCAAAATTTGAGCACATTAAGCTTGCACCTAACGATATTTCTCACAGATCTTTAAACGATTTTGTAGATTATGTTGTTACAAATAATGGTTCGGTAGGTTTTGAATACACAGCATATGGGAAAAAAAGTTTGTTAGCCGCACGAAGTGATTATTCAGATTTTTTATTTAAAAAACAGATGCCTAAAAATGAATTAGAATATTTTAAAAAATTGGAAAATTTTGAAAATATTAAACAAGTTTCAAGAGAACAAATTGAAAAAGCAAAAATATTCTCTTTTTTAGTTTCGGACTTATGCTTTGTAGATAATATATTATTCCCAACTCGTTATGACATTTCCTTATTTGTTGATATTGATAAATTTTGGAGGGAGGCATCAGATCTTGTTGACAATTACTTGCCAGAGAACGATTACTTCAAAGAGATGGTAAATCACCAATTGCGCAATAATTTAAGACATACAATGGATTTAAATAGACTTAAAAACAATGAATAACAATTTTAATTGACTGACTATAGATAGAACTCTATATTGTTCATAAATTGAACACCATGAAAGATAAAAGAAAAAATTCAGGGATAAACACTGATCATTTCAATGTAATGAGAGAAATAGATAAAAAACCAGGCTCCTCACAAAGGGAACTTGCTTTTCAACTTGGGTTTAGCTTGGGAAAGCTTAATTATTGCTTGCAAGCACTTCACAATAAAGGACTAGTTAAAATTAATAATTTTAAAAAAAATGAAAATAAGATTGGGTATTTCTATATTTTAACACCGCAGGGATTTTCTTACAAAACTAAACTCTCTATTAATTTTATGAAAAGAAAAATGCAAGAATATGACGAACTTAGAAAAGAACTAAATAGAAAATGAAAAAAATTTTAATTACTGGAGGAGCTGGTTTCATAGGGTCTCATCTTGTTGAAAAATTAGTGAAACAGGGCCATAAAGTTAAAACAATAGTACCCTACAATATAAATAATTCTTGGGGATGGATTGATACATTGCCCCAATCAATAAAAGATAATATTGAAGTAATCTCTGGGGACATATGCGATCAAAATTTTGTTTTAAAAGAAAGTAAAAAGATAGATATAATATTTCATTTAGCAGCACTTATTTCAATTCCATATTCTTATAAGTCGCCTAAAAGTTATATTACAACAAATGTTGTGGGCTCATTAAATATGTTAGAGGCCGCCAAAGAGAATAACGTTGAACTCTTTGTCCAAACCTCAACCAGTGAAGTGTATGGAAGTGCTCAATTTATACCTATTACTGAAAAACATCCTTTAAATGCCCAGTCGCCTTATGCGGCTACAAAAATTGCATCCGATCAATTAGCAATGTCATATTATAATTCTTTTAATGTTCCAGTTTTAGTTTTAAGACCATTTAATACATTTGGACCTAGACAATCACTAAGAGCGGCAATTCCAACAATAATTTCTCAAATTGTCCAAAACAAAAAAAAAATAAAACTTGGCTCTCTTACACCCAGAAGAGATTTTACTTTTGTAAGTGACACTGTAAATGGATTTATTTCTGCTATTAATAATAAAAAATGCTTAGGGCAAACTATTAACCTTGGAACAGGGCAAGATTTTTCAATTGGAGAAACTTTAAATATTATAAAAAAAATTATGAATAAAGATATAGAAGTTGTAACAGATCGTATGCGTGTTAGGCCTAAAAAAAGTGAAGTTAATAGACTCTTGTCATCAAATTTAAAAGCTAAAAAATATTTAAATTGGATACCATTATATAAAGGAAAAAAAGGATACGAAAAAGGATTAAAAGAAACCATTGAATGGTTTAGTGAAGGAGAGAATATTAAAGTTTATAAATCAAATATTTATAATTATTAATAATTTAATGGAAAAAAAAATATTTGTTATTGCTGAAATAGGAGTAAATCATAATGGTAATGTTAAATTAGCTAAAAAACTAATTTTAGCTGCAAAAAAATCAGGTGCAGATGCAGTAAAATTTCAACATTTTTTAGCAAAGAACCTTTCAACAAAAAAATCGAAACGAGCGCCATACCAAATAAAAAATACTGGAATTAAAGAAACTCAATATCAAATGTTAAAAAAGCTTGAGTTAAAAGAAAAAGATTATTTTGATTTAAAATTCTTCTCAAAAAAAAATAAAATACTTTTTTTATCATCGGCGTTTGACGAAAATAGTATTGATTTTTTATCTAACAAACTTAAGGAAAATTTGATCAAAATTCCCTCAGGAGAAATAACAAACTTACTCTTGCTAGAAAAAATTAATCTTAGGAAACATAAAATTATCCTATCGACAGGTATGGCGAATTTAGAAGAGATTTTAAATGCACTAAATGTAATTTGTAGATCAAAAGTATTTAATTATAAGAAAAATAATGTTGAAGTTGTAAATTATAAATTATTAAGATTATTAAAAAATAAACTAACGTTACTTCATTGTGTGACCGATTACCCAGTTGAAAAAAAATATGCAAACTTACAATGTATTAAAACTTTAAGTGATCAATTTAAAATTAATGTGGGTTATTCAGATCATACGTCTGGAATTATAGCGCCAGTTATAGCAGTTTCATTCGGTGCTAAAATAATAGAAAAACACTTTACATTGAGTAATAAAATGAAAGGTCCTGATCACAAAGCTTCCTTAGAGCCAGATAAATTTAAAGAAATGGTTGATTTAATTAGAGATTTTAAGTCGCTTAAAGGCAACGGAATAAAAGAACTTCAACAATGTGAAATAAAAAATTTAAATATAGCTAGAAAAAGCATTGTAGCAAAAAAAATTATTAAAAAAAAAGAAATATTTACTTTAGATAATCTGACAATAAAAAGACCAGGAAATGGTATTAGCCCCATGCAAATCAAAAAATTATTGAACAAGGTATCAAAAAATAATTATAAACCAGATCAATTAATTAAATACTAACTATGAAAATTTTATCAATTTATCCATGGACACATATTTCATCTGCAGCACTAATGGTAAATGGACAATTAATAGCAGCTGCACCTGAAGAAAGATTTACCAGACAAAAATGGACAACTCAATTTCCTATACAATCTGCTAATTGGTGCTTAGAGCAGGCTAAACTTAAATGGAAAGATCTCGATAGAATTGTAGTGCCATGGAATCCTGGAATAAATATTAATTCAGCGTCCAGCAGATGGGATAATAATATTTCTTGGAGAGGAGAAATGCTCAGTAATATTCCTTCAAATGTAATGAAGGCAATTAATTCTGATGCACCAAAAAAGATGACAGTGAGTTTTGATGATACTAAAATAGTTTATCTTAACCATCACGATTGTCATGCAGCATCTGCTATATTTGTTTCATCTTTTAAGAAATGTGATTACTTAACTATTGATGGACATGGTGAAAAGGAAACTTGTCTTTTTGGTTATTATGATGGTAAAAAACTTATTAATACTAATTCAATAAGTTATCCTCATTCTGTAGGACTTTTATATGGCACCTTTACTGATTTCTTAGGTTTTAAACCTGATAATGACGAATGGAAAACTATGGCCTTAGCATCATTTTCGAAAAATAAAAATATTTATGATAAAAAAATGAGTTCAATTTACAAACTAACAAAAAAAGGTTTTGAATTAGATCTTACATATTTTGACTATTATCTATTTGATCGACAACCTAATTTTTATAATAAAAAATTAATATCTTTATTTGGAAACCCCAGAAGTAAAAACGAAAAAATAACAAAGAAACACCATGAAATAGCTGGTGCCTTACAAAGAGCATTTACAGTAATTGTATTTCATTTGCTTAAAATAACAAAAAAAAATGGAGGTAAATCTAATAATATTGTTATAGCCGGTGGTGCAGCAATGAATTGCGTATTTAATGGTTTATTAGAAAATAAAAAAATTTATAAAAATAACTTTATTCCACCATGGCCTGATGACCTTGGAGTTTCTATTGGAGCCACATATTTAGAGAACAATAATTTAGGAAAAAAATCAAATAAAGAATGTAAGGTTTATCTTGGCCCAGGTTACTCTAACAAAGAAATTGAGTCTACGTTAAAAAAATATAATTTAAGTTATTTTAAGCCTAAAAATATTAATAATTATATAGCTACTAAAATTTCAAATGGACATTTAATTGGTTGGTTTCAAAATCGAATGGAATTTACCCATAGAGCCTTAGGGAATAGATCAATTTTAGCAGACCCAAGAAAATTAGATACACAGTTAAAAGTTAATTCTGCAGTTAAATATAGAGAAACGTTTAGGCCTTTTGCGCCAGCTGTTCTTGAAGAAAAAGCCAATGAAATTTTTAAAATTGACAAAAAAACTAAAGTAGAATTTATGGAAAAAGCAGTTTTTGTAAAAAATGAGTGGAAAAAAAAGATACCTGCAGTTGTTCATGTGGATGGAACAGCGAGAGTGCAAACTGTAAATAAAAAATTTAATTTGGATTTTTATAATTTAATTGAAGAATTTTATAAAATAACAAATGTTCCTGTTTTATTGAACACATCTTTTAATTTAAACGGAGAGCCAATTGTAATGACTCCTTCAGATGCGATTAGAACATTTCATACATGTGGCTTAGATACATTAGTATTACAGGGTTTTGTTATTGAAAAAAGATTGATGGTTAAATGAAGGTTAAAAATAAAATTACTAATAGGCTT
Source organism: uncultured Candidatus Pelagibacter sp. (assembly GCA_905618895.1). Taxonomy (GTDB): domain Bacteria; phylum Pseudomonadota; class Alphaproteobacteria; order Pelagibacterales; family Pelagibacteraceae; genus Pelagibacter. The sequence goes on from CAJQTA010000047.1 coordinate 36,913, forward strand.
TTAAAAGTAATACCAGGTGGAGCCCACACCTATTCAAGAGGCTACGACACGTTCCCTGAAAATGCTCCCCCAATACTTGAAAGAGGAAAAGGAGTATACATTTTTGATCAAAAGGGAAAAAAGTATCTTGATTATGGAATGGGATTGAGGTCTGTAAATATTGGTTATGCTGAAAACTCAATTAATAACGCAGCAATAAGTGCTATCAAAAAAGGAAACAATCTTACCAGACCATCTATTACAGAATTAATAGCAGCAGAAGCTTTCGTAGCATTAATAAAACACGCAGATATGGTTAAATTTACAAAAAATGGCTCTACGGCTGTTACGGCAGCAGTAAAACTTGCTAGAGCCTATACAGGTAGAAAAATTATATTAAGGTGTGCAGAACAGCCTTTTTTCTCTTTTGATGATTGGTTTATAGGCTCAACCAAAGTTCCCCGTGGAATAACTGAGGAAACTAAAAGATTAACTAAACAATTTCATTACAATAATATTGAGAGTTTAAAAAAACAAATAACGAAATTTAAAGGTAAAATAGCCTGTGTAGTTTTAGAACCTTCAAGTACCGAATGCCCCAAGATTAATAAAAATGATTCTGCTTGTTGTAATCTTGAAAAGTGTAATAGAAATTTTAAAAAAGAAAACCATTTTTTGAAACAAGTAGAATTAATTTGTAATAAAAATGATATAGTTTTTATTTTAGATGAGATGATCACAGGGTTTAGGTGGCACATAAATGGTGCGCAAAATTTTTATGGAGTAAAACCTGACATTAGTACTTTTGGCAAAGCAATGGCAAATGGCTTTTCAGTTTCAGCTGTATGTGGGAAAAAAAAGATCATGGAATTGGGATCTATTACCAGTATCAATGAAGAAAGAGTTTTTTTATTATCAACCACACATGGTGCGGAAATGAATGGATTAGCAGCATTTACAGAAACAGTTAAATTTTTAAAAAAAAATGATGTGATAAGTCATAACTGGAAATATGGAGCTAAACTTATTTTAGAAGGAAATAAAATTGCAAAAAAAATTGGAATTAATGAATTTTTTTATTTTTCAGGAATTGCATGCTCACCGCTTTATAATTGCCTAGATAGTAAAAAAAATAATAGCTTGGAATTTAGAACTTTATTCATTCAAGAGATGTTAAACCAAAATATTCTTATGCCCTGGATATCTATTTCGTACAGGCATAATAATCAAACTTTAAAAAAAACTCTTATAGCTTTAGAAAAAACATTAAAAATATATGAAAAAGCCCTAAAATTTGGTGTAAAAAAATTTTTAAAAGGCCACACTATTAAGCCTGTGTTTAGAAGATTTAATTAATGAAAAAAGTAAATAAAATTTTAGAAATAATAAAAGTATTAAATCAAACTATTGGAGCTTTACATTTTCACAATAAAAGCAATGTATATTTACATGAGCCAGATATCAGGAAGGAAGATTGGAAATTTGTAAAAGAGTGTTTAAGTAGAAATTTTGTTTCTTCTGTTGGAAATTATGTAACTGAATTTGAAGACATGTTAAAAAAATTTACGAAAGCAAAATATGTTATTGCAACTGTAAATGGAACATCAGCAATTCATCTTGCGCTAGTTGTAATGGGAGCAAATGAAAATGATGAAGTTATATTGCCTTCCCTTAATTTTGTTGCTGCAGCAAATGCAGTAAGATATTGTAATGCCATACCACACTTTGTAGAAGTAGAAGAAGAAACCCTTGGAATAGACCCGGTAAAATTAGAGGAATATTTAAAAAAAATAGTTATTAAAAAAAATAACATAAGCTTCAATAAATACACAAAAAAACGAATAAGGTTTATGATGCCGCTTCATATGTTTGGACATCCAGCAAAAATTTTAGAGTTAAAAAAAATAGCTAAAAATTATAATCTAAAAATAATAGAGGATGCCGCAGAAAGCCTTGGTAGCACATATAAGAACAAACATTTGGGAACTTTTGGAGATATTGGGGTGTTAAGTTTTAATGGAAATAAAATAATAACTACTGGTGGTGGAGGAGCGTTATTAACTAATAGTTTAAAAATTGCAAAAAAATTAAAATATTTAAGTACAACAGCAAAGAAACCACATAGATGGAAATATGAATATTCAGATATTGGTTATAATTATAGAATGCCAGGAATAAATGCTTCATTGGGCTGTGCCCAAATGAAAAGAATTAAAAGTTATGTAAATATAAAAAGAAAATTATTTAAGAAATATAAAGATGGTTTTAAAAATATAAAAGATATTACAATGTTTCAAGAACCAAAATATGCTAAGAGTAATTACTGGCTCCAAACTATCATCTTAGATAATAAGATTTCACATTTAAAAGAAAAAATATTAGAAAAAGCAAATAACATGGGTTTTTCAATGAGACCGATATGGAAACCACTTCATAAACTCGAAAAATTTAAGTTATGCCCAAAAATGGAAATGAAAACTACAGAAAATTTAGAAAAAAGAATTTTAAATTTACCAAGCAGTGTTTACTTGCTTAAAAATATAAAAAACTATGCAAAATAAAGATAACTTAAAAAAATGTAACAAGTGTCAACTACCAGAAACATACGAAACTATAGAGTTTGATAGCAAAGGTGGATGTAATATTTGTGCAAGTGCTAAATTTAAAAATACAAAAATTGACTGGAAAAGTAGAAAAAAACTATTAGACGAAGTAATAGAAGATAATAGAGGTAAATATAGTTATGACTGCATCATTCCTTTTTCTGGAGGAAAAGACAGTGTCTTTACTCTAAACTATTTAATTAAAGAGTATAAGATCAAACCATTAGTAGTAAGATTTAATCATGGTTTTATTAGAAAGACTATTCAAGATAATGTTCATACAACCTTAAAAAAATTAGGTGTTGATTTCATTGATTTTACCCCAAATTGGAAAATAGTTAAAAAGGTTATGCTTGAGTCATTTCAAAGAAAAACAGATTTTTGTTGGCACTGCCATACTGGAATATATTCTTATCCAATTAGAGTAGCTTTAATGTATAAAGTGCCATTAATTTTTTATGGTGAGGCAATGGCAGAATTCAGTAATTATTACGATTATAGTTCAAATAAAATTGAAAAAGAAGATGAGGAAAAATTTTTAATGCTTAGAACCCTAGGTATTACAGCAGAAGATATGCATGGAATGATAGATAAGCCTGATGATCCCGTTGATATAAGGGATTTGTATCCTTACACTTTTCCTGACACGGATGCTTTAAAAAGACTTAAATATAATCCTGTTTGTCTAGGGAGCTATATACCCTGGGATCATCATAAGAACACAGAACAGATTAAAAAAGAACTTGGGTGGAAGAATGATGAATTAGAGGGAGTACCAGATGAATTAAATGAACACGGTGAGAAAATTGAGTGTTTTATGCAAGGAACACGTGACTATGTGAAATATTTAAAAAGAGGCTACAGCAGAGTATCTCAAATAAATTCTCTAAATGTTAGAAATAATAGGATGACACCAGAAGAAGCTAAAAAATCAAATGAAAAGTTTGATGGAAGAAAACCTCCCTCAATGGAAGTTTTTTTAGAATACGTTGGTTTGACAGAAGAAGAGTTTAATCAAATTATAGATAAAACCGTAATTCCTCCGAATAAACCAGATTATAAATCAAATAAAATTGCTAAAAAGACTAGAGATTTTGATGATTGGTATAGGGAAAATAATAAAAAAAAATGATTGGTATAATTGACTATGGACTAGGAAACTTATCCTCAGTTCTAAATGCCTTTAAAAGAATTAATGATAAAGAGGATGAAGTAGAGGTATTTTCCAATTCAGAAGAAATTAAAAATTATTCCAAAATAATTTTACCAGGTGTTGGATCTTTTAAAGCTGGAATGGATCTATTAAATAATAGAAATTGGGTGCCTGAAATAAAAAATTATGTCGAAACTGGAAAACCTTTACTTGGGATTTGTTTGGGGATGCAGTTATTATTCTCAAAAAGTGAAGAAGAGGGTTTAAGTAATGGGTTAAATTTGATCTCTGGGACTGTAAATAAAATGAAAATCGATAAAAATCTTAAATTACCTCATGTTGGGTGGAATAATTTGATAAATAAAAAAAAACATCCTTTATTAGAAAATATTAAAGAAGAAATTGATTTTTATTTTGTTCATTCTTATTCGTGTGTACCAGATAAAATGGAAGATATTAAAGCTGAGTTTTTTTATGGAAAAAATTTTACTGCATGCGTTGGGAGAGAAAATGTATTTGGAACTCAGTTTCACCCAGAAAAAAGTATGCCATCAGGAATGGTGTTATTAAAAAATTTTATTGATTGGAAAGCTTGATGTTAAAAAAAAGAATTATACCAGTGTTATTGCTTCAAGATGGGAGAATGGTAAAAGGTAAGAAATTTAAGGATTACGTAGATACAGGTAACCCAATCTCACAGGTAAAAATTTATACTTCACAGTATACTGATGAACTAATGTTTATAGATATTCAAGCTACTGTAAATTCAAGAAAAACACTACTTAACATTATTTCAAATTCAGCAAAAGAGTCACAAATGCCTTTTTCAGTTGGTGGAGGAATAAAATCTTTAAGTGACATTAGAGAAATATTAGCAGCAGGTGCTGATAAAGTATTGATTAATACTTCAGCATTTGAAAATTATGATTTTATAAAAAAAGCGGTTAAAAAATTTGGTTCACAAGCAATTATCCTTGGAATAGATTATAAGTATAATAATGAAATTAATCAAAATAGAGTATGGACACACTCTGGAACAACACAGACTGAAGCAGAGCCATTTGAGCTTTCTAAAATATATCAGGATCTCAACGTTGGTGAAATCATGCTTAACTCTATCGATCGTGACGGAATGATGAAAGGATACGATATTGAGTTAGGAAGCAAAATGAGTAAAACTCTCGAAATACCAGTAATTTTATGTGGTGGTGGAGGTAACTTTAATCACTTAGTAGAAGTATTTAATAAGACAGAAGTTGCAGCAACAGCTTGTGGCAGCTTATTCCATTTTGGGGATAACAGCCCTATGAGGGCAAGGTCACATTTAAAAAATCAGAAAATATTAATGAGATCAATAAAATAAGTTTATTTAAATGAAGAAACAAAATTACAAATATCTTTTGCGTCCCAATTCCAATTTATCCACGAATTTTCCTCTGTTTTTAACCTTGGCCAATATGATGCTTCATTATTATTTTTTAGTACATAATTCTTCATTGTAAAGTTTTTTTGATTTATAATATTTTTTAAAAACTTATTTATTTGTTTTACTTCAAAATTAATAGCAAATTTATTCATTTTATCTAATGAGTTATGTGAATTTTTTGGAAATTTAAATTGAGTTCTAGTTATGATTTTCCCGGTATCAATATTTTGATCTATAAAA
>CAJQTA010000048.1 GCA_905618895.1 uncultured Candidatus Pelagibacter sp.
AATGACCAAGTATGCCCAATCTTTTGGATCTTTCTTTTACCCACTTTATATTTGTTCTGTGAGAATGTATTTCTTCGGTAACAAAAATATTTTTTGACCAGTAAATCTTGTAACCTGCTTTATTAATTAAAGAAAAAAATAGTTGATCCTCACCAATTCCAAATTTATTAAGGTTTTTATCAAAACTTATATTTTTCATATTCTTTAAAATACTACACTTGAAGAAGACATTATTCGAAGCAGCCCACTTAACTTTTACAATATTGTTCTTATAATTTTTTTCAAATAATAGTGAATAATTATTCTCTATTCCTTTATTATTTTGTTTATATTTTTGAGGTCCAGTTACAATATCTGCATTAACTTTATTTAATAGCTTAAAAATATTTCTTAACCAGTTTTTATCAACCTTACAATCATCATCGATAAAAGCTATGAATTGAGGTTTTATAATTCTTGAAATTTTTAAACATCTGTTTCTGGCATTCACTATTCCTCTTTTTTTCTCATTTTCTTGCAATATTTTAAATTTATTTTTTGTTTTATATTTTTTAATTATTTTATAGGAGTTATTAGAAGTTGTATTATCAACAATTAAAACCTTGATATCAAAAAAACCTATATCCTCTAATTTTTTAATACTATTAAGACATTCAATTAAACTCTTATTTCTATAAAAAGTGGGTATGCAAATTAATATTTTATTCATTATTCTAATTTAATATAGAATTTAAACCTTTATAGTGTTGAAACAAAGTATAGAACTTTATTTTTTTTTTATTTCTAATTTTTTGATTTACCAAATCTATCGCATTTTTATTTTTATATATTTGAAATTTAGTTAGTAGATTGTCAGAAGACCCATTGGTAAAAAGAAAATCATTGTTGCTTATAATCTCTTCTGGTCCATTAGGACAATTACTAGAGATTATATTTGTATTCATTGCGGCAGCCTCAACAAGTACAAAACCAGGATCTTCCCAAAGAGAACTTAATATGAAGCAATCCGCATGTTTTAAATATTTAAAGATATTATCTTGATGTCCTAATAAAAAAGCTTTTGTATTTAATTGATATTTTTCAATTAAATTGTTTAACATAATTCTATCTTCACCCTCACCCAATATATAGAGTTTGTATTCTGGGTATTTTTTAATTAATTTAATATAAAAATTCAATAGTAGTTTAAAATTTTTTTGAGTAGTTAGTCTACCAATTCCTAAAATATATTTATTTTTAGTTATATCGGTATTTAATTTTTCATTTTTATATTTATTTATATTCTTTATGCTGATTATTGGATCTTTTAATAAATAGATTTTTTCTTCATCAAATATCTTGCTTTCAATAATAGTTTTAAAAGTTGACTCAGTAGGACACGTCACTTTGTAAATTTTTTTAGCAAATAGTCTCCAAAAAATTAATCGAAGTGGGTTTAATTTAGGTAACCCAGATAATCGTAGAATTATTTTAGTTTTTTTATTAAAAAAAGGAGATAAAAATATCGGTAGTGATGTTATGAGATGAATTATTAAATAATCAGGCTTTTCTGAATTTATTAACTTTAGCAATTTTGGTAAACTAACAATAAATATAAATAGATAAGATAATCGACTTTTTATAAAGCCACCTTTAGGTATTAATTTCACATAATTTTTTTTTGAAAGTTCTTTAAAAACAACATTCTCATCAATAGTTTTTTTATAATCATTCCATTCCCCTATAGCGTTAATAATACTCACAGAGTATTTGTTTTTTTTATTATATCTTAAAAGACTTTTAGCAGAATTGATTACGGCTGTTATTGTGGCTATTTTAGTAAAAAAGGGAGACCAATAAAATACTTTCATCATTTATTTTTTAGCAATAAAAAAAATCCCAATTGGGTAAATTTCATTTAATTTTGTTTTGATAAATAGTTGTAAAGTAGAGTCCAGTGAATAACATATTAACAAAATTATATGATTAATTAATGGTAAATATTTTATATAAGAGTAGATGATTGAAAAACATGCAACAAACGGACCACAACCCATACATTTAACTTTAATTTTTTTAAAACCATTTTCTTTTAATTTTTCTGAAAAAAAATCTTTAGTGAATCTAAAATAATCTTTAGGTGCTCCATGAACCTGATATAGAAAAGGCGTAGAACCTACTAAAGTTCCATTTGTTTTCATAATTCTTTTTATTTCTTTCAATGAAACAGAATGGTCATCAATATGTTCGAGAACATTAAATATTAGAATATTATTATATTTATTTGATTTCATTTTTAATTTCTTTTTTAAATTAAGGGGTATAATTTTTTTATTACCGAAATTAGCTAAATTAGAATATTCAAATTTATTACTTCCTTGAGCAAAATTAGAAAAATTCTTTGTAATATTTTCTGAAGCACCAAATTCTAAACTCAACCCATTTAAAATTTGTTTTTTTGATTCAATTATTTGATAGATTCTCAATAGTGAATAGTTTTTGAATAAAAGAAAACATATTGTAAAAAAATTTTTCATTTTATATTGTTGAGTTAATTATTATGAATAGCCAAATTATAATTATTAAAATATTTTGTCTATCTTTTATGATTTCATCTACAGGTGAATCTGAAAAATTTTTTCCATCAGAAAGATAATTATACCTTATTACTCCATAAATAATTAAAGGTATTGTTAAAAAAAGTTTATCATTAATAGAAATTACATATAAACTGTAGAATATAATTGACAAAATTGCGGAAATATCAACTATTTTTTTTAAACCATTTAACGAATAATATTTTAAAACTTTTCTCGAAGTGTGACCATAAAGAAAAAGCTCTTGTTTTCTTTTTAAAGCTGAAATAAAAAGGGCTCCACAAAAAACTGTTACAGCCATCCAATTTGATAGATCAACACTTAAAGCTACACAGCCTGCGTATACTCTTAATATATAATTTGATGATAAGGTAAATATATCTACTAAGGGAACTTTTTTTAGATAAATAGTGTATAAAAAATTTATCAACAGATAATAAATAGTAACATTTAATAATTCTCTATTAAAGTTAATCAGTATTAACGAAAAAAAGATTAATATAATAACTATAAATTTGGCATGAGTTAATGAAAGTTTTCCTGAAGCAAGAGGCCTATTTTTTTTCTTCCTTGGGTGTTTTCTATCAAGTTTTATGTCAAAGATGTCATTAATAATATAGACAGTTGACGCTATGAGGCAAAAAATTAAAAATGCTTGAAAAGAAATAATTAAATTATCAGTATTATTAACACCAGATGTAAATAAAAGAGGTGCAAAAACTAAAAAATTTTTGATATAGTGATTTACTCGTAATAGTTGGTAAAATTTTTTCATAAAGAATTTAAAATTTATAATAAATTGATCAAAAAAATATAAAATAATTAAGATAAATGATTATAGCTGGTTGGGGAAATAATAACATAATTAGATCGGATATTTTTTATCCCAAAAATGAACAAGAAATTATTGAGATTCTAGAGAAATTAAATAATGAAGGCATAATCACAAGAGGACTTGGGAGAAGTTATGGAGACATGTCACTATATAAAAATATTTTATCACTAGAAAGATATAAGAAAATATTTGAACTTGATGAAAAAACAGGAATATTAAGGTGTTCTTCAAACTTATCCATTGTTGAAATAATAGAAAAAATTGTAAATAAAGGTTGGTTTCTAAATGTCACTCCTGGATCTAAATATGTAACTATTGGAGGTGCAATTGCAAATGATGTACATGGAAAAAATCATCATAAGGATGGAAGTTTTTCGGAGTATGTGGAAGAAATAAAAATAATAACACCAGATGGGAAAATTAATATTTGTTCCAATAAATCTGAATACGATTTATTTAAAGCAACTTGCGGTGGCGCTGGACTTACTGGTGTAATTGTTTCAGCAAAATTAAAGCTTCTAAAAATAAAATCTAAAAATTTAGATGTAACAATTTTTAAAACCAAAAGTATCGATGAGACACTTAAAAAATTTAGAGAATTAAATGAAAATAAATATCTTGTTGCTTGGCTTGATACAATTAACAAAAAAAACTTTGGTAAAGCTGTAATTTTTTCTGGTGATCATTCAGAAGATAATGATTTAAATTTAAAATTAAAAAAAAGCTTTAATCTACCAAGTTTTATTGGAAATTTATTTATGAACAATTTTTTTATGTCAATATTTAATAAACTTTATTTCTTAAAGCATCAAAATAATTTCAAAGTTAAACAAGATATAGATACTTTTTTTTACCCGCTAGATAGAGTTTTAAATTGGAATAAATTTTATGGAAAAAAAGGATTTACTCAAATACAAATTTTGATTAAAGATGAAGATAAATATAAAGAAATATTATTTAAAATTTTTGATTTTTTCACAGAAAAAAATATTTATTCATATTTGACAACCCTAAAAGAATATGGACAAGGAAATAATAATTATTTATCTTTTGCTGAAAAAGGTCTATCTGTTACTCTTGATATTCCATTGAAAAATGGTTTTTTAATTATTTATGAAGAATTTGAAAATATTTTATTGAATCAGAATGTAAAAATTTATCTTGCAAAGGATTCATTTATGTCAAAAGCTTTTTTTCACAAAAGTTATAATAAAATAAATGAGTTTATTAATTTTAAAAAAAAAATTGACCCTTCTTCCAAGTTTAAATCAATACAATCACAAAGATTAGGATTATAAATGTCTTGGCTATTGATAATTGGAGGAAATTCAGAAATAGGTTTTGCTGCTGCAAAAAGATTTGCTAGTAATGGATTTAATATTCATCTTGCTTCAAGAAATATGGAGCAATTACACTTAAAGAAAGAGATTGTAGAAAAGTCATTTAACGTTAAGTGTAAAGTATCAAATTTAGATGTGTATGACTTAGCTTCAATAAAAAATTTTGTAGATCAAAGTGAAATTAATCCAAAAATAATACTAGTTACTGCTGGATTTTTAGAAAACCCAGAAAAATCGTATGAAAAAATAATCAAAATAAATTATTTAAATTTAATTGAAATTATTGAAAGTTTAATTTTAAAAAGTGTAAACAAAGACATACTATCTTCAATAATTGGTGTTAGCTCAATAGCTGGTGAAATAGGCAAAAAAAAGAATAATATTTATTCCTCATCAAAAGCAGGATTTTCTAATTATCTAGAAGGCTTAAGACAAAGACTTTACCAAGAAAATATAAACGTTATTACTATAAAACCGGGATATGTAAAAACAAAAATGATTAAGAACCTAAGCTTACCCAAAATTTTAGTTTCAACCCCAGAAAAAATTGGTGAGATAATATATAACTCTTATAAAGAAAAAAAAGCTATAGTATATGCACCTTATTATTGGAAATTGATTATGTTTATTTATAAGCTTGTTCCAGAATTATTCTTTAAGCATATTTTGAAAAAAAATTTTTAAATTCATTAATAATCAATACAATGTAAAATCCTGATGATGAAAAAATAATTCTATCTATAGTGGTTTTCAGTGAGAAAACTACCTCCATATCCCGAAATAAATATGCAGAGAAAATAAATATAATATTCATTAAAAAGATAAGAGTAATTAATTTAAGGTATTCATCTTGAAAAATTTTTTTATAATTAAAAATTATGATTATAGGCACGCACATTAAAATGATATTTTTGAAACTATAGTAAGATAAATAAATTAAGATATTTTTAATTTTATAAAATAAAGTTTCAAAATCTAAGTTAATTATATACTCAAAATAATATGGTTGATCATTAATTTTTATTTGAAAAAATTTATAGATTAAGATTTTAAAAAAAATTATAAATAAAAAAGAAATATTAATTAAAAACCTTTGTTTCAAATTAAGTATTGATATAAAATTAATTGCAACCAAACTAATTAAAGCATACGCAATTCCTTCCGCTTTGATCCAAATTAATAAATTTGTACACATTAAAATAAAAAAAAGATAAATAGAAGACTTATCGATAATGAAATAATACAAAAATTTAGACATGAAGATTAACGTTGTAAAAATTAAAATTTCCTGAAGACCGGAAAAGTATAGATATTTATGTGTTATAAATATTATTAATAAAAATAAAGTATTATTTTTTATATTATTTTTAAAAATGTCATGCGTAATAAAAAATATTCCGGTAATGTAAAAAAAAATGTAAAATAGTCTTCCGGCATATTCGTGTTGATTAATAGAAACTTCCCTAAAAAAGGACCACAAAAATGATCCTAGATGTGGATGATAGTCATTATAAACATAATTACTTAATTCATTAAAAGTTTGATTTTCTGAATAATAAAGAGATTTAATGTACCA
>CAJQTA010000049.1 GCA_905618895.1 uncultured Candidatus Pelagibacter sp.
TATTATTGCCTGCTATTTTTGCAATAAATTTTGTTTGTTTTATTTTTATATCAATCTGTGTTGGATAGATTTTTTTAACACTATATTCTTCTATCAGATTGTATTGTGATATCTTTTTATTAATATTATCCTTTGTAATTAAAAAAATATTTTTGGATAATAAATCACCAAGTTCATTTTTTATTTTTAGGTTATTATTGTCAGATAAGCCCGAAACATTAATTTTATTTACAATGATTGGATAACTGTCTTGATTTTCTAGGGACTTATTAGTTACTGTACTTAGAATAATTAATAATATTAAATATATTATTATCTTATTTTTTTTATCTATTAACTGATGCATCTTTTAAAATCCATTCTATTAATTCTATAAAATTGATACCAGCATATCTAGCAATTTCAGGGACTAGCGATAATTTTGTCATTCCAGGCTGTGTATTTATTTCTAATAAATAAAATTTTCCATTATAAAATTTAAAATCAGATCTAGTAACACCTTTACACCCAATTATTTTGTGAGCCTTTAAAGCAATATTCATTATTTTTTTTAAATTTTTTTTACTCAAATCAACAGGTATAATGTGTTTTGTTTTTGCTTTAGGGTTATATTTTGCCTCATAATCATAAAATTTCCTTTTTGGTTTTAACTCAATAGTTCCTAACTTTTTATTTCCTAATATAGCAACTTGAATTTCTCTACCTGGAATAAATTCCTCAATCAAAACTTCTTTATAATGGGTTAATTTTTTTAAATTTTTTAATATATTTTTTCTATTACATATATAAACATTTACACTAGATCCTTCGTTAATTGGTTTAACAACTACTGGAAATTTCAATTTATTTTCAATTTTTCCCAAAATATTTTTTTCATTTTTTTCGTATATAAATTTAATATATTTTGGTGTTAATATTTTGTTTTGAATAAATATCATTTTTGAAATTTCTTTATCCATTGCGATAGAAGATGCGATCACTCCCGAGTGTGTATAGGGAATTTTTTGAGTCTCTAATATCGTTTGAATATATCCATCCTCACCAAATTGACCATGCAATGCATTAAATATCACATCGGGTTTATATGAATTTATATTTTTTAATAAATCATTTCCTGGTTCACAAGTGCTAACTTTGTATTTATTTTTTTTTAATTCTTTAGCTACTTCTTTTCCAGTTTCTAAACTGATTATTCTCTCCTTAGAAATTCCACCACAAATTATTAAAATTTTTTTTTTCATTATTATTCTAAGATTTTTATTTCTTTTTCTAATTTGATTCCTGTTTTTTTTTCAACTCTCTCTGTGACAAAGTCTATCAATTTTTTCATATCATTAAAACTAGCGTTATTATTATTTACAAAAAAATTACAATGTTTTTTAGATATGCATGCATCTCCAAAACGAGTATCTAAAGATACAGACTCTCTTATAAGTTCCCAAACTTTTTTTTTGGTTTGCGTTACTGGGTTCTTGAAAGTACTTCCACTTGTCTTAATTTTTGTAGGTTGAGCTTTATCTTTATTTTTTCTAAGTTTTTTCATTTCAGCTTCTATCTTGCTTTTATTTTTTTTTTCTCCTTTAAAAGAAGCACTTAAAAAAATTAAATCTTCTGCTAAATCATTATTTCTGTATTCAAATAAAATTTTGTGTGCTGGAATTGTGATAACCCTACCAAGTCTGTCGATTGCTTGTACTGATAACAGTATATCTTTAAATTCTCTGCTAAAACAACCGGCATTCATTCTTAAACCACCTCCAACAGTTCCTGGTATACATGACAAAAATTCTAGGCCACCCATTTCATTATCACAGGCAAATTCAGATAATTTTTTGTCCTTACAGGCACTACCAGCAACAATAACACCATTTGGTAGCAATGAAGTATTAGAAAAATTTTTACCTAATTTAATAACAATACCATTATATATATCGTCATTAATAAGCGTATTTGATCCAGCTCCAATTGTAAAAATTTTTTCTTTAGTACCAAATATTTTTAAAAATTTAATTAAATTTGATAGTGAATCTGGCCTAAAATAAACCTTTGTCTTTCCACCAATATTAAACCAATTACTTTTTTTTAAATCATAATTAAAATCAAAATCAATATTTGTTTCATCTGAAAACTTTTTTATTGCATCTACTAACATTATATTAATTCAGGCAATTCTCTCATCCAATTTGAAATTGAGCCCGCCCCCATTCCAATAACTATTTTTTTTCCATAAATATTATTTTTGATAAACTTTGCTAATTGATATTGATCGTTAACTAAAAATAATTTTACTTTAGAGTTTCTAATAATGTCTTTAGCAAAATTATTATAATTAAAACCTAGTTTTAATTTTTCTCCAGCCACATATATTGGACATAAAATCACGGTATCAGCTTTTTTAAATGACATGCTGAATTCCTTTTTTAAATCCTTTAGTCTAGATATTCTGTGTGGCTGAAACACACATATTATTTCATTTTCTTTATATGCTGCCCTTACTCCGTTTAATACTTCTTTAATTTCTGTTGGATGGTGAGCGTAATCATCATAAAAACTAGTTTCACGATAAGTAAATATCTTACTAAATCTTCTCTGGACACCTTTAAATTCTTTTAATCCTTTTTTAATAATTTGTTTTGGTATTCCAATTGTCGAGGCAACTGCCACAGCTGCTGTAGAGTTTCTAATGTTGTGTATTCCCAAAAGTGGAATTCTTATTTTTTTAATTAATATATTTTTTTTTGCTGGTAATTTAATTAATAAATCAAATTCTGAGAATTCTTTTACTTGTTTTATATTCTTAATATAGAATTGAGATTTAGGATTTGTTCCATAAGTATAGTAGTTTTTTATCTTAATATTTTTAAGTAATTCATTATTATTTCTATCATCAATACAAATAAAAGATTTTCCAAACGAAGGAACTTTATTAATAAATTTTATAAATAAATTTTTTAAATCATTCATAGATTTGTAAAAATCCATATGCTCTCTGTCAATATTTGTTACAATTGAATACGTTGGTGGTATATGAACAAAACTACCATCAGATTCGTCTGCCTCTAAAACACACCAATCACTTTTACCTAATTTAGCAGAATTTTTTAAAGAATTAAGAACTCCTCCATTTATGATTGTTGGGTCTAATTTAGTTTTTGAGAATATCGCAGCTAACAAGGAAGTCGTAGTTGTCTTGCCATGCGATCCCGTCACAACAATATTTTTAGTTAAAGACACTATATGAGCCAGCATTTCACCTCTCTTATAGATTGGTAGTTGCTTTTTTTTGGCTTGAGTTAATTCTGGGTTATTTTTTTTAATTGCTGAAGAAATAACTAAAATTGTTGCTTTCTCTATATTTTTTTTCTTATGGCCTATTATAATTTTTATTTTATTTTTTTTTAATCTATCAATATTCTTATTATTGGAAATATCACTGCCTTGAACATTAAAACCCATACCTTTCATTATTAAAGAAAGGCCACTCATGCCAATTCCACCTATTCCAACAAAATGTATAATTTCAGTTTTTGCTAATTCAATTTTCATTAATTGTAGTTATAATTTTTTGATTTATATTATTCCATGTATTTTCATAGCTAAACTTTTTCATATTTTTTTTTTTATCAAAATATTCACTTTGGTTTTCAATGATATGAATCAATTTGCCAGTTAAGCTAGTCTTATTTAGCTCACTTTGATTTAAAATCCAGTTACAACCTTTTTCTTCATAAAAAGCGGCATTTTCATATTGATGATTGTCTTTGGCCAATGGCAGCGGTATAGCAATATAGGGTACATTTAGAAAAGTCAGCTCAGCTAATGTTGATGCTCCAGCCCTAGTTATACATATATTTGATCGTTGCATAAAATCATAAATATTTTCATTGAAATCAAATAATTCATTTTTAATATTATTTTTTAAATAGTAATTCTTTAAATCTTTATAATTTTTGAAACTAGTTTGCTGAAAAATATTTATTTCATATTTTTTTGAAAGTTTTATTATTGTATCATTAATTGCAAAATCAAATAGTTCTGCACCTTGACTACCTCCTATTATTAATAAATTAATTTCACCATCAAAATTTTTACTTGGGTTTAATGAATAAAATTCTTTTCTTAATAAAGACTCTGTTATTAAAATCTTATTTTTGAAGTTATCTGGAAAATTCTTAATCTTATCAGAGTAACAAAAAATTTTTTCACAAAATCTTAAAAATAATCTATTTGCTCTGCCCAAAACCATATTTGGTTCAAATAGAAATATTTTAACGTTACAAACTTTTGATGCTATACATAAGGGTAATGACATATAGCCTCCCGTTGATATCAAAATGTCAATTTTTTTACTTTTTAAAAGGAAGAAAGATTTAATTGTTAAATATATTATTACAAATATTTGAAATAATAATAAAAATAAATTTTTTGATAGTTTTGGTGTATCAATAATCTCTATATTATATTTTGCACTATTTAAAAATTGAGCTCCTCTTTTGTCAGAAGTGACACTTACTTCAAAATCTTTTTTTAAATGTTCATAGAATATTGTTGCGGGAATCACATGACCTCCTGAGCCACCTGTGCTAATTAAGATATTTTTTCTCATTTCAGTTAACTTTTCTCTTTGTTAAATTAAGAATTATACCTGATAAAATAGAAACACCCAAAATTGAAGAACCCCCATAACTTAAAAACGGTAGCGTCATGCCCGTTGTTGGTAATAATCTTATATTAACACCTATATGAATTAATGCTTGAGATGCAATAAGAGTGATTGATCCCACTAGAACTAGTTTTATTTTTTCGTTTTTTTCTAAGTAAAGCTTTTTAAATACTGTGTAGATAAAAAATAAAAACATTAGTAATAATAAAATAATTATAACAACACCAAATTCCTCTGATATTACAGAAATTATAAAATCTGTATGAGCTTCAGATCCCTTGTATTTCAAAGTTCCCTCACCAATTCCTTTTCCAAAAAAACCACCACTTGAGATTCCATCAACTGATTTTGCTGCTTGTGCGCCATGTGTTCCAGTGTCTGGGTAAAAAAATGAGTCAATTCTATTTCTTATGTACTTAAATTTAGGAATAAAGAAGACCATATAAATTAAAATTGACAGCGAAATACTAAAAAAAGTAAAAATTACCACAAGACTTATTCCTGAAATAAATACCAAAGTTAGCCAAGATAAAAAAATGAGTAATGTTTGCCCAATATCAGGCTGGATCATCAACAAGAAAAATATTGGAACTATAACAATAAAACTAACAAAATATTTATAGTAAATATGAATATTTCTTTCACTACTTAAGATTGTTGCAAGTAAAATTATAGTAAAAGGTTTAACAAATTCTATAGGTTGAAATCGTGGTAAAAAAAATAACTCGAGCCATCGTTTTGCTCCTTTAACTTCTGTGCCAACTATTGGAACTAAAAGTAAAAAAAATAAAGAAATAAAAAATAATAAAATTGAAAGTCTAAAAAGATTTTTTTCACTCAAGGATGAAAAAAATATTAAGGTAATTATTCCAAGAAAAATATACGCCAAATGTTTAAAGAAGAAAAAATAATTATTAGTTTGTAGTTTATCAGACGCAATTAAAGAAGTTGATGCAAGTGAAAAAAATAGTCCCAAGCTAAATAGAAACAGTACTAATAAAAAAATTGTTTTATCAATATTTTTCCACCACCCATGATAAAGCTTGTAGATTAAATTATTATTAAACATTTATTAATTTTTTTATAAGATTATTAAAATATTTACCTCTATCTTCAAAATTTTTAAAATTATCAAAAGAAGCTGCTGCTGGACTAAAGAGAATAATTTTATGTGTATTATTTTTTTCTTTTTTTATATCAAATAAAATTTTTTTAATTAAAAGAACTAGGTCAGTAAAATGTTCACAAAGCATAAAATTTTTTAATTGTTTGGTGAATTGTCTTTTATCTTTTCCAAAAATATAAGCTTTAAAAGTTTTACAATCATTTTTAGATAATAAAAATTTGTCACCTTGTTTTGCAAGTCCTCCAACTATCCAATGAACGTTGGTTAAAGACTTGAGTATACTTATAGATGATGAATAACTTGTTGCTTTGGAGTCGTTAATAATAGTTAAATTTTTTGATCTATGAATTATTTGTTGTCTATACTTTAGGCCTTTAAAATTTTCTAAAGTTTTAAAAAAAATTTTTTTTTTAATATGGAGTTTTTTAGCTATCTCAATAACGAATGACAAGTTTTCTTTATTACCTTCTGTCATGAAATATGGATTATTTATTTTATCTAAAAACTGTAAATTAACATTTTTATTAATTCTAATTATTTTAGAAAAAAATTTGTTATTTTTTAGTTCTTTTTTTATATGTATATCTTTCGTATTTAAGAATGCAAAATCGTTACTATTTTGATTTTTCACTATTTTAAACTTAGCTTTGATATAATTTTTTAATGTTCTATGTCGCTCTAAATGGTCAGGTGAAATATTTAGTATCGCTGCAAAGTTTGATTTAAATAATTTGCTATACTCTAATTGATAGGAGGATGCTTCAATTATAAAAATTGTATTTTTGGTAATATTTTTTTCAAGTAAAATTGGATTTCCTATGTTCCCTACTAATCGAACATCAAATTTTTGATCTTTTAGTACATTGTGAAGTATCTTTACAGTTGTAGACTTGCCATTTGTTCCAGTAATAGTGATGTTTTTATTTATTTTATACAGA
>CAJQTA010000050.1 GCA_905618895.1 uncultured Candidatus Pelagibacter sp.
TGCTACAACTAAAACCTCACCAGTGTTTAGGTTTTTTATTGCTTTCTTAATTGCATTTGATCTATTGGGTATCTCATTAATTTTTGATTTAATTATTAATTTTTTAATTTCTGATCTTATTTTTTTAGGATTTTCTTTTCTCGGATTATCGTCTGTTAAATAAATCTTATCACAATAATGGTTTGCTATTTTACCCATAATACGTCTTTTTGATTGATCTCTGTTACCTCCACAACCGAAAATTATAGAGATTTTTTTATTTATAAATTGTTCTTTCAAATTTTGTAAACATGTTTTTAATGCTTCAGGTGTATGTGCATAATCTAAAATTATAGATGATTTATTATTTATTTTTCCAATTTTTTCTAATCTACCATTAACAGAACTAACTTTATTAATTACACTTACTATTTGTTTAAAATTAAGATTACTTTTTTCTGCAGCAATCATGGCCATTAAAATATTTTTTATTTGAATTTTTCCTATTAAGCTTGTTTCAAAATTATAGTAATTATTTTTGTATTTAATTTTAACTAATTGTTTATCCTCAAAATATCTATGTGAAATTATTTTTAGAGCACTTTTGTCATTTGCTACCGTTGTTAAATGCAACTTTCTTCTTGATGATATATTTTTAATTTTTCTATATTCGGGAATTTCAATATCAGTAATTACATTAGCATTTTTATTAAGTAATTTTTTAAATAAATATAATTTGGAATTTAAATAATCTTTGAAATTTTTGTGATAATCAAGATGATCATGAGATAAATTTGTAAAAATTCCAGTTTTAAATTCTAATCCATCTAATCTATTTTGCTTAAGACCATGGCTAGATGCTTCCAATATTACATTATCTATTTTTTGTTTTTTTAATCTTTTTAAACATTCACTTAATTTAATTGGATCTAAGGTTGTATTTGAAACAGCCATTCTATTTGAAATAGTTTGAATCCCTAGAGTCCCAATTGAGGCTACTTTTTTTTTATTTAATCTTAATATTTGAAAATAAAAATTTGCAATTGATGATTTTCCATTAGTTCCAGTTACTGCAATTAAATTCTTAGGTTTTTCTTTACAATAATCATATGAAATTTCTGCTAATGACTTTCTAGTATTTGATGAGTTAATATAAAGTATATCATCTTTTATCCCTTGATAGTTGTGGTTTGATACGATTGTTTTTGCTCCATTCTTAATTGCACTTTTAATAAAATTATGTCCGTCAATTTCGTTCCCTTTTATTGCAAAGAAAATATTATCTTTTTTGCAAGTTTGACTATTAAAGCTTAGACCTGAAAAATAATAATTTTTATATTTTGTATTAATTTTTTTAAAGTAATTACCGATCAACATGAAGTTATTTAACTTCCATATATTTTGTGGCTAAAATAGGCCCAATTTTTTCTATAATTTTGCCCGCAACTTCAACCGAAGTCCACCCTGCAGTATTTCTCCAGTTACCTTTGTGTTTCCAACCACTTCCATCTTTAAAATAGTAAATATACTCCTTATTTGCTTTTGGCTCATCCAACAAAACTATTAAAACAAATTTTGGTTTTGATATTGGAAATACTGCAGCAAAGGTATTAACTTTAAAGTTTGAATAAACTCCATTAACTGATTTTTGAGCAGTTCCAGTTTTGCCTCCAATTTCATAACCATTTATATTTGCGAAATTAGCTGTTCCATCCTTACTTGATACGATTTTTCTTAATATTGGATTTAATTTTTTAGAAACTTGATTATTTAAAATTTTTATTTTTTGGTTTGGAGATTTTTTCTTTATTAAAGTTGGAGTAATATCGTAACCACCATTTGTTACAATGGAATAACCTTTTGCCAGTTGTAGGGGTGTGGTTGTTATTCCATGTCCAAAAGCAGCTGTAGCTAACCGACATTTTCCCCACCTGAAAGATATTGGTTTTCCTACTTCCTCAATATCAAATTTTATTTTACTCATAAGTCCTAAACTTTCTAAAAAAGATGGAAATTTTTCTAAACCTACTCTTTGAGCTATTCTAACTGAGCCAATATTTCCTGATCGTATTAAAATTTGACTAGCAGTTAAATCTGTTGGCATTTTGGTGTCATATTCTCTAATTGGCCTTTTTGCACACTTAAGACTTTTTGGCAGATCTTTAAATTCTGTCTCTGGTTCAATTACACCTTCGTTTAAACCGGCAGCAATTGTAAAGGTTTTAAAAACTGATCCTAATTCATAGACTCCTTTTGTTGCTCGATTTATATAATTAACATCTTTAATATCTTTTCTTTTATTGAGATCAAAATCTGGCAATGAAACCATTGAAAGTATATTGCCATTATTTACATCCATAAGAATTGCAGCACTTCCTTTACTTTGAAAAATGGGTTGAAACCTTACTAGCTCTTCTCTAATTAGAAATTGAATATCAGTATCAACCGTCAGCTTAAGAGGTTCCTTAATCTTTTTTAACTCACCGTCAAAAGATTTTTCAATACCAGATATTCCGGTATTATCATCGTCTATCTGACCAATAATGTGGCTAAATAAATTTTTTTGTGGATATAATCTTGTTAATCTTTCGCTTGATTTTATAGATTTATCACCAAGTAACATTACTTCTTTATATTGTTCTGGTTTAATATTTTTTTCTAGATAAAAGAATTTTTTTTTATCAATTTTTTTTTCAATCTCTCTGATATCTTTATTGGGAAAAATATAACTTATCATTACTAATAAGTGTTTTTTATTGATTATCTCAACAGGATTAATACCAATATCAATTGTACTGACAGTTTTAACTAAATAATTTCCATTATTATCAACTATATCAGCTCTATAGTTTGTTTTACTAGATAATATGGTTTGAGTTTTATTATTTAAATTTAATGACGCTAGATGAAGTAGTTGAATTGTGTAAATTATAGAAATTATAAAAATAATAAAAAAAATAAAAGCTATTCGATTAAATTGAATATTTAAATTCGACTTACTTTTTTTATATGAAAATTCAATTTCATGCTCTTCTAAAACAATATTTTCATTATTTTCTTTATTCATTATTTTTTTGATTTTTGGTAAGATCAGTTATTATTATATCATTATTATTTATAGTAATTTTTTTCATTTTTATAATATTCCTTTGTACTAGATCGTTTTCAAAATAATTTGATTGATATTGAAGTAGTTTTTCTGGAGAACTTAAATAATTATACTCCAATAAAACATCTCCTAATTCAGATTTTAATAATCTAATGTTCTCATTAACTACAAATAATTTGTCTTCAATTTTTTTAGTTGAATTTTTTATTAAAGATGTGATTAAAATTAGTACAAATATTGAAATTACTAATATTATTTTTTTCATAATTTTTTTGAAAAATTTTCAACTTCAATTAAATAGTTAAATTTATTTAAAATATCTGTTTTAAAGTCATAGAAATCCTCTTTTTTTATAACATACCTTAATTTTGCTGATCTAGACGGAGGATTGTCACTAATTTCTTTCTCGGATGCTGTCAGAGGTTTTTTATTAACTAATTTAAAAAGATTAACTTCTTCTTTTTCTTTTGGCATATATCTTGAAACACTCTTATTTTCTGACAAGCTTTTAAAAAAATACTTAACAATCTTATCTTCTAAAGAGTGGAATGTTACTACTGCAATAACTCCATCTTTCTTGACAATTTTTGCTGCATTAATAAGTCCATAAATTAATTCACTAATTTCTTTATTTACAAATATTCTTAATGCTTGAAAAACCTTTGTTGCACTGTGTATCTTGTAGTTTCTTTGTCTTTTTGAAGATTTTATAATTCTTACTAATTCTTCTGTAGTAATTTTTCTTTTCTTTCTATCTTCTACTATATTGTGTGCAATTCTTTTGCTTTCTTTTTCTTCTCCAAAATATTTAAATATTTTTTCTAGTTCTGCTTCATCTAAAGTATTTATAACTTCTTTTGCTGAAAAATCATTAATACCCATTTTCATATTAAGCTCTCCAACTGATTCAAAAGAAAGGCCTTTGTTTGGATCTTTTATTTGCGTGTAAGAATAACCAAGATCAAAAATTACTCCCTTTATATTTTCATTCTTTAGTTTTAAATTGTTAAGCTGACTAAATTTAAGATTTTTAAATAAAAATCTATCTACAAACTTTTTTTGAATTTCTTTTGCTTTTTTTGTGCTATCTAAATCTCTATCTAAAGCTATTACTTTTGTATCTGGAAAGTCTAAAAGTTTTCTTGTGTATCCACCTTGACCGAATGTGCAGTCAATAAACGTGCCACCATATTGAGGGGAAATAATACTAATTAACTCATTTAGCAATACTGGATAATGTTTTGTCATATCCGGTATTATGGTGGCTTTCATTTATTTTTTTGAGGGCCATTAATTCTTTTGCCTTCTTAAAAATGCTGGAATTTCTAGATCATTATCTTCAGAATTTTCTCTATTATTTTCTGATAACAATAAATCTTTGCTTTCTGTACTTTCATTTTCTGAATTGAATAAATCTGGTGTCTCTTCTTCAACGCCAAAGTTTTCCAATCCATTAGAGTATGATTCTGTCTCCAAACCATTTTCTGCACTTTCATTTGAATTGTTTAGTGCTTCTTCTGAAAAAGATTGTTCATACTCATCCGTAGCAAGATTATTTTCTACAATACTCCCTACTTCTGTTTCTTGATTGTTTATAGTTTGTTCATTCGCTCCTTCTAAAGAAGAATTATGTGCTAATGGATCAGGATCGACCATCACCTCATTTTCAAGTTTCAAAGCATTAGCTCCATGACTTACAGGGCTAGATGCTGTGGTTGAAAAATTAAATGCTTGAGCAGAACCGTTACTAGAAAAATCTGAATACCCTGTATTTCTATTTTGGATTCTGTGGACCATATTAATTACTGATTTAGCTTCAGGTTGTTGCCCATCAAGTGCTGTTGCAACAATTGAAACTCTTATTTTCCCATCAAGAGAAGGATCTGTTATGGCACCAATTATAACTTCTGCTTCTACATCTACCTCTGATCTTATTTTATTAACAACTTCATCAACCTCGAAAAGCTTAAGGTCATCACCTCCAGTAATATTGACTAACAAACCTTTTGCTCCTCTTAGCGTGTAGTCATCAATCAAGGGATTGCTGATTGCCATTTCTGTGGCTTTCATTGCTCTTCCCTCTCCTTCTGCTTCACCTGTTCCCATCATAGCTTTGCCCATTGAAGCCATTACGGTTTCAACATCAGCGAAATCTAAATTTATAATACCAGGTCTTACCATTAAGTCTGTTACACTTTGTACACCATGCATCAAAACATTATTTGAAAGATTAAATGACTCTTTAAACGTAGTTTGTTCATTTGCAATCTTAAATAAATTTTGATTTGGAATTACAATAATTGTGTCCACATGTTTTCTTAATTCTTCAAGACCTTGTTGAGCTCTTCTCATTCGTGAAGGTCCTTCATATAAGAAAGGAAGTGTAACAACACCTACTGTCAAAATATTTAATTCTTTTGCTGCTCTAGCAATGACATGTGCAGCACCAGTTCCAGTGCCACCACCCATACCTGCAGCAATAAAAACCATATTAGCGCCTTGCAAAGTATTTACAATTTCATTTAAAGATTCATCAGCAGCTGCTTGTCCAATATCAATTTTTGCACCAGCACCCAAACCTTTTGTTAAATTCAATCCAATTTGTATCTTAGCTTTGGCTTTACTGTGTTTTAAATCTTGAGCATCTGTATTCACAGCAACAAATTCTACTCCATGCAAACCATTATCTATCATTTCATTAATTGCATTTCCCCCGGCACCACCAACACCTAAAACTAATAATCTCGGCTGTAATTCTTTTATCTCAGGTGATTTAAAGTTAATTGTCATTTTTATTTCCCCTCATTGTTATTAAAATGTTTTTCCCATTTAAGACCCGCTCGATTTATATTTGATTTTTTTCTTGCGATTACCTTAAATTTTTCAAATGTTGTTGGTTCCCATATTTGGAAAGTTTGGCCTTGACCAACAAAGAACATGCTATTTTTTATTTTTGCATGTTTTAATAATTTTGATGAAAGTGAAATTCTGCCCTCACTATCAAATTGCAAATTCATACTTTCAGATAAAATTGATGTTGCAAAAAAATCTCTTTTTTCTTCAAATGGATTTAAAGAGTCAATACTAGCTGAAAGCATTTCAATTCTTTCTTGTGAGCACGCTTCAATTGATTGATTGTTAAAAGATGGATAACAAATAACACCATTATAACCTAAGGTTGAAAGATGTGATCTAAAGCTAGCAGGCACTGACACCCTTCCCTTTTTGTCTAGTTTGTTCTCGTAAGTAGATAAAAACATATTTTCTATATCTCATAAATTCCTTATTTGGGAATATATGGGACATTATGGGTTTTTTAATATAGTGTCAATATGTTCATTTTGCTTGTTTTTGACTATTTCCTCTCATTTTTTGATATTAATATTGACTATCAAATCAATTAACTAATACGTTCTTTAAAACAATCTAAGAATGAAAAATAAGAACAAAGTTGATTCAATTGTAAATCAAAAAGTGAACATTCTAAATTAAATGAATTTAGTATGTGAATAAGTTTGCCAGATAAATTGTAAGCCGGGTTCTGTCTTTTAAACTTATCATTTCTCTAGACTTAAAATCACTCTTAAGTTCAAGCAACTAACCCTGATGACTAGCCAAAGACGGCTTTTAGTTTTTCAACAATGTCACCTCTACTTAGTCTTGCTCCCAGTGGGGTTTTCCAGCGTTCATTGTTACCAATAGAACCGGTGTGCTCTTACCACACCTTTTCACCCTTGCCATGTTATGGCGGTTTATTTTCTGTGGCACTATCCCTAGGGTTTCCCCCGCCAGGTGTTACCTGGCACTGTGTCTTTGCGGAGCCCGGACTTTCCTCTTTAAAATAAATTAAAGCGATAAGTCATTTATCTGGCCTATACAATTTATTATTTAAATATAAAACTTCAAGATAAATTTAATATTTTCTTTTAATAAGATTTTGGCTAATAAGTAAGCATTCTTTATCAATCTTTACATTAATTAGCTCTTGCCTATATCTTCTTTGAAAAGCTTTAATAATAAAGGCTTTATATCTGTCTTTACTCATATTTTTTGGGATTTTTTTTGAATAGCCAATTTTAAACAAATTATTGAAAAAAAGCTCTTTATCAATATTTGTAGTTTTAATTGTTCTGTTTTTTAACAACTCTTTTTTTTTTGATGTATGCCACAAACCCACTCTATTTTTAGATAAATATTTCCATGGAAATTTTTCTCCGGGATCTTTTTTTCTTTCCGGGGCTACATCTGAGTGTCCTAAAATATTCTTAATATTAATTCTATATTTTTTAATCAAAAGCTTACTTAATCTTAAAAGAGAAATGATTTGTTTTTTAGAAAATTTTTTGTAGTTAAACTCATGACCGGGATTTGTAATTTCAATTCCAATAGAATTTTTATTTAGAGACTTGCACCTCCTCCATGAAGATTTACCCACATGCCATGCAATGTAAGATTCTGGTACCATAGTAATTATTTCTCCATTATTTTTGATCAAATAATGACAGCTAACCTCAGATTGTATATCTGTAAGTCTACTTATGGCCTCTGATTCTTTTTTCATTCCCGTGTAATGAAAAATGATAAATTTTATTTCTTTTATACTTCTTTTTTTATCATTAAAATTGGGGGAGTAGTTTAATATAGTTTTTATAGCCATAATTAAGTCTCTTTTACCACTAAATCCTGATTTACTTTCTCCTTAAATATATTATATAATGATTAACTAATGAAAAAAATTTTAATAACTTCTTTAATAAGTTTTATGCTAGCATCAAGCGTAAGTGCAGGAACAGATGGAGAGAACAGCTTGTCAAAGAAACCTGTGGTGGTTAAAGACTGCTTTGAAGGTTTAAATAGAGCTACTTTTTCTTTAAATAAAGGATTAGACAAAACTATTTTTAAACCAATTGCAAAAGGATATAGAAAATTACCAACAGCAGTTAGAGGTGGAACGAGCAATGCACTTGTGAATCTTTCTTCACTCATAACTGTACCTAATAATATTCTTCAGGGAGAATTTAAAAAAGCTGGAATTAATACTGTTAGGTTTGCTGTTAATACAACAGTAGGAATTCTTGGATTATTTGATGTGGCTGAAAAAATGAATTTTCCAGAGTATGAAAAAGAAGATTATGGGCAAACTTTTGGAGCTTGGGGTATAGGTGCAGGCTGTTATGTTGTATTGCCAGTTTTAGGACCATCGACAGTTAGGGATCTCACCGGTTCATTTGTAAATTTATTAGGTGGAGACCCTTATTATAATGTCTCTACTCATGGCAATAACGAATATTTAAGTGATTCACTATACATGAAGACAAAAGTTCTGTCTGGAATAGATTTTAGGGCTAAAAATTTAGCTTCTATAGATAATTTAGAAAAAAACTCTATGGACTTTTATGCATCAGTGAGAAGTTTATACATACAAGATAGACAACAAAAAATTAAAAACTCAAATCCAACAATTGAGATTATGTATGAGGGTGACTGGGAAGAAATAGAGTCTCAATAGTTAAAAAGAAAAAATCAATTAAATAGCAGATAAAGCAATGTTTTCAAAAAAAATCTTAACACTTCTAATTTTTTTAATAATTTCTTTTTCAAATATTGCTAAAGTTTACTCAATTGAACCAAATATTTTTGTTCAATCGACTGTTAACAGGGCATCAGAAGCTCTTAACAATAAATTTTCTAAAGAAGAAAAAATATTAAAACTCAAAGCTATTGCAAAAGAAACTGTAGATATTGCTGGTATAGGTTTTTATACCTTAGGATCATACAGAAAAAATATTACCGACGATCAAAAAAAAGAATATGGAAATCTTTTTGAGCAATATTTTTTAAAAACTTTTTCAAGTAGGTTGGCTGAATACTCAAATCCAGAGATAGAGGTAGTAGATAAAAAAAAATTAAATGAAAATTATACAATGGTTTATAGTATCTTGGTTGCAACCGAACAGAGGCCAGAAATTAAAGTCGATTGGAGAATTTATACTAAAAATCCAGATAATCCTTTGATCAGAGATTTAATCATTGAAGGTTTAAGTCTTGTAAGAACTCAAAAAGAAGAATTCTCCTCTATAATTCAGGGCAATGATGGAGATATCAATGCTCTTTTTTCTACTTTAAGAGAATTTATCAAATAATCATTTATTAAAAAAAATTTTTTGGTGGGCCCGGTAGGACTCGAACCTACGACCAATACATTATGAGTGTACTGCTCTAACCAACTGAGCTACAGGCCCAAAAAATTAAACTTTAATTATCTTATAATTTATTTGATGTCTAGCAAAGGCTAAAACTTATTAAATGGTGGGACTGGTTGGTTATGCTCCAACTACCCCTGCAATGTCAATGCAGTACTCTACTATTGAGCTACAGTCCCTTTTAGAGATTTTAACTTTCTAAAAAGCTTTTGAGCTGTTTGGATCTGCTTGGATGCTTTAATTTTCTAAGAGCTTTTGCTTCTATTTGTCTTATTCTCTCTCTAGTGACCGAAAACTGTAAACCAACTTCTTCAAGAGTGTGGTCCGTATTCATGCCAACACCAAATCTCATTCTTAAAACTCTTTCTTCTCTTGGGGTTAGAGTAGACAAAATTTTTGTAGTAGCTTCACTTAGATTAGATTTAATTGCCTGCTCTAATGGTGCTAAAGCCTTTGTGTCTTCAATAAAATCTCCTAAACTGCTATCTTCTTCGTCACCAACTGGTTTTTCTAACGAAACAGGTTCTTTTGAAATTTTAAGGACTTTTCTAACTTTATCTAATGGCATTCTTAATTTTTTTGCCAATTCTTCTGGTGTCGCCTCTCTACCAAATTCACTTAAAATTAACCTTTGTGTTCTTACAATTTTATTAATTGTTTCAATCATATGAACTGGAATTCTTATTGTTCTCGCTTGGTCTGCTATTGATCTAGTTATTGCCTGTCTAATCCACCAAGTTGCATATGTCGAAAATTTATAACCTCTTCTATATTCAAATTTATCTACAGCTTTCATAAGGCCAATATTGCCTTCTTGAATAAGATCTAAAAATTGAAGTCCTCTATTTGTATATTTTTTTGCAATTGAAATTACTAATCTCAAATTTGCTTCAACCATTTCTTTTTTTGCAATTCTTGATTCTTTTTCTCCTTTTTGTACCCTACTAACTAATTTTTTAAAATCTGTAACAGAAATTCCTAACTTGTGACTTATTTCTATTAACCTTTCTCTAATATCTTTAAACTCTTCTTTGTTTATTATGAAAAATTGTTTCCACATTTTATTTGTATCAAGAAATTTTTTAAAATTTGGATTTATTTCATTGCCAATATAAAATTTTATAAATTCATTTCTTGGTATTTTATGGTCCATTGCCAGTCTTAAAAGGTTTCCCTCTAATGAAATAATTTTTTTATTATCAATATAATGCTTTTGTACTAATTCTTCTAAAACTGAAGGAGATAATTGTAGAGATTTTATATTCTCCAATATATCACTAACAATTTTTTCGTAACCTTTTTCTTTAGCATTCGAGAAAGTAGTTGAATTCAAAATACAATCTAATTTTTCTTTTTGATATTTAATTAGCTTATTATATTCTTTTGTTAATGTATTTATTGTTTTTAAAACTTTAGGTTTAATCTCAGTCTCCATTGCAGCAAGCGTAGGATTAAATTCATCATCCGCATCATCTCCAGATGACGCTTCGCCGTCTTTTTCTTTTTCAGTTTCACCAGAATTTCTTTGTTTTGCACTCGGGCCTGTGTTTTCATCTTCCATATAGTTAGTGTCAATATCAATAATTTCTCTAACTAAAATCTCATCTTTTTCAAATTTTTCACTCCACTCAAAAAATTGCTGCGCTGTAATTGGGCTTTGAGCTAACGCAATTAGCATTACATCTTTTCCAGCTTCAATTCGTTTAGCTATTGCTATTTCACCTTCTCTAGAAAGAAGTTCAACACCACCCATTTCTCTTAGGTACATTCTTATGGGATCATCACTCTTTTCAATTGTTTTGCCCTCTTCTTTCGAAGAGTTTTCTTTTTTTCTTAAAACTTTAAAATCTGATTTCTTTTCTACTAGGCTAACTTTCTCATCCATAATATGCATGAATGCCTGTTCAAGGTTCTCGTTTGAAAGATTTCTTTTTCCTAATGATTTATTTAATTCATCAAAAGTTATAAAGCCTCTATGGGTTCCTCTTCCCATAAGTCTAGCGAATGATTTTGTAATTATTCTTTCCACAATAAAATATTTGAGATGACTTATATAAGCACAATTTTAGAAAAATCCATGTATTTTTTATATGGTTTAATTGATGTTTTTTTGTTTTTTAAGCTCTCTTATTTCATTAAAGGTGCTTTCGCTTAAATCTTTCGAAAATTTTGATTCTAACTGCTCTATTCTAAACTCTAAATCATAATTTTTAAGGTCTCTAGAAATCTCATCTAGTAATTCAAACATTTTATCTTGATTATTTTGGTTATTATTCAAAATATGTTTGATTGATGCAAATTTATGAATTTTATCAATTAACTGAGTATCTATATCAAGATCTGATAACTCAAATTTTTCACCTCTTTTCAATTTTGACAAAACAACTTCAAAAATTAGTTTATTTTCGTTGCTAAATAATTTGATATTTTCAATTAAATGAATATTTCCCTGAAATACTTCTAAATTATTCATTATCAAATACAGTAATGAAAATTCTTTTATCTCTACACCACTTAATGATTTACTTTCATTAAAATGTTTTTGAGTAGATTGTAAAGATTTAATTTTTTTCGTATAAAATTGTTTTTTACCTAAATTAGAGTGAGGAGTTAATGATGAAATTTTTTCTAAAAAATATTCTAGGACATATTTTTTTATAAAATCATCCTTAATGGTTGCTGCAATAGATCTTAATTTCTTTTCAAAAATTGCCATCGATGAAGGATTATTTTCAGTTTGTTGCTTATAGTGATTAAATATAAATTGGTGTATTGAAATTTTTGCTTGTTTTGTAAAATCAATAAAATTTGCTTTACCATTTTTATTGGCGTAGCTATCTGGATCTTCTCCATCTGGTAAAAAAAGAAATGAAATCTGTTTTTCTGGTTGAAGTTCTTTAATTGAATTTTCAGCTGCTCTAAGTGCTGCTTTATATCCACTTTCATCACCATCAAAACATATAATTATGTCATCAAAAAATTGGTTTAAAATTAAAATTTGTCTATCCGTTAATGAAGTTCCTAAATTTGCTACAACATTTTCAATACCATTTTTGCTTAAACCAACTACATCCATATAACCTTCAACAAGATAAACGTGATCTATTTTGTTAGATAATTTTCTAGCTAAATCTAAATTATACAAATTAGAACCTTTTTTAAAAAATGGTGTTTCAGGAGAATTAATATATTTAGCTGAATAATTATTTTCTTGAATTGTTCTACCACCCAATCCTATTGGCTGACCTGAAATATTATTAATTGGAAAAATAATTCTACCCCTAAATCTTTCTATGTAAGTATTTGTTTTTTCATTTAAATAAAAAAGTCCACTTTCAATTAAAACTTTCTCACTAAATTGATCTTTTAATTTTTCATAAAAATTTGAGTTTCTTTCTACAAAGCCAATTTTAAACTTTTTAACTTCTTGTTTTGTAAGGTTTCTTTTTTTTAGATATTCTCTTGCAATACTTATATTTTCATTTTTCAATACTCCGTCATGATAAAATTCAACATATTGATTATAAATTGAACAATATTCTTGCCAATTTTTTTCTCGTTCTTCGTCTTGTTTTGAAAATGTATATGGTCTCATTCCTGCTAAGTTAGCTAAAGATTTTACCGCTTCACCAAATTTTAAATTTTGTGTTTTCATTATAAAATCAAAAATATTTCCATGCTCTGATGTTGCAAAGCAATGATAAAATTCCTTCTCATCATTAACTGTAAATGATGGTGTTTTTTCTGTTTTAAATGGAGAAAGTCCTACAAATTCTTTTCCTCTTTTTTTTAAACTAACAGATTTGGATACAACAGTTGACACCTTTAATCGTGTTTTAATTTCGTCCAAATACTCTTTGGGGTATTTCATTATTTATTTAATAGTTCTTTCAGCATAGGACCAGCTTTTGCAAAATCTAGATTGTCAGGATATTGTTTTTTTAATTCACCCATAACCTTGCCCATCTCTTTAATGGATTGCGCTCCTAATTTGCTTATTGTTTCTGAGCATATTTTTTTGGTCTCTTCTTCGTTTAATTGTTTGGGTAAAAAAGTAGATAATAAATCGAATTCTTTTTGTTCTACATCTAGCAAATCTTTTCTATTATTTTTTGAATAAATTTCAATTGATTCGGTTCTTTGCTTGATCATTTTCTTTAGAAGCTTTTTTATATCCTCATCATTAGTTTCTTTTTTATTTGGACCAGCTCTATTTGAAATATCAAGATCTTTAATAGCAGACAATATTAACCTATAGGTTGAGATCTCCATCTTATTTTTAGATTTAAGAGAATTTTTATAGTTAGTTTCTATTGTTTCTTTCAATGGCATTTTTTTTAATCTACTGCAAAGATAAAATTCTTCAAAAGAAAAATTGTTTTTTTTTAATTTTATAATACATCTCTGTTGCGATAAATAAGCTTTTATTGTATTAACCTTTAACTCATGAGTTGTAATTGATCAAAAAAGCAAAAATAAGTAACTCTAAAAAAATCTTACAGATTCATACGGGCGTTTTAGTTTTAGAAAATAAAAAAATTTTTAAAGGAATTGGTATTGGTTATCAAGGAGAGGCCACTGGAGAAATTTGCTTTAATACCTCTTTGACTGGATATCAAGAAATTATTTCTGACCCCTCTTATGCTGGGCAAATTATTAATTTTACCTTTCCGCACATTGGTAATGTGGGAACCAACAAAGAAGATTCTGAATCTAATAAAATATGGACCAAAGGAGTTATTTTTAATTCTGAAATTACTTCACCTTCAAACTATAGATCGTTTTTAGACTTAGACTCTTGGTTAAAAAAAAATAAAATTGTTGGAATTACAGGTCTAGATACAAGGGCTTTAACAAATTTTATTAGAGATAAGGGTGCCCCCAAAGGAACTATTGCTTATTCAAAAAGTAGAAAATTTAATATTAGCAAAATCACTAATTCTACAATTAAGTGGAATGGGTTAAAAAATTTAGACTTAGCAGAAAAAGTTACAACAAAAAAAAATTATGTTTGGTCAGGATTTAAAACCTGGAAAAAAGGAACTGGCTATTTAAAGAATAAAAAAAATTCTTTAAATATTGTTGCAATTGACTATGGAATTAAAAAAAATATTTTAAGATATTTTTCAGACTTTAATTGTAAAGTTAATGTTGTTTCATGTAAAACAAGTGCTAAAAAAATATTATCCTTAAAACCAAATGGAATTTTTTTGTCTAATGGTCCTGGTGATCCAGCCGCAACTGGTAAATATGCAATTAATATTATTAAAGAATTGATTAAAAGTAACCTACCTATATTTGGGATTTGCCTTGGCCATCAAATACTAGCTTTAGCGTTAGGTGCAAAAACAAAAAAAATGAAATTAGGTCACAGAGGTGCCAACCACCCAGTTAAGAATTTAATAAAAGATACTGTCGAGATCACAAGTCAAAATCATGGTTTTGAAATAATCAAAGAAAGTTTACCAAAAAATATACAAGTCACTCATAAGTCTTTATTTGATAATTGTGTTGAGGGAATTAGATTAATAAATAAACCTATTTTTTCTGTTCAATATCATCCAGAATCTAACCCAGGCCCTCAAGATAGTATTTATTTATTTCAAGAATTTATCAACAACATAAAAAAAAATGCCAAAAAGAAAAGATCTTAAAAAAATTTTAGTAATAGGGGCAGGACCAATAATTATCGGTCAAGCATGCGAATTTGATTATTCAGGAACTCAAGCCTGCAAAGCATTAAAAGATGAAGGCTATAAAGTCATTTTAGTAAATTCTAATCCTGCAACAATCATGACCGATCCAAATGTGGCTGATAAAACCTACATAGAGCCAATAACTTTAGAGGTTTTAGAAAAAATCATTAAAAAAGAAAAACCTAATGCAATACTTCCAACAATGGGGGGGCAAACTGCTTTAAATTTAGCCATGGAAGCTGAAAAAAAAGGTATTTTAAAAAAATATAAAATTGAATTAATTGGAGCCAACTCTAAGGCAATCTCAAACGCAGAAGATAGAAAAAAATTTAGAAAAAATATGATTGACATAGGTTTGGATCTACCAAAGTCTAAAGTTGTAAATCATATTAAAGAGGCAACTAAAGCTCTTAAACAAATCGGTTTGCCAGCAATAATAAGACCAGCTTTTACTCTTGGTGGACTTGGTGGTGGTATTGCTAAAAATAAGAAAGATTATTTCAAAATTGTTAAAAGTGGATTGCATGAATCTCCAGTAAATCAAATTTTAATTGAAGAATGCTTAGAGGGCTGGAAAGAATTTGAAATGGAAGTTGTCAGAGATAAAAAAGACAACTGTATAATTATTTGTTCAATTGAAAATATTGACCCCATGGGAATTCACACAGGGGACTCTGTTACAGTTGCTCCAGCTCTAACTTTAACAGACAAAGAATATCAGATAATGAGAAATGCTTCAATTGCGTGTCTTAGAAAAATTGGAGTTGAAACAGGTGGATCTAATGTTCAGTTTGCAATCAACCCTAAAGATGGAAGAATGGTTATCATCGAAATGAATCCCAGGGTATCTAGATCTTCTGCTCTTGCATCTAAAGCAACAGGGTTTCCTATAGCAAAAGTTGCTGCCAAATTAGCAGTAGGCTATACGCTGGATGAATTGAAAAATGAGATTACAAAAGTTACTCCTGCTTCTTTTGAACCAAGCATAGATTATGTCGTAACAAAAATTCCAAGATTTACTTTCGAAAAATTTTCAACGTCTCCTGCTACCCTTGGAACTTCTATGAAATCTGTAGGAGAAGCAATGGCGATTGGAAGAAACTTTAAAGAATCTTTACAAAAAGCTCTTGTTTCTTTAGAAATTGGTTTTTCAGGTTTAGATAGAATTTTCCTACTTAATAAAAATGAAATTGAAAAGAAACTTAAAGAAAATATACCCAACAAAATCCTTCTAGTTGCTGAAGCCTTTAGA
>CAJQTA010000051.1 GCA_905618895.1 uncultured Candidatus Pelagibacter sp.
TATTTTGGGTTATTTTGCATATTTTCTGGTGTTCCTTGTGAGTGTTGAATAACAAATGGAGTTTTATTCCTTTTTAAAACATTAATTGTTTCTGAGTCATATTCTAGTCCTGAAACATCATTTATAAGTTGAACTCCTAATTTAATTCCTTTTTTCATAATTTCAGATTTTCTTGTATCAAGTGACAAAGGGATTTTTTTATTAATTTTTTTTATTACATTTACTATTCTTACCCATTCCATCTTATTGCTTATAGGTTTAGACCCTGGTCTTGTAGATTCTCCACCAATATCAACAATATCTGCTCCAGCTTTAAATAAAGCAAATGCGTGATTTAATCCTACTTTTTTTTTATTAAACTTTCCACCATCAGAAAAACTATCTGGAGTTAAATTTAATACACCCATTATATTTGGAATTCTTTTAAAGTTTAGATTTGAAAAATTTTTATTTTTCTTAATTATAGTTTTAAGATCATTTTTAATTTTTTTTTGTAAAGATATTGATAATTTTTTTATATCTTTAATATTGATTATTTTTTTTGAATTTCTTGAAATAATTTCAATTTGATCGAATGAGATTTGATTGTTACCTTTTAATGGTAATGTTTTTTTTTGATTAATTAATTTGGCTGATTTACTACCATAATGAAAATTACACACTCTTGTGTAATATTTTTTCATTATATATTAATGAACTATTTTTGGCTTAAGTCCGATTGAGCCTAACGAAGAGTCTCTTTCTTCTTTTGGAACATTTTTATCTTCGTCCCTTTCAACTGGTTGATTATTCAGTATTAAATTTCTAATTTCATCACCTGTCAAAGTTTCATATAAAAGCAAAGTTTTTGCAAGTTTATGTAAATCTTCAATTTTTTCATTTAATATTTTTTTAGCTCTTTGGTAACCTTCATCAACTATTTTTTTGACTTCTGAATCAACTTTTTTCTGTGTGTCTTCTGACATTTGCTGGTTTCTTGCTACTGATCTTCCAAGAAACACCTCGTCTTGATTGTCTCCATAGCTTAGTGGTCCAAGCAACTCACTCATTCCTGCTTCTGTAACCATGTGTTTTGCAGTGCCTGTAGCTGCTTTTATGTCTGACATAGCTCCTGATGTAACTTTATCATGACCAAATATGATTTCTTCTGCAACCCTTCCTCCCATGGCTTTAGCTATTTGTGATTTCATATATTCTCTATTTTGAGAATATTTATCTCTTTCAGGTAATGTCATAACCATCCCTAGGGCTCTTCCTCTTGGAAGTATTGTTGCTTTATGAATAGGGTCGTCTGCTTTTTCATTTAAAGATACAATAGCGTGTCCTGCTTCGTGATAAGCTGTTAGTTTTTTGTCATCCTCGGTTTGGACCATTGATCTTTTTTCCGCTCCCATCATCACTTTATCTCTCGCTTCTTCGAATTCATCCAAAGTAACTATTCTTTTACTTTTTCTGGCAGCCAATAATGCTGCTTCATTAACTATATTTGCTAAATCTGCTCCTGTAAAACCTGGAGTACCTCTTGCAACTGTTCTTAAATTAACATCGGGTGCCATTTTAATTTTTTTTACATGAACCTTTAAAATTTTTTCTCTTCCTATAATGTCAGGAAGTCCTACTACTACTTGCCTGTCAAATCTTCCTGGTCTCAATAAAGCTGGGTCCAAGACATCAGGTCTGTTTGTAGCTGCAATAATAATTACACCTTCATTAGTTTCAAAACCATCCATCTCTACTAATAATTGATTTAAAGTCTGTTCTCTTTCGTCATTACCTCCACCAAGGCCTGCACCTCTGCTTCTTCCAACCGCATCTATTTCATCAATAAAAATAATACATGGAGAATGTTTTTTTCCTTGTTCGAACATGTCCCTTACTCTTGAGGCTCCAACTCCAACAAACATTTCAACAAAATCTGATCCAGATATAGTAAAGAAAGGAACTCCAGCTTCACCAGCTATTGCTCTTGCAAGTAAAGTTTTTCCAGTTCCTGGTTGCCCGACTAATAAACAGCCTCTTGGTATTGTTCCACCAAGTCTACTGTATTTTTTTGGGTCTTTTAAAAATTCAACAACTTCTTCAACTTCTTCCTTGGCTTCTTCAACTCCAGCAACATCATCAAATGTAACTTTACCTTTTAGCTCGTTCATCATTTTAGCCTTAGATTTACCAAAGCCCATAGCACCACCTTTTCCACCTTGCATTTGTCTCATAAAGAATATCCAAACTGCAATTAATAATAACATCGGGAACCATGACAATAGAACTCCGAATAGTGATGGCATTTTATCCTCTAAAGGTGCTGCTGAAATACTCACACCTCTAGTGGATAGTTTTTCAATTAAGTTTGGGTCATTGGGAGAGTATGTTGAAAAAGAGTTTCCGTTTGACAAAACTCCTTTTATATTATTTCCTTGTATTTCAACTTTTACTACCTCTCCATCATCAACTGCTGACAAAAATTCTGAGAATATTATTGAATTATTATTATTTGCATTAATCTGGGGGTTTTTAAACATATTGTATAGACCAATAGTTAAAAATACAATTACAGCCCACATTGCTAAATTTTTTATATTCATCACTATAAGATAAGAATTATTACTAATTAAACAAGTGTCAAATTGTTACAAAATTTAACTTTAATGCTTATTTTCTTTAGATATTAGTATGCTTTCATTTATTTTTTCAATAAAGCAACTACCAAGAGTTACTTTTGTGAGTGAATTAGATTCTATTTTTTTAATTAGTTCACTAATGCTTTTTCCTCTAACTGGATAATACTTTTGTCCTATTGTTTGAATAACTTTGGTTAAAGATCTGAAAATAACCTCATGAGACTGAATAAAAAAATCATTATTCAAAATTAAAATATTCTTTTTTTTAAAAAAAATGGAATTTTTTTCTATATTTCTTTTTGTATAATATTGAATTGATTTATCAGAATCTTTTAAATTATTAATTGTTAATAACAATTTTTTTTTATCAAGCCCCTCCTTTTCAAGTAAGCTTAGTAAATTTCTAATTCTAATTCTTTTAAAATTTTCATTTTTGTTTGAAGGATCGTTAATAAAAAAATTGAATATTTTTTTTGATAAATAAATTAAATCTTTTTTTTCTAAGCTTAATAATGGTCTTAAAATTTCTGTATTTTTATCTTTATATTTTGTTTTTTTACTTAGTGAAGTTAACCCATGCAATCCACTTCCTCTCAAAATTCTAATTAAAAAATTTTCAAATAAGTCATCTAAATGGTGGCCAAACAAAATATGTTTTATATTATTTTTTTTACATTCTTGAACTAATAATAAATATCTTTTATCTCTGGCTACTGATTGAATATTTGTAGATGGTTTCTTTCCGTTCCATGTTAAAACTTTACAATAAATGTCAATTTTTTTTAAGATACTAATAACAATTTTTGTTTCATTTAATGACTCTTTGCGTAATTTATGGTCAACAATAAAATATTTAACATCCACTTTATGCTTTAATGAAAAACACTTTGCTAAAAAAGCTAGTGATAAACTATCAGGGCCCCCAGAAACAGCTACTGCTAGTTTATTTTTTTTAGTATTTAACGATTTTTCAAATTCTTTAAATATTCTAAGTATTTTTTTATCTTTGAGGTGACTGAGAATTTTTTTATGAGTTTTGTTTTTTACACTCAAACTTTTTTGATTCATACTTTGCTTTTTGAAGTACAGATTGATTTGCTTTAGGGTATTGTTTTTCCACTGCATCAATCATTTTGCAGCCTTGTTTTTTTTCTCCAATCTGAACCATTGATACACCAAGTTTGAGTAAATTTATAGGAGCCTTCTCACCCTTTGGATACTTTTGATATCCCTCAAGGTACGCTGAGGCAGCATCAGTATAAAGTTGTCTAATTCTAAATGTTTCAGCATACCAATATTGTGCATTACCTGCCAAGTTGTGTTCTGGATTAGTATTCACAAATTCTCTAAATGCTCTTTCTGCTGTGCTATAATCACCTACTTTTAAAAAACTAGTTGCAAAATCATATTGCTTTTCTGGTGTTTCTTTTGGAAGTATTTTTTCCTCTGATTGAAAAGTTTCTGTAATTATTGTTGCAGTAGTATCCACTGATTGTGTTTGCTGAGTTAATTCATTATTATCTGTATCTTTATAAGTGATCGAACCTAAATCTTGTGGCTGTGAAGATCCGGGTAAAACTTTTTTTGAATCTTTTTTTGGTTTAAAAGTTTGCAGTTTATCACCATCTGCTGAAGTTATTACATCTTCTATATCTCGAAACCTTATTTGATTATCAGCTTGAACTTTTGATAATCGATTAGACAACTTATCTAATTTGAAATTTATTTCTTCAAATTTATTTGTTAATTGTTGAAATTGACTTTCGATTTCTGAAAGTTTTAATAGATGTCTTGTTAGCACATCCTCTGAATTTTGATCTAATCCGTTTTGATTACTTAAATTTTCTGTATTATTTTCTAAATTAATTGACCCTGAATAAACTGCTCTTTCTAAAGTTTTTAAATCTTTTTGTATTAATTCTAATATCTCATTTAAATTGTGGTTATCTGCAAAACAAACACTGCTAAATAGAATTAATATTGTACTTATCTTTAATAGAATAATTTTTTTATAACCAAACATATTCTTAGTAGTAATTATAATGATGGCAAAAAAAAGACCCTGAGTATAAAAAAATACCAGGGTCTTTTTTAAATTTTTTGAGATTAGTTAGCTTTAACTGTAACCGATCTTCTGTTTTTTGACCAACTCAAAGGAGTAGAACCTGAATCAACTGGTCTTTCTTTTCCATAACTAATAACTGAAATTCTGTTTGAAGAAATTCCATAAGTCATTAGATAATCTTTAGCTGAATTAGCTCTTCTTTCACCTAATGCTAAGTTGTACTCTCTTGTACCTCTTTCATCAGCATGACCTTCTAAAACAACGTTGATTTTCGAATTTTTTCTTAACCATTCTGCTTGTTTTCTTAATGTTTCTCTTGATGCAGTTGTTAAAACTGTTTCATTAGTTGCAAAAAATACTCTATCTTTTACACCGCTTGCAAGATATTCAACAGTATCCGCACCTGTATAAACGTCACCTTGTGTTTGGCCACTTTGTTTTGTATTTGTTGCACAAGCTGATAAAACTAAGCTTGCTACCACAATTAAAAATCCATTTTTTAAAATTTTACTCAAGTTCATATTACTCCTTAATTCTTAATTTGAATTACTTAACTTTTTCACAACTAAATAGATGTTTCAAGTATAAAATCAAGCTAATTTATTATTAATTGCTTAATAATGATGA
This sequence comes from uncultured Candidatus Pelagibacter sp., assembly GCA_905618895.1. Classification (GTDB taxonomy): domain Bacteria; phylum Pseudomonadota; class Alphaproteobacteria; order Pelagibacterales; family Pelagibacteraceae; genus Pelagibacter. Next base: position 5,311 of record CAJQTA010000051.1, read on the forward strand.
CCACGATGGGTCTGATGCGTCTGTTTTAGTTTCTACCAATTTTTCATTGTATCCAGTCAAATCAATAGACCATAATTTTGCTGAAAAACCCTCTCCTTTGGAGTTAGTCTTGGTTTCTCTGTAAAAAATTAACACCCTTCCATTTGGAGACCAGGACGGTGCTTCTTGATAAAAATTTTCTGTTAGAAGTCTCTCACCTGTTCCATCTGTTCTCATTACACCTATGTAAAACTTACCTCTATGTAATTTTGTAAAAGCAATTAAGTCTCCTCTAGGGGACCAAACTGGTGTTCCGTACAGACCATTTCCGAATGAAATTCTTTTTACATTTTTTCCATTACTATCCATTACATAAATTTGTTGATACCCACTTCTATCAGAATTGAAGCAAATATACTTTCCATCAGGAGAAAATGATGGGGATGTATCAATTGAAGGATGATTGGTAATTCTTTCAACAATTCTATTTTCAAGATCCATAGTATAAATGTCTGAGTTTCCATCTTGGGCAAAACTCATTATGATTTTTTTTCCATCTGGAGAAAATCTTGGCGCAAAAGTCATACCAGGGAAATCACCAACAACTTCTTGCATGCCAGTTTCAATATCAAGCAAATAAACTCTTGGTAAATTCTTAAAGTAAGAAAGATATGTAACCATTTGATTGGTAGGACTAAATCTTGGAGTTAAAACTAATTCATTACCTAATGTTAAAAACTTATTATTAAAACCATCTTGATCCATGATTGCTAATTTTTTTATTCTTCTTACTTTTGGACCTTCTTCAGCAACGTAAATTATTCTAGTATCAAAATAACCTTTTTCACCTGTTAAACGTTCATAAACTTTATCTGTAATTATGTGACCTACTCTTCTCCAGTTGCTTGGCACCGTAGTAAATGCTAAAGCCATCATTTCTTTTCCAGCTAAAACATCCCACAATCTAAATTCGACTCTTAATTTTTCATCTACAAAAGTAACTTTCCCTGTTACCAAAGCCTGTGCTTTTATTAAATTCCAATCTTCAAATCTTGGTTTTAAGTTTGCAATATCTGGCTTTTGGAGAAATGCATCTTTGTTAAGAGGGTTAAATAAACCAGATTGTTTCAAATTATTTTCAACTACTATTGATATTTCAGAACCAATATTATTTTTTTTTAAAATCTTTTTAAAATTTTTTTTTGACTCTTCATCAATGGACAAAGGGGAAATGGCTATAGGCAAAGGACTCAAGTTACCTCTTGTAATGTCCACTTCAATTAAAGCAAAAGCTTTAATAGGTAATAATAATATTAATAATAACAAATATCTAAATAACATTTTATCCTTCCAACATTTCTCTTGCATCAAAATTTAACTGTAAGTCTTTCCATTTTTCATAACCCGAACTTGGAACTCTAAGAGGTTGACATAGTTTAATTGCTCTTAATGCACTTTCAGCTAACACTTTATAAAATCCCTGACCAGGTTTATTCATTCTAGCATGATCAAGAATCTCAGACCTTATAATAGTGCCATCTGGTTTTAATTGTAACTTAATTCTAACAAGTAGATTTTCATTGTAAGGTAATCCTAGTGGGATGCTCCAACAACCAAAAATTTGAGCTTTTAAAGCATCTTCTTCACTTAATGTTAGTCCTGCAAAATCAATCTTTTTGTCTTGATCTTGAGTTACTTTGTCAGTTTTTTGTTTAGTTTCAGCAGTCTCAATTTTTGATTTATCAATTAGTGCTGCAATGTTACTTGGATCAAACAAATTATCTTTTTCAAACTCTGAAACTTGCTTGACTTCATTATCTACTTTTTCTGGATTTTGTTTTTTGTCTTTAATTTTTTTTACTTTTTCAATTTTTTCATCAGGCAATGGAACTGCATCTGGTTTTTGTTTTTTTACAATCTTGGGTGGGGCTTGCTCAGATACTAATTTTTTTTCTTTTTCTTTAATTTTTTCAATAATCTTTTTAGCTTTTGGGGCAAAAGGTATGCTTGTTTGATCTGTGATTTGAATAAGTTCAACAGAAATTATTGGAGGAAGGTCAAGTGGTTTTTTTGATAAAAATGGCAAACTCATAGCTGTAATAATAACCATTAAAATGTGAAGACCAGAAGATACAACAATACTTCTATTCACTTATTTTACCTTTCTTTATATGGCTCAGAAATTAAAGCTACTTTTGTAAACCCAGATCCAGATAACATGCCCATTATTTCTAAAACTCGTCCATAATTTATTGATTTATCTCCTCTAACATAAATTCTAGTATCCGTTCTATTCTTCGATACAGCTAAAATTTTTGCTATAATTTTATCATATTCAACTTTAGATTCTTGAATAAAAATTTCTCCTTTAGAGTTTATTGAGAGTGTTAGTGGCTCTAATTCTTCGGGTAATGAATCAGCAGAGCTCTCTGGTAGGTCAACTTGAACTCCAACAGTTAGTAAAGGAGCCGTTACCATAAATATGATTAATAAGACCAACATTACATCTACAAAAGGTGTGACATTAATTTCGCTCATGGGTTCTTTTGATGAACGATTAGATTTAAAAGCCATTTTAAATTATAGATAAAAACCTTTTAGAAAAGTTTTCTAATTTTTGTGAATATTTTTTAGAGTCATTGTTAAATTTATTATAAGCAACAACAGCTGGAATAGCAGCTAGCAAGCCAAGTGCAGTTGCAAATAAAGCCTCAGCAATTCCTGGTGCAACAATTGCTAAACTTGTATTTCTAGAAATTGCAATTGATTGAAATGAATTCATGATTCCCCAAACTGTTCCAAATAAACCTATAAAAGGTGCTGTAGAGCCAACTGTTGCTAAAAAAGTAAATCCCTTATCAAGATTTACCATTTGTTTTTCAATATTAACTTCAAGTACACTACTAAGCTTTTCATTCAAATTTGATTTTGATTTGGCTTTCAATATGGTTTGCATTGAATCTTTAAATAATAAGCTCATAGGATTTTCTAAATTTGCAGGTAAGCTATTATAGAAAGTTTCTGCTGATTTTGATTTCCAAAACTTTTCCTCAAATTCTTCAGATTCTATGTTAATTTTTTTAAATAATCTAAATTTTTCAATAATAATTGCCCACGAATAAATTGAACAACCAATTAGCATAAGAATTACAGATTTCACAATAAAGTCTGCTCTTATAAATAAGCTCAATAGTGAAAAATCAGTATTTGACGCAAGTCCTACTGCTTGAGATGATATATCCGCTTCCATAAATTAGATTTCACACTAAAATGTGTCATCAATTTGTCTTAATAGGACTTAATTTACTCTTCTTGTTTGTAGGTCTCGTAATAAAAACTGGCAATTAATATTGCATCTGCTTTATTCGAGTCCTTTTTTCTTGATAGTTGTGAAGCAAAATAAGGAAATACCTCTATTGCTTTAGTCCTACTAGCGTCTTTTTCCGAATTAATAAGATTAAAATATTTTTTCCATTTTGCTGGCCTTACAAAATACATTGGTAATTGCATAGCAGAACAAATTCCTTTTAAAATTCCAAAAGATTGTCCGAAATTAAACATGCTAGTTACTCCTTGGCCTGGCATTGCCGAAACCTGTTCAATGATAACTTTAATATCTTCTTTTTTAATATTTTTGATTCTTAAAGAAATTTCATAAAATATTTGCGCACCATTAACTTGTTTCTTGTTTTTTTTACCTTCAGGCATATTGGGCATTTCAACCACATCAATTATTTTACCCTCTTCAAAAAAACAAATGGATCCTGTTATACCTGGATCAATACCAATTATAAGCATTAATTATTCCTAAAATTTATATTTGAATAAACATTTTGAACATCATCATCATCTTCCAAAGTTTCTAAAAATCCAATTGCTCCATCAACCTTATCTTTACCCACCTCAACATTGTTTATTGGGACCCATTCAATCTCGGTTGAAATAAAATTTACAATTATTTTTTCTAGTTTTTTTTTTACATTATAAATTTCACTCATACCACATTGAATTTCATGAAAATCATCATTTGAGATACACTCATCAGCTCCCGCCTCAATTGCTAGATCAAAAATTTTTTCATCTGATATTTCTTTCTTATCAATTTTAATAATTCCTAATTGATTAAAATTATGAGAAGCCGAACCTTGAGTTCCTAAATTACCACCACTTTTTTGAAATATAGTCCTAACATTAGAAGCTGTTCTGTTTTTATTATCTGTCAATGCTTCAACAATAACTGCTATCTTGTCTGGACCAAATCCTTCATATCTTAAATTTTCAAAGTTTGTTTCATTATTAGCAGATGACTTATCAATAGCTCTCTCAATATTGTCCTTTGGCATATTGGCAGATCTTGCTGCTTGAATTGCCGATCTAAGTCTTGGATTCATATCGGGATCTTTATCTCCAAGTTTTGCTGCTACACTAATTTCTTTTGATAATTTAGAAAATATTTTAGATCTTCTCTTATCTGCTTTACCCTTTGAATGCTTGATACTTGCCCACTTTGAATGACCTGACATAATAATTAATAAGAATTTTTTAATTCTCCTCCATATATAAAATTTTCTATATTAGTTGCCAATCCTGTTTCTACATCACAATCAACAGTGACACCACACAAAGTAGCCTTTCCTACAGCTGGAAAATGATTGGTAGATTTTTTTTTTAAAAATCTGTTAATTGAGTTATCTTTATTCATTCCTATTACTGAATCATAATCACCACACATTCCCGCATCAGTTTGATAAGCGGTTCCATTTTTTAAAACTCTTGCATCATTCGTGGGAATATGAGTGTGGGTGCCTACAACTAATGTTGCATTACCATCAAAAAAATGACCCATAGCTACTTTTTCACTTGTAATTTCTCCATGAAAATCGACTATCAAAAAATCATATTCGTCTTTTAGTTTGTGTTTTTCTATAAATTTTTCTGCAGCTTTAAATACATCTTCACACTTTTTCATAAATACATTTCCCATTAAGTTAAGAACACCAACTTTCATTCCATTTTTTGCCACAAAAATTCCAAAACCTTTACCTGGGGAAGGTTCAAACAAATTTTTTGGCCTCAAAAGTCTATTTTCTTTTTCTATAAAAGACATTATTTCTTTTTGATCCCAAACATGATTTCCCGTTGTAATTACATCAACACCACAATTAAAAAAATCTTTACATATTGCCTCTGTTATTCCCACACCAGCATCAGCTGCATTTTCCCCATTTACAATAACAAAATCAATTTTTTTACTTTTAATCTCTGAAAGCAAACTGCTTAAAATCATTGAACGCCCAGAAACTCCAACTACATCACCTAAAAAAAGAATTTTCATTTTATAATATCTTTATTGGTTACAATATAATCTAACTTTTGATCATATTTATTAATTGGAACTTTATTAATTTCTTGAGTAGATAATGCTAGCCCTATTTTTAGTATTTTTTTCTTTTTACTTAATTTTTTTATCAAACGATCATAAAAACCGCCACCATATCCAAGTCTATTTAACTTTCTATCAAATGCAACAAGTGGTACCAATAAGATGTCAGGATAAATCAATATGCTGGAGTCTGGTTCAGGTATTCCATATTTGTTTATTTTTAGTGGTTCATTAAATGACCATTTATAAAAATTCATATCATAATTTTTTTTAATTACTGGTAAGGAAATATTAAAATTTTTTTTATCAAATTTTTTTAATATATCTAAAATATCTACTTCAAAATTTACAGGATAATAGCCCCCTATATTTTTTTTAGTAACCTTTTCTTTTTTTAGTAAATTTAGAATTTTATCAAAGTTTATTTTGATATTCTTTTTATTAGTTATCTGTCTAATCTTGAGAATTTTTTTTCTTAAATTGTATTTTAGCACAAATTTATTGAATAGGATTTTCTAAATTAGCTTTTTCAACAAAGTTTTCAATTTCGTCTGCCGCCTCTTCGATTATTTTTTCATAATCTTCTTTATTTTTTTCAATTACCTTTCTAAACTCTTCATGATCTTTGGCTAAATTATTAATTTCTTCTTCTTTCTTTTCCTTGTATTCATAAACTAAGGATTTTAGTTCTCTAAACTTGTTTGATAAATTTTTTAATTCAATTTTCTTTTGATCTACATTTTTCTTAGTTTCAAAATATTCATCCATTATTTTAACCGAAGTAATTAATAAAAGTTTATTTTCACCAATATTACCAAGGTCATCTTTTAGATTGTTAAATTTTTGATTTATATGTATTAAAAGTTCTTCTAAATGCTCTTCTTGTCCATCATCACAAGATAAGAGGAAATCTTTACCATTAAATTTAATACTTACATTTGCCATTTGTCTATTTCTTCTAATAAATTATCTGTTTCTTGATTTAATTCATCTATTTTTTCTGAAAACTTAGTTTCTTTTTTTTTTTCATCAATTTTTTTATTATTTAATTCCTCTAATTGTTGGCTAAGAGTCCTATGTTCACTCATTAAACTTTGATATTTTTCTTCTATTTGTTTTTTTTCAATTTCTAATTGATTTTTTTGAGTGCTTAGATTTTCCAAATTACTCTTTAAGATTGGATTCTGTAAATTCAAACTCTTTAATCTATTAAGTGCAAAACTAAGTTTTTTTTCTTTTTCACTGTCTGTTTTCATATATATATATTTATATTATTAAATTGAGTCTTCTAAGTCTAGATAGGATAATTTTGAACAAACTACATAAAGATTTATCAAACGCAATAAGGTTTTTATCTATAGATGCTGTCCAAAAAGCTAATTCTGGACACCCTGGTATGCCTATGGGAATGGCTGATGTAGCAACAGTTTTGTTTAAAAATTTTCTCAGATTTAACCCTAAAAATCCAAATTGGCTTAACAGAGATAGATTTGTTTTATCAGCAGGACATGGATCAATGCTTCTTTATTCTTTATTACACTTAACTGGTTATAAAAGTATTTCGTTAAAGGATATCAAAAATTTTAGACAATTAGACTCCGTTTGTGCCGGACATCCTGAATATCATCTTGGCACTGGAATTGAAACAACGACTGGTCCACTTGGGCAAGGGATAGCCAATTCAGTTGGGTTTGCTATTGCAGAAGAAATTTTAAAAAAGAAACTAAGTAAAGAAATAATAAATCACAAAACTTATGTTGTGGCTGGTGATGGGTGTTTGATGGAGGGTATCAGTCATGAAGCAATGAGTTTAGCAGGCCATTTAAAATTAAAAAACCTAGTAATGCTTTTTGATAACAACTCAATATCTATAGATGGACCAACTAATTTAGCAGTTTCAGACAATTTCAAAAAAAGATTTGAAAGTTATGGTTGGGATTACATTTTGATTAATGGCCACAATGAAAAAGCAATCTTTAAAGCTTTAAAAAAAGTTCAAAACGCAAAGAGACCAACTGTTATTTCATGTAAAACAAAAATTGGTTATGGTTCTCCCAATAAATCCGGTAAAGCCTCTGCACACGGAAGCCCTCTTGGATTAGATGAAATTAAGCTTGTTAGAAAAATTTTAGATTGGAACCACAAGCCCTTTGAAATTCCAAAAAATATTTTAAACGAATGGAAAAAGATTGGTAACAAGGGCACTAAACTTGAGATTAACTGGAATAAACTTTATAAAAGAAAAAAACAAAGTATAGACAAGGTATTAAAAAATAATTTTTCTAAAGCATTAAAATCAGAAAAACAAAATTCTATTAAAGAAAATAAAAGTTTAGCTACACGAAAATCTTCTGAATTAACATTGAGTGCACTTACTAAAGAAAATAATGCATTAATAGGTGGTTCGGCTGATTTGGCTGGATCAAATAATACTAAAACAAAGCATCATAATATAATCAAACCTAGTAACTTTAATGGAGATTATATTCATTACGGTGTTAGAGAGCATGCAATGTGTGGAATCATGAATGGTCTTGCACTGCATAGTAAATTTATTCCCTATGGTGGAACTTTCTTAATATTCTCAGATTACTGTAAGCCTTCAATTCGTTTATCAGCATTAATGAAGCAAAGAGTTATTTATGTGATGACGCACGACTCAATTGGATTAGGTGAAGATGGTCCAACTCATCAACCAATAGAGCAGTTATCTGGATTAAGATCTATTCCAAACTTAAATGTTTTTAGACCCGCAGACAGAATGGAAACCATTGAATGCTGGGAAATAGCATTAAAAAATTCAGGAACACCGAGTGTACTGTCATTAACTAGACAAAACCTTGAACCTGTTAGAAAAAATTTTTCAAATACAAATAAATGTTCCTTTGGAGCTTATGAAGTATTGAGAACTAATAAAAAGATCAATTTAACTATACTTGCAAGCGGATCTGAGGTTGGTCTAGCTATCGAGACTAGCCATAAATTAGCCAAAGATAAAATATATTCTAAGGTTGTATCAGTGCCGTGCCAAGATCTTTTTGATTTGCAGTCAAAGTCATATAAGCAAAAAATTCTTGGTGAGACAAAATTTAAAATTTCAATTGAAGCGGCGTCAACAGATTGTTGGAAGAAATATGTTGGCACAGAAGGTTTAACTTTTGGGATCGATGAGTTTGGTAAAAGTGCACCATATAAGGAAATTTATAAACATTTTGGATTAACAGCTGAAAATATTTCCAAAAAAACTAAGAATCTAATAAAGAGTTAAGTATGACAGTAAAAGTTGGAATTAATGGAATGGGTAGAATTGGTAGAATGGTAATTCGAGCAATTATCGAAAGCCAAAATAAAAATATAGAAATTAAACATATTAATAACCGATCTAATTCTGAGGCAAGCTGCACTCTAATAAAATACGATTCTATTCATGGAAAATTTAATGCAGATTTAGATTTTGATGAAAGGCATCTGATTATTAATAAAAATAAAATTACTTTTTCACAAGAATCAAAAATTGAAGATATAAATTGGAAAAAATTTGATGTTGATTATGTTTTTGAATGTACTGGAAAATTTAATTCTAAAGAAAAACTATTATCTCATATAAAAAATGGAGCAAAAAAAGTTATTGTTTCGGCACCATGTAAAAATGCAGACAAGACAATTGTATATGGTGTAAATGAAAATATACTTACTAAAAATGACCAAGTAGTTTCAGCGGCCTCATGTACAACTAATTGTCTAGCACCTGTTGCTAATGTATTGAATGAAAGTTTTGAAATTGAAAAAGGTTTTATGACTACTATTCATGCTTTTACCAGTGACCAAAGAATTTTGGATAATTCCCATAAAGATCCAAGAAGAGCAAGATCTGCTAGTCAATCTATAGTACCAACATCCACGGGTGCTTCAAAGGCTATAGGTGAAATTATTCCTTCTTTAAAAGGAAAACTTGAAGGTGTGGCTATGAGGGTTCCAACTCCCAATGTTTCACTAATAGAACTTGTTTTTTGTACAAAAAAAGAAATAACAAAAGAAAAAATTAATGAAGCTTTTACTGTGGCTTCTAAAAAACAATCTAAAAGAGTTTTAGAAATTACAAAAGAAAAACTAGTATCAATTGATTTTAATCACAATTCAGCTTCAGCAATTGTGGACTCTTCTTTAACAAGTGTTGTTGGCAAGAATATGGGAAAAATTTCAGCTTGGTATGATAATGAATGGGGTTTTTCAAATAGAATGTGTGATATTGCAGAACATCTACATAAAATCTCTTAATGAGAAGTATAAAAGACGAGAACAATCTTAAACAAAAAAAAGTACTTCTTAGGCTAGATTTAAATGTTCCATTAAATAATGGAAAAATTACTGATACAACAAGAATTGATAAAATTCTTCCTACCATAAATTTTTTATTAAAAAATGATGCTAAAATAATAATATTATCTCATGTTGGTAGACCAAAAGGAGAAATTATAAAAGAGCTATCCCTTAAACCTATATGTGAAGATTTAAAAAAAAAATTGAATGAAAATATAAATCTCATTACAAAAAACTTAAAAGAAATAGACTCCAAGAATTTATTCAACAATCAAGATGAGAGGATTGTAATGCTTGAAAATCTTAGATTTTATAAAGAAGAAGAGGAAAATAATAATGAATTTGCAAAATATCTAGCAAGTCTAGCAGACATTTATGTTAATGATGCTTTCTCGTGTTCACATAGAGCTCACACTTCAATTTTTGAAATAACAAAATTTCTTCCATCTTATGCGGGCCTTCAATTTAATTTAGAAATTGATGCTTTAACTAAAATTACATCTGAAATTAAAAAACCTGTAACCTGCATTATTGGAGGCTCTAAGATATCAACTAAAATTAATATTATTAAAAATTTAATTCCAAAGTTTGATAACATTGTCATTGTTGGTGGAATGGCTAACAATATACTTAAATTTAAAGGGTATAATATTGGAAAATCTATACAGGAAGATAATTGTGATCAAATAATTGACGAGATATTTTCTCTTTCACAGAAAGAAAATTGCAAAATAATTTATCCTGAAGATGTTGTTGTTAGTGATAAATTGAATGGATTACCAGAAATAAAAGAATTAAATGATATTTCTAAAGATGAACTGATTTTAGACTTAGGTCCTAAAACAATAAAAACTATTAACAATTTGATTGAAGAAAGTAGAACTATCTTGTGGAATGGACCAGCTGGTTATTTTGAAAATCCAGATTTTGCCACAGGAAGTATTAAAATTGCAGAAAAAATTGTTGAAAAAAATAAAGCTAATACAATTTACTCTGTAGCAGGTGGAGGGGATACCGTTGCTTTATTAAATAGCATAGATGCAGCTAATAATTTTAATTTTGTTTCAACTGCCGGTGGAGCCTTTTTAGAATACCTTGAAGGTAAAGAACTTCCTGGTATAAAAGCTTTAAATTAATATGTCTGAATTAAATAAAATTGCTCTAAAAATCTTGTCTAATAGAAAAGGAATATTGGCTGCCGACGAAAGCAATGGCACTATGACCAAAAGATTAGAATCTATAAATGTAAAGTCTTCACCAGAAAATAGATTAAAATTTAGAGAAATTCTTTTCTCTTCAGAGGAGGGTATGAAAAATATTGGTGGTGTTATATTATACGATGAAACAATTAGACAAACAGCTAGTTCTGGTAAAAAAATACCTGAACTAATAAATAGTTTTGGCTCAGTGCCTGGAATTAAAGTTGATACTGGTGCTAAAAGGATGGTTCTTGACCCTACTAATGCTCTAAGAATGGTTGAAACTATTACAGAAGGGCTTGATGATTTACGAGAAAGATTAGAAGAATATTATGAGCTTGGAGCTAGATTTACAAAATGGAGGGCAGTAATTAATATAAATAAATCTTGTCCTTCAGAGTTAACTATAAATGCAAATGCGCATGCATTAGCAAGATATGCTTCTCTGGTCCAAGAAGCAAAAATGGTTCCTATTATAGAACCAGAGGTTCTAATGAATGGAGATCACAATATAAATAAATGTTATGAAGTCACTTCTAGAGTTTTACAAGAATGCTATAGAGAACTTAAATTCCATAATGTAGACCTTAAAGGAACTATTTTAAAACCAAATATGATTTTGCCAGGTGATAAATCCTCTAATAAAAGTGAAGCTCAAGAGATTGCCAAGATGACACTCAAGTGTTTAAAGGAAAATGTACCAAGTGAAGTTCCTGGTATAGCATTTTTATCTGGTGGGCAATCTGAGATAGAGGCAACACAAAACTTAAACGAAATCAATAAGATTAATGATACTAATTTTATAATTAGTTTTTCTTATGGAAGAGCTCTCCAGCAAGGTGCGCTTAAAAGTTGGGGAAAAGATCAAAAAGACATTTTAAATACTCAAAAAATATTTAGTCAAAGATCAAAGATGAATGGTCTTGCTTCTACAGGACAATGGTTAAAAGAACTTGAAACTGAGTAAAACAAATAAGAAGTTCATCTATTTAATTTCACCAAATAAGATTAAATGCGAGGATTTTTATCTTAATCTAGCTCTAGTATTAAAGACAAGAAAGGTGTCTTTCTTTCAACTAAGATTAAAAAAAGAAACCATTAGAAATAAATTGATTATAGGCAAAAAAATTAAAAAAATTTGTAAAAAATATAAAGTTAAATTTTTAATAAATGATGACCCAAAACTTTCTAAAAGACTTAATGCCGATGGTTGTCATTTAGGACAAAAAGATATGAATATTAAAAAAGCCAGAAAAATATTAAAAAATAAAATAATTGGTATCACCTGTCATAATTCAATTAATTTGGCCAAAAAAGCAATTGAAAATGGTGCTAACTATTTAGCTTTTGGTGCATTTTATTCGTCTCAAACAAAAAAAATTAAATATAAGGCAAACTTAAAAATCTTAAATTTAGCCAAAAAGATAACTAATATTCCTATAGTAGCAATTGGAGGAATAAAGTTAAGCAATTATAAAAAACTCTTATTGAATAAAGCTAACTTTTTAGCTATCTCAGGCTACATTTGGAATAATAAAAGATACAAACCATTAGATGCTATTAAAAAATTAAAATGAAAATATACGCAAGTGAAATAAGAGTTGGCATGTTAATTGAGTATAAAAATGACTTATGGCAAGTCCTTAAAACACAACATGTAAAACCTGGAAAAGGTGGCGCGTTTGCTCAAGTTGAGATGAAAAGTGTAAATAAAAATACAAAACTAAATGAAAGATTTAGATCTTCAGAGTCGGTGGAGAAAGCTTCGCTTGATGAAACTAAATTTAGTTATTTATATAACGATGAAACTGACTATTATTTTATGGATCCAAAATCTTTTGAACAAATTAATATAAAAAAAGAAATTATTGGTGAAAAAGGTAAAATGTTAACTGAAAATTTAGAAGTAAGTATAAGTTTCTATAATGAAGAGCCTTTATCTGTACAGCTTCCCAATCAAGTTACTTGTGTAATTGCAACTACTGATGTTGCATTAAAAGGTCAAACTGTTTCTTCCTCATACAAGCCAGCAACTTTAGATAATGGAATAAATATTCAAGTACCTCCATTTATTGAAAATGAAGATAAAATCATAGTTGATACAAGAACTATGGAATATATTAAAAAAATATAAATTTTATGAAATCAATATCAGCTAATCTTAATATTATGATAAAGGCTGCTGAAAAAGCTTCAAGAGCTTTAATTAGAGATTTTGGTGAAATAGAAAAATTGCAAGTGTCCATTAAGGGCCCTACTGACTTTGTTTCAAGTGCAGATTTAAAAGCAGAAAAAATAATTATTGAAGAATTAAGGAAAGCGAGACCAAATTATTCTATAGTTAGTGAAGAAGATGGTTCTGAAATTAATAAAGATAAAAAAAATACCTGGGTAATAGATCCAATTGATGGAACAACAAATTTTTTACATGGTGTCCCTCATTTTGCAATCTCAATTGCATTAAAATCTGAAAACGAGATTGTTTCGGGTGTAATTTATGACCCTATAAAAGATGAAATGTTTTATGCTGAAAAAGACAATGGAGCATTTTTTAACAATCAAAGAATCAAAGTCTCAAAAAAAAAAGAAATTAATAGTTGTTTATTTGCTACTGGAGGAAAATCTCAAGTTGAAATTGATTTACCAGTAAGAAAATCTGGAAGTGCAGCTCTTGATATGGCCTATGTTTCTGCTGGTAGATATGATGGATATTTTCAAAATAACCTTAATTTATGGGATATCGCAGCTGGAATAATAATCTTAAAAGAAGCTGGAGGAGTAATTAATGAAATTGACTTATCTCAAAATAAGAATATTCAAATCAGAGCTTCAAGTATGGCTATAAGCGATAAAATGCTTGAAAAATTGAAGAACTTTTAATTGTTTTATAAAATTCTTTTGCTATAAGTCTCGATATGAAAAAAGACATACACCCAAATTATCATACAATAAAAGTTGAAATGACTGATGGAACACAATTTGAAACAAAATCAACTTGGGGTGCTGAAGGTGATATCTTAAAATTAGAAATCGATCCAAAATCTCATTCTGCATGGACAGGTGGAAAACAAAAATTGATGGATAAAGGAAGAGTTAGTAAGTTTAATAAAAAATTTCAAAATTTTAGATCAGAAAAGAAAGATTAAATGTCTAATGTTCCATTAATGCCAATGGCAACAGCCGTTTGGTTGGTAGAAAATACCACACTCACATTTAAACAGATATCAAATTTTTGTAACTTGCATGAGATTGAAATACAAGGGATTGCTGATGGTGAGGTGGCAAAAGGTATAATGGCATATAATCCGATAATTTCTGGTCAACTTACTAGAGAAGAAATTGAATTATCTTCAAAAGATGAAAGTAGACCTCTGCAGATTAAGAATATTGATATTGAGATTTCTAGCTCAGATAAAAAGATTAAAAAATATATACCTTTATCTAAAAGACAAGATAAACCAGATTCAGCACTTTGGTTAATCAAGCATCATTCTCAACTAAAAGACTCTCAAATAGCTAAGTTAGTTGGAATAACAAAAAACTCTGTAACATCTATAAAAAATAAAAGTTACTGGAATTACAATAATTTAAATCCTAAAGATCCAGTTGCAATGAGTTTATTTTCTCAAAAAGATTTAATTGAAGCTATTGAAAAAGCAGAAAGACGAATAAAAAGAGAAAAAAAAGAAAAAGAAAAAGCAAAACAAGCAAGAGAGGTGTCAAATAATGAATAAATTTAATAGACATCAAAATTTTATAGTGATAATTACTCACTTTTTTAGAAGTATTTATGAAAATAGAAGTTAAAGATAACAATATTGAACAAGCGCTTAGAGTTCTGAAAAGAAAACTACAGCGTGATGGATTCTTTAAAGTGGTTAAACTCAAGAGCGTTTATGAGAAACCTTCTGAAAAGAAAAAAAGAATACAACAAGAAAATATTAAAAGAGTTAAAAAGTTAAATAAACTTAAGAATAGAATTTAAGTATACCGCGGGGTGGAGCAGTCTGGTAGCTCGTCAGGCTCATAACCTGAAGGTCGGCGGTTCAAATCCGTCCCCCGCAACCAATCCCAACAACACTTTTTTGATTTAGATAACGTTCAGAAAATAATCTTACCGCACCATTGACGCACTCGGAGTCAAAAATTGACCACAACGATCGCTACTACGACTAAAAGTTCTATTAGGGTGAGGGCTTTTGCACTTGTCTGCATTATTCTACCATAATAAAATCAACAAATTGATTTTTTACATCATTGCATGGCAACCTTACGCAAGTAGCTACCATAATTTGATTAAATACACTTGTTGTTTTAATAAAAATATAACCAACATTATAATCATATTGATAACCTGTTAGATTACTACTTGTGGTGTGCGCATCAAATCTAGTAGCATATAGATTCTTTGTTTTCTTAAAATTTTTTATAGTTGCATTGGATATTGTTGAATAAATGTTATTACAATTTAAGTCACCATTCATTCCAGTGGAATTTCCCAAAGTACATAGCATGGATTCATTTGTTATATATTTTACAGTTTGAGCATGTATTTGTTTAACAGCATTAGCTTTTGCACTTGCTGTATACCCATTATAAGCAACCACCCCTACAGCAGCTAGAATACCGATGATGGCTACGACGACTAGGAGTTCTATTAATGTGAAGGCTTTTTGTTTTTTTACTAACACCATGCTGATAATTTAAATAATGTTCCACCAAACTCCCAAGGAGAAGGGTTTAGATCCTTGCTAACATAGGTCCTAACATAAATTGCACACTTATCACGGCCTGTATTAACATCTACTGCAATCGCTTCTTCTATATACCCACCTGTAAGCTCCATACATCCTCTATTTTTTCTATATACGTTTTTACAAATATTATTATTTACATGAGTTTTTAGTTTATTTGCAAAATCTGCTTTATTATTAGAGCTGCAACTATAAGTAACTTTATTTCCTGAGGCATTTTTAAAAAGTATTTCATTGCCAAGCTCACACTCCATAGCTTTAGCCATGAGAAAGTTTAAAACAATCTTATGATTTGCTTTAAGTGTTTTGTCTTTAGCTTGAGCTGTATACCCATTATAAGCAACCACACCAACTGCAGCAAGAATACCGATGATAGCTACTACGACTAGGAGTTCTATTAGGGTGAAAGCTTTTTTATTCATAAACGTCTTGACGTAAATATTGAGATTTTATTCTAGCATAACCTCTGCCGTAAGAATACCGCACTCCAATAAAGTTTTGAGAATTTTATCTAGCTTATTTAAGGAATGTTGATTGTTTTACACAGAAATTGGGTCGTACGTCAGGCTCATAACCTGAAGGTCGGCGGTTCAAATCCGTCCCCCGCAACCAATCACATCAACACTTTTTGATTTTAAATACATTCAATGCTATAGAAGGATGTGTATAGTTTATCTATTATAATTCCTTTATTTAATGAAGAAAAAAGACTCTTAAAAAGTTTAATAAAATTAGATAAATTTATTAAGCATAATAAAAAAAAAAATATTGAAATAATTTTTGTTAATGATGGCAGCACTGACACAACTAATAAGATTATTGATTTATTCATTAAGGAAAATAAAAAAAATATTAAATTCTCTTTAATAAAATATAAAAAAAATGTTGGAAAAGGTTATGCTATAAAAAAAGGTATATTAAAATCTAAAAAAAATTGGATATTAATTTGTGACGCCGATATGTCTGTTAACCCAAATCAATTCAATATTTGGTATAATAGTGATAAAATAATTGATAAAAATAAAGCCTATTTTGGTTCAAGAAGGCATAAAAAGTCAAATGTTAAAAGTTCTACAATTAGAAGGTCTCTTGGATATTTTTTCATAATTTTTATTAGAATATTATTTTTTATTAAATTAAGAGATTCCCAGTGTGGATTTAAAGTATTTCATAAAAGTTATGCTTTAAAGGTTTTTAGAAAGATAAGCTCATTTCGTTTTGCTTTTGATATTGAATTAATCATTATATTGACAAAATTAAAAATAAATATAATTGAATTGCCACTTAAATGGGTGCACCAAGATGGGAGTAAATTAAGCCTTTTGTACGACATGCCAAAAATGATTTATGATATCTTTGTAATTAGATTTAAAAACCTCAAATAAACAGTCCTATAATCTATAAAAAAGATTTTACTAAAGCAGTTCCACCCTTTAGATATCTTTTAATATCTTCAAGTGTTCTAATCTTTAAAATTCTTTTAAAAATATAACTAGGTCTTAAGTAAAATTTTCTAAAAGCATAACGCTCCATATCTTTCAGTTCTTTGGGATTTTTATACCCTTCTGGTAGCCATGTTACATTCCAGCATTGATACTGTTCTAAATCTCTAGTTATAAATTTTCCCCATTTTCCTGCTTCTATTTCTTTAGATAATTTGGTTCCAGGATATGGGCATACTAAAGTAAATTGAGCATAGTCTGGGTCAAGCTCAATAGCATTTTGTACAGTTTGTTTTGCTAACTCAGGTGTTTCTCCAGGTAGACCAATTAAAAATGATCCTCTCACTTCTATTCCAACTTCTTTGGTCCACTTTGCTACTTGTTTCATTCTATCAAAATTTTTATTTTTTCTATTTGTCTGTATATTTTCTGCTAATTCTTCTATTGCTGTTTCATAACCGTAGAAAATATTCCAACAACCAGCTAAACGCATTAATTGCAGTATTTCCTTATCAACAGTATTAACCGCGGCATAACAAGACCAAACTAAGTCTAAATTTTCTTTAATTAATAATTCTAAAAATTCTCTCATCCATTTTTTATGATAACTCATTGTATCATCCCAAAAAGATATTTCCTTTATGCCATATCTTTCAACACACTCTTTTATTTCTTCTATTACTTTTTGGGGACTTCTTCTTCTTGCTCCAGTTCCTGCTTGATCACAAAAAGAACAAAAATATGGACAGCCTCTAATAACTACCATATTTGTTAATGGCAATTTTTTATATTGATTAGGCAAAGGTATATATCTCTCCATTGGAAACAAATCTCTTGCTGGTAATGGTAAATCATCTAAATCTTTTATATTTTCTTTTGGCTGATTCCTGATCACATTCCCATCTTTTTTGTAAATAATTCCTTTTATATTTTTTAATGTTTCGGAATCTGATAGAAATGCTTCTCTATTATATTTTTTTTCTTTAAATTTTTTTACAATATCATGGGCTATATATTCTCCGTCTAAGCCATATGCAATAATATCAAAAACATCATAATCTTTAGCTGTTTCATTTCCAGCTACATTTGCATGTGAGCCACCTATTACAGTGAGTTTATTTGGAAGTTTTTCCCTAACTTTTCTAGCTAATTCTATTGCTCTAGCAAGTGAGTATGTGGTTGTAGAAAAACCTATTATAGCAGGATCTTTTTCAAGAATAATTTCATAAACTTTTTCATTATCAATTTTTAAAGTTGGACAATCTAATACTCCAACACCAAACCCTTGTTCCCTAACATATGCTGCGAGACTTGCCATGCCTAAAGGAATTAAGTCTCCACCAACTTCTCCCATATCTTCTTTTCCGTATCTTTCAGCTGTTGAGTCTGGTGGGTTAATAAATAAAATATCTATTTTGTTATTCTGAGGTGCAAACCCTCTGTTTATAAATTCTTCAGTAGTAGGTATTTTTTTTACCTTTTCTTTTTTAAAGGTATTATTAAATTTGGTAATTATTGAAGAAATATTCATTGTCTATTTTAATTTTTTAAATTTAGTATACTTATTGTCAAAACTTTACCAGATAATATTATTTTACAAAACAATATAATTATGAGTAAAAAAAGTATCTTAATCTTAGTATTTTATAGTACTTTATCACTGATATTAACTACCTACATATTAGGAGTTGATAATTTATCTTTTGTTAATGGTAAATGGTTAGCTGCCCATGATGTAACTTCCGATATTCTTTCTTGGAAATTTTTTAAAGATGATATTTGGAGATTTCCTTTAGGAAGCAATCCCACCTACGGCATGGAGATAGGTAGTGGAATAGCATTCTCAGGTTCAATTCCAATAATGGCTATTATCTTTAAATTATTCTCTGGAGCACTGCCTTATGATTTTCATTATTTTAGTTTATGGATTTTTATTTGTCTTTTTCTTCAGTCATATATTGCTTTTCTTATTATTTATAACAAGACAGAAAATTTAACTTTTTCAATTGTTGGATCGTTATTTTTTATTTTATCACCAATACTAATCAATCGATTAAGCATCCATTTATCATTATCTGCTCATTGGTTGATTTTAATAGGTTTCTATTTGGAAACTAAAAAAGATATATTACATAAAAATTTTTATTGGGCTGCTCTTATTTCACTTTCTTCATTAATACATTTTTATTTTACACTTATGTTGCTTGGAATATTTTTTATATTTCTTTTTAATGATTTTAAAGAAAAATTAAATTTCAAAAAACTTTTTATAGAACTTTTTACAGTCTTGGGATTTTTAACTTTTACAATGTTTATTATTGGGTATTTTCATGTGCCATTTACAGATGCTCTTGGCTATGGATATGGACGCTATACTTTAGATGTTGCGGGAATATTCAGTCAAAATACAACACTGCCAAGTGGAAAAATTAGTTGGTCACTTTTTTTACCAGAAACTCCAAGGGTACCACTTGAAGGATTTGCATATTTAGGAATGGGCATGATTATGCTTTTAATCTTTGCAATTTTAATTTTTTTTTTTAATTTGCAAACTTTTATTAAAAAAAATAATTTTCTACCTTTTTTTTTGATAATATTAATTTTTACAACCGTGGCTATAACAAATAAAATTCACCTATTTAATAATTTAATATCTAGTTTTGAACTACCTACTGTATTATATGGAATGCTAAGTGTTGTACGTGCTTCAGGAAGATTATTTTGGCCGGTGTATTATCTTATTTTTTTAATTTCGATAATTTTTTTATATAAAAATTTTTCTAAAAAAAATTCAGTTTATATTTTAATATTGGCTTTTTGCTTACAGTTTGCTGATACTTATCCTGGTTTGAAAAAATTTTATAATTCAAATATTTTTATAGTTGAAAATAAAAAAATTGATTATTCTTTTTGGGAAAACGTAACTAATAAAAATTCAACACTAAGAACCACTTATCTTAATAATGAAACTAAATTTCTTCAGAGTTTGAGGGAAATTATGTTGTTAAAAAATATTAAAAACACCGATATAGCCACCCATGGAAGATACAATAGAAAGTTAGCTTCTGTTTCTAGATCAAATTTATATAAATCCTTTGATAAAAAACAATTTCCAAAAAATGTAATTTTTGCAGTTGATAACTACAACCACTTAAGAAATTTTAAATATTTGTTTAAAGATAAAGACGTAGGTTTTTTCTTAAAAGATAACGTGTGGCTGGCAGTCTTTGGTTATAAGGATGAAATGACAAGTTATGATGAAGATCAATTAGAAAAATATAACCCTATTACTTTAGTGGAAAATGAAAAAATAAACTTAGAGCTTAATAATCAAAGTTCTGTGCATGGATTTGGTTGGACGCACAATTTTACATCACCATTAAAGGGGCTTTGGACAGAAGGAAATATTTCAAGCTTACTTTTTGCATTAAACAAAAACACTAATAAGAACTCAAAAATAAAGATCAAAATAAACTCAATAATTACTAAAAAAAATCAGCCTATCAATTTTACTGTTAAAATAGATGATAATTTCTCAAAAAAATTTAGTTTGAAAAATATTAATGAATTAAAAAATAATTCAATCTTTATTAAAGTTGATAAAAGTATGCTTAATAAAAAGATTATATATATAAAGTTTATAATTGATAACCCCACAACAAGATTAGAATTGTTGGAATCTCCAGATGCAAGAAAATTAGGAATTTTAGTAGAAAGTTTAGAATTAATTAATAATTAGTTAATTCATAATCTCCTTTTAAATTGAAAACCATCATAAATGGTTTATTTTGCGTATATAATTTTATATAACCAAAATTATTAATGAAAAAAATATTAATTAAATTTTTATTCAATCCATTATTCTTATTTCCATTTAAAAAGGGAATTCAGATATTACTTAAAAATCCATATTTTTTTAAGATTCAACAAAAAATGAACGACTATAAAGTGATAGCAAATGAGTTTAAGGATCATTTAAATAGTAAAAATAAAAAAATCCTGGAGATAGGTTGTTCTACGGGAAATATTGCTAGAGAAATTATAGATATGGATAATAATTCATATTATGGAGTTGATATTAGTAAGGAGTATATTGAAGTAGCAAACAAAAGTACAATAAAAGGAAAATTTTTCCAGATGGATGCTAGAGAATTAGATTTTAGCAATGAATCATTTGATATTGTAATGCTAAGTAGTGTCTTGCATCATATTGATGATGATACTGGAAAAAATTGTTTTAAAGAAATTCACAGGGTTTTAAAAAAAGATGGAGTAGTAATTATATCTGAGCCAATAGTTAATTATAAAAGTCTCATAAGTATAATTTTATGCAAATTAGATAGAGGTAATTTTATTAGAACTACTGATGAATATCAAAGTCTATTTAAAAACTTTATAATAAAAGCTACTAATCGTTTCAAATTTGGAGGACATTTTTTTTGTTCTTTTGTATTAAAAAAATAATAAGCATTAAATTAATTTTAAATTGTAAGTTATTTTAAAAAGTTTTATGTTCCTTTTAAATTTTTATGTATAAAAAAGAAATGTTTAGAGACCTAGATAAAAAATATAATTCTCACCTCTATAGTGGTTTGTTGGGAATTTTAATGAATTACTGTCACAGAACTTTAGAAAATTTTAAAGGTAAAAAAAATTCGTATGACAAAATTTTAGAAATAGGTGCCGGCAGTGCTCCTCATTATAAATATATCAATCATTCATATAATGAATACCATGTAGCAGAAACTTCAGATTATGCTAAAGATTTTCACAAAGATAATTCAAAAGTAAAGTTTGTTAAATATGATGGAAAAAAACTTCCTTATCCAAATGAAACATTTGACAGAATTATAATTTCCCATTGTTTAGAGCACATTTTATCTCCTGAAGAATTTATTGATGAAATGATGAGTAAACTTAATAAGGGTGGAGTTCTATCAATATCATTACCAACTGATCCAGGTATTGCTTGGCGTTTAGGAAGACTTTTTATTAGACTTTTTACCATTAAAAAAACATATCAAATTTCTGGAGAAGAATTCAACTACATGAATGCTACAGAGCATGTTAATTCTATATTTAACTTAATTTCAATAATTAGATTTAATTATAAAGATTCATATGAAGAACATTTTTATCCCTTAAAAATCAAGATGTCAGATTTTAATCTTTTTTATAACGTCCATATATATAAGAAAAATTAATTATAACTTTATAAGAATTTTAAAGATTTTTAGTAATATCTTCTGTCATTTTTTTTGCATCTGCAAATAACATTAAGGTATTTTCTTTATAGAATAAGTCATTATCAATACCCGCATACCCTGGTGATAAACTTCTTTTTACAAATAAAACTGACTTACATTTTTCAACATCTAAGACAGGCATTCCATAAATTGGGCTTTGTGGATCAGTTTTTGCTGCCGGGTTAGTTACATCATTGGCACCTATTACAAATGCTACATCTGTATTAGCAAAATCATTATTTATTTCTTCTAACTCAAAAACTTCATCGTATGGTACATTTGCTTCTGCAAGTAATACGTTCATATGTCCTGGCATTCTTCCAGCAACAGGATGAATTGCGTAGGTAACCTTAATATCATTTTTCTTAAGTGTATCTACCATTTCCCTTAATGCATGCTGTGCTTGAGCTACAGCCATTCCATAACCTGGAACAATTATAACCGAAGATGCATTCTTCATAAGAAAAGCCGCATCCTCTGCATTGCCACTTTTGACAGGTTTTTGTTCTTTACTTCCTGAAGATGAAGATTGTTCAACTGCACCAAATCCTCCCAATATTACACTAAAGAAAGAACGGTTCATACCTTTGCACATTATATATGATAATATTGCACCTGATGAACCAACTAAAGCTCCTGTGATTATTAAAGCAGTATTTTCTAATGTAAAACCAATTCCAGCAGCTGCCCATCCAGAATAAGAATTTAACATTGATATAACAACTGGCATATCTGCACCACCAATTGGAATTATCAATAAAAAACCAATTAAAAAAGAAATAGCTAACAATATCCAAAATAGATTTGGGGATTGAGTTAAACATAAAAGATAAGTTACAACTACTATAGAGATTAATATTAAAGCATTAATTGGATGTTGACCTTTAAATGTTATCGGTGAACCAGACATTATTCCTTGAAGTTTTAAAAAAGCGATTATCGAACCTGAGAATGTTATTGCGCCAACTACCCCACCAATTGACATTTCAATTAAACTTCCAAGCTTAATATTTCCTGGAGATCCAAGGTTAAAAGCTTCTGGGTTTAGAAAGGCTGATATTGCAACAAATACTGCAGCAAGACCTACTAGACTATGAAAACCAGCCACAAGTTCTGGCATGGCTGTCATCGGTATTTTATATGCTATAAATGCACCAATTAAACCACCAATTAAAAGAAAAATTAAAACGTAAACAAAACCACTTGAAAAATTTCCTATAGATAAAAATGTAACTGTTATTGCAATTACCATCCCTAAAATACCAAAAAAGTTACCTTGTCTGGATGTTTCTGGAGAAGATAGCCCTCTTAAAGCTAAAATAAATAATACACCTGAAATCAAATAAAAAATTGCTGATAAATTTGCTGATATCATTATTTATCCTTCTTTTTTTTTTTATACATTGCTAACATTCTCTGAGTAACCAAAAATCCTCCAAAAATATTTATTGCTGCCAAGGATATTGCCAAAAATCCAAAAATACTCGAGGTATTAAAAATATTGTCAGAATTTCCAGCTAATCCAGCAATAATTGCTCCTACAATAATGACTGATGAAATTGCATTAGTCACCGACATTAGTGGAGTATGAAGAGAAGGTGTTACGCTCCATACAACATAGTATCCAATAAAGATTGAAAGAATAAAAATACTTAATCTGAATATAAAAGGGTCTATTTCCATAATTTTATTTAATTAATGTTTTTTCAATTATTTCGTCTTCTAAATTAATACTAATTTTTTTATTTTCTTTGTCATATAGATTTGAAACAAAATTAAATACATTTTTTGAATACAAGTTAGATGCAGAGATTGGTAATTTATTTAAAATATTTGTTTCACCCATAATTCTTACTCCACTTTTATTAACTATTTTATCCACTTCAGTAAAAGCAGTATTCCCACCTTGAACAGCTGCTAAGTCATAAATAATTGAACCTGGCTGCATATTATTTATCATATTTTCTTTAATTATTACTGGTGCTTTCTTTCCAGGGATTAGAGCTGTACAAATCACAATATCAATTTTTTTTAAAGTCTCACCTAGTAGTTCTTCTTGTTTTTTTTTAAAATCTTGAGAAGCCTCTTTAGCATAACCACCATCTGTTTCAAGATTTTCTGCACCCTCAACAGTTAAAAACTTACCACCTAAACTTTCTACTTGTTCTTTCGATGTCATTCTTACATCTGTAGCAAATACTATTGCTCCCATTCTTTTTGCGGTAGCAATTGCTTGCAGTCCAGCAACACCCGCTCCTACAACTAAAACTTTTGCAGCTGGTATTGT
The DNA here is from genome assembly GCA_905618895.1 of uncultured Candidatus Pelagibacter sp. Lineage (GTDB taxonomy): Bacteria > Pseudomonadota > Alphaproteobacteria > Pelagibacterales > Pelagibacteraceae > Pelagibacter. The sequence continues at coordinate 29,921 of CAJQTA010000051.1, forward strand.
ACCTGCAGCTGTCATCATCATTGGAATTGCTTTTTCAAAATTAGCAAAAGATTCTATTACGGCTTTATAGCCTGCTAAGTTTGCTTGTGAAGAAAGTATATCCATAGATTGTGCTCTAGTTATTCTAGGTAACAATTCTAAAGAAAATAAATTAATATTTTTTTTTGCTAAACTTTCTATCTTTTCTTTATTTTTATAAGGATCTAAAATACCAACAATTGATTGACCTTCTTTTAGCAAGGATAACTTATCCTCTGGTAATAAACCTAATTGAATAATCAAATCTGAATTATTAATTAATTCTTTTTCATTTTTAAGAATACTTGCTCCCACATCTTTAAATTCATTATCGGTAATGCCTAAGTGAGTTCCATAATTTTCTGGCAAAAATATTTCGAAACCTAAATTTAAATATTTTTTTGCAACACCGGGAGTAACTGCAATTCTTTTTTCAATTTTTTGATCTTCTGAAACTGATGCGATTCTCATAAAAAAACCTTACAACAAGAATATGGCCATTAGAACTAGCACTATTATCACCGCGACAGTTCCCCACAAGACGAATTTAGTGAAATTATTCCAGGTATTTTTATGGTTAGTGTTGTCCATAAAAGTTATTTTTGACGTGCTTTAAATTTTGGATTTGTTTTGTTAATTATATAAACTCTACCTCTTCTTCTGACTAATTTAGAGTTTAGGTCTCTTTTTTTTAAGGATTTTAATGAGCTTTTAATTTTCATAATTTTTTTTAGCCGGCAATGTCCTACTCTTCCGTGCCTTAAGACAAAGTACCATCGGCGCTGAAGGGCTTGACTTCCGAGTTCGGAATGGGATCGGGTATTACCCCTTCGCAATAATCACCGGCGAGAGTGTTATACCTAATTAAAAAATATTGTAAAGAATGAATTATTGCCTTTTTAAGAGCTTTTAATTATATTTCTTATGTAATTCTTAAGGTTAATCTTGCCAAATATCTTGTAAACTTTATTGGACAAATTCATGTTGGTCAACGCTGAGGCATATCTTTCACCTCTTCTTGAGGGTAATAATTTTATTTTTGATTTAAACATTTTTGCTACTTCAAGAATCGTATAGTCTTTTTTATTAGCTATGCTGTAATGTCTGCATTTATTTTTTTTCCAAGCATAATAGCATGCTTTGATAGTGTCATCTATATGTGTGAATCGTCTTGATTGAGTTCCAGGTTTTACTACCGTTAGTGGTTTTTTTTTATTATATTGATCCTCAAATATGCCAATTACAGTAGCCATATTTCCTGTACATATTTGTTTGGGACCATAAACATTATAAAAATAAATTATTTCAAATTTAAATTTAAACCATCTTCTTAAGTTTTCTAATAATTCAATATTTTTTGCTTTAGTGAATGCATAAGGTGACAAGTTTTTATCATTACCTTTGTTACCAATAGTTGCTGAAGTCGCAGAATATATAAGTTTAATTTTATTTGAAAAACAAAAGTTAAATACAGCGTGTGATCCTATTGTGTTTGACTCTATACATTCTTCCATTTTAAGAAAGCTTTGATATATCCTTGAAAATTCACCAAAATGAAAAATTGTATTAATTTTTTTTTTTTCAAAGGATAAAATTTTGTGAATATTTTTTATATGTCCATTTACGTACTTTACTCTTTTATTCTTTATATGATTTTTTTTACTTCCAGATGAATAGTTGTCGATGCTAATAATCTTAAATTTAGTATTTATTAAAAAAAATTTTATTAAATTTGACCCTACAAATCCAGCTCCACCAGTAACAATGATTTTATTTTTCATTAATAAATTTTGTACTACTTATTTTTATTTTTTTCTTCACTTATAATATCTTTATTTAAAATAAAATAATCATTTTCTTTATTTTGATATAAATTATCTTTTATGTAACGTAATGAAGTATCCACTTTAAAACCAATATGATCTATGTGGAAATATGGATTAGTGAATGGATTATATGCATATTTTTTATTTTCTTTTACAATTCTCTTAATATTTAATGCAAAAAATATAACTAGGGATAGAGCTAATAAAACTGTTAGTTTTTTTTGTAAATTAATAAAATTATACTCAAACTTAGATAAATAAATACTTGTCGGTATAAATAGCAATAGAGTGAATAAAGTATATCCACCATATCTTAAAGCTGGATGATTTACAAACCACTCTAAAATAAAGAGGATAATCATTAAATAAAAAATTTTAAATCTAATAATATTTTTTGTTTTTAATTTTTTTTGCAAAGGTCTTAAATAAAAAAACATAATTGTTGAAATTAAAATTATTGTTAATAAAAAATCAGATACTTTTGTAAAAAAATAATCATTAAACCACCTACTTACCCAATTAAAATTTTGCAAATATAGAGCTGGGTCAGCTACTCTATTGTTGGGGTTTGCCCCAGCTTTTGACCAAAGTTCATACCAAGCTTTCATATAGTCTACTGTTTCAGTAGATATTGACCAAATAAAATTTTCGAAACAAGTAAAAGATGCTGGGTAAATCAGACATCCTGTGTTTGAAAATATAGAAAATATAACTGCTGAAACTGTAAAAAAAGAAAGATATGTAAATTTATTACTACCAATTACTTTAATAGATTCTTTTATTGTCCAAAAATTTTTGACCTGCATTAACCAAATTAGAATAAATAAAAAATATATTAGATAAAAACTTTTAAATGAAATAATTAAAGTAATTAATATTATTATTTTTTCATAATAATTTTCTAAAATTCCAATATTATATTTTAATTTAGTATTTAAACTTTCCAGATAAATTATTGAAAATACAAAAATCAAAATTAATGAAGATCTATCTGTGCCATGTTCTGCCAATCTATAAAATGTCGCGTTAATGTAGATAAAAGTAAGAGATATCAAAAAAAGTATAAAATTATAATTTTTATTCTTAAAGTATTCCAAAATTTTATTTAATAGAATAACATTAGCAAATCCCATGATAATGATTGCTCCAGCATTAAGTAAATAAAATTTAATTCCAGGTAGATAAAAAAGTGAATTCAAATAAAATAATGAGGATGGTGTTCTGTATCCATGGCCCATAAGTCCTAAACCAAATATTTTTTTAAAGTTAATTAGACTTAAAGAATATTGGAAATGATAGTAAAAAAAATCATCATGGTTTTTGTACATAAGCAAACCAATAAACAGTATTGAAAATACAATTATTGTTATATGAAAATTTTTTTTAAGTTGAGAAAAGTTTTTAATTAAGATGAAATTAAATATTGAAAAACCAATTAAAATAATTATTGAGTTATGTAGATAACCATGTACAAAAAATAAGTTAGAGAAATATGAGAAAAGTATAAGAATTAAAATCCCAGTTAATCCAAAGAATCCAAAATCTATCCTTTCTTTTTTTCTTAAATTAAAGCTAGCTAACATTCCATAACCAATTGCTGAAAAAATAATTAAAAAATAATAAAAAAATAGATTTATGATTTGTATCATGACTAAAAATAAATTAACTCTACGTATAAATGAATTTTATAAATTATCCTAATACTAATATTCAAAATTTTTACAAAATTTTTGTTTTTTCAATCTTTAGTTTATTGCCAATATCTTTTGTTTTAGGCAACTTAATAATTAATCTTAATATAATTTTTGCCGGTCTATCATTAATTGTTTATTCTATAACACTTAATGATTGGAAATGGACAGGGGATAAGTTTTTTAAATTACTAATAATTATTCAATTTTATCTTATTGTTAGTTCAATCTATTCGATATTTTTTATTATTGATTATGAATTTTTTGATGCCAATCATAAACATGTCGTATATGATGGTCTATATAGGTCACTTAGTTTTTCAAAATATATACTATTCGTTTTTTCATTTTCCTTGATAAAAAAATTTAAGATTAAATTAGACAATTTAATCAAAGCTTGGAGTGTAATTATTTTTATAATTTTATTTGACGTCTTTTTTGAAAAAATATTTGGAAATAATATTTTAGGGAATGTAAGCCCAGATCATTCAAGAATAATTAGTTTCTTTGGGGAAGAAATGATAGTTGGTTCTTATTTGTTACTTTTTGGTTTTATTGTTTCATCTTATTGGATTGATAAAAATAATATGAAATATTCTTATAAAATATTTTTTAATTTTTTAATTATACTAATACCTTTTGCTATATTTGTGTCTGGGGAAAAATCTAATTTTATTAAATCTATTATAATCTTTTCTACCTTATTTTATTTTATTCCAAAAAATAAAATAACTATTGGTAAAAAAAAATTAATATTTATTTTAATTGCAGCGCTTCTTTCTTTATTTTATTTTAATGATTATACTAGAATAAAATATACAGAAATTATTAAAAGAACAACAATACTAAACAATGATCAAAAATTTTTAGAGTTTGAAAATATAAAATATTTTTACCATTACAGAGTGGCGTGGGAAATTTTTAAAGATAACCCTATACTTGGGGTTGGAAATAAAAACTTTAGATGGGACTGTCACAGACCAAAATATTTTAGCTCAGAAAAAAAGCTTTCTTCACAAATGTGTTCAACACACCCTCATCAAGTTCATTTTGAATTATTATCTGAGCAAGGACTGCTGGGATATATTTTAATTATGGGTATTCTTCTAAATTTTGCTATAAAGTTATTAATTAATTCCTATAAAAAAAACGAAATGTTTAAGTTTTCTTTATCTTTATATACTATGGTTTTTTTAATACCTTTACTTCCTGGAGGAGGTATATTCTCAACATATAGTGGCTCAAATTTCTGGTTGGTTATCGCTTTACTAAATTATCTAAATAACAGTGAAAAAAATAGAATTTTATAATAAAATTAACAATAAATTAAAATGAATAAATTAAGACGTAAATTATTAAAATTATCAATTTTTAAATTTTTACTTATATTAATTCCATCAAAATCATTTGCCTTAAATATAAAAAAAAATAAATTTCATACTTACAAAAAAAAAGAGTTAAAAGGTTTTGTTTGGTATTTAGCTAATACAGATAAATGATAATTGATAATTTTGAAGAAATTAAAAATAATTTATATCCAGTTATAATTGTAGGAAGTGGTCCTGCTGGTATATCGTTGGCATTGAAGCTTGAAAAACAAAAAATAAATTGTTTAATATTAGAAGCTGGAAAAGAAAAATACGATCATCAGTCTCAACAGTTTTATGAGGGTATTGTAATTGGGGATAGTATTACAAATCTAAAACACAGTCGTTTAAGACAACTTGGTGGTACTAGTGGACATTGGGGTGGTTGGTGCAAGCCAATGGACAGATACAATATAGAGTCGTGGGGCCTAGATTATAATGAAATATCTGAATATTCAGATGAAACATGTGATATTTTGAGTTTAAAGAATAACTTTAGCAAATCTCAATTAAACAATTATTTCAATCAAATTCAATTTCAGTATTCAAAAGTACGTTTTGCAAAAAAATTTTTAGGTATAATTCAAAAATCTAAATATATAAGTTTAGTAACAAACGCTCATGTTTCTCACTTTATTGGAGATAATGGAGTTGTAAAATCGGTTTCTGTCAAAATAAACGAAAAGGATTACTCACTCAAATCAAAAATATTTGTGTCAAGTTGTGGAGGTGTTGAAAATTCAAGAATTTTATTATGGACAAAAGAATTGAATAATAATCTAATAAATAAGGATATTCCTATTGGAAATTATTGGATGACGCACCCATGGATAATTGGTGGCATAGGAGTAATAAAAAAGAAAAAACTTCGAAAGTTATTAAAAGATAAATTTATTGATCATGATGGTCCACTGCATATTGCCACCTCAAGTAATATAGTTTCAGAAAAAAAAATATTAAGTGGAGCGATATATATGAATGCTACTGAAGATAATAAAATTTATAAAGAAGTTATAAAAGATTTACTTTGTACTTCACCAGAATATGGGAAAAAAATTGCTAAAAAATTATTTGACAAAGATTTGAAGTGTGGAAATATATTCATGAATCTTGAAGAAGAAGCTAATAGAAACAATAGAATTACACTTCATAAAAATATTAAAGATAAAAATGGTATTCCAATAACACAACTTTTTTATAAAAAGTCTCCAAAAACTTTGTTTTCAGCCAAAACTATTATGCAAGAATTTGGTAAATTTTTAATTAATAAAGATATAGGAAGAATTGCTTTAAAAAAGGAAATTGAAAATTTAGAAAATTATGAAAATTTAGGTGTTCATCATCATATGGGTGGAACAAGAATGGGCGATGACTTAACAAAATCTGTCGTAGATAAAAATCTAAAAGTTCATGAAATTAAAAATCTTTATGTTGCAGGAAGCTCTGTATTTAAATCCTCCGGATACTCTAACCCTACCTATACTATAGTTCAATTAAGCTTAAGACTTAGTAATGAAATAAAAAAAAAGATAAGTTAATCCTATGAAAAAATTTATCTCTATGCATAGTAATAAAATATTTTATTTTATTTCAATTATATTAGTAATAATGATTTTTTTTAAAACTTCTTTTGTAAATAATTTAAAAAATGTTTTAGAAAGTAGTGAAAATGAAAGAATAACAAAGTTATATGGTTATTGTAAAAATGAAAGTATTGGTTACTTAAAGTATTTAAAAAAAAAATATGACATTAAATCTAACCCTAAAATTATAAATTATGTTCATACTCCACCAAATAAATGGGCGATATATGATGTATTGGCACAAAATATAGATTCTACAAAATTAATTATTCTTAATTACCCTGGAAATGAAATAAATTTAAAACTTAGTTATTATAAAAAAAATTTTTATGAATTAAATGACCCTTATTTTTATAGTATTATATCAAATTTAATTGCGAGTTTAGAAATACAAGATTCTATAGAACCAAATATAAATATTACTTTTTATTTAAAAGATAGATCGAATAACTTTCAAAAATTAAAAACCATAAATGCAAAAAAATACAAAGATACTAACGATTATATTATTAATCAAACTTTTGATGATTTTAGAATAAATGAGTTGAGATTGTTTTTAAAAATTGATGGTTTGAACAAAAAATCAAAATTAACGGTTAAACTTAAAAATAAATATGATTTAGAGAATTTTAAAATTTTAGATCAATATCAAAACTGTTACTTTGTTGAATAATATGAACGAA
>CAJQTA010000052.1 GCA_905618895.1 uncultured Candidatus Pelagibacter sp.
GTAGGAACAGAAAAACCACCTAAAAATTATCTTGTTTGTAATACGCAAGACAATATCTTTTTTAAGGAAAAATATTATTCAGAATTAACTTTTCATTATTGGTATTGGAAGAATAAATTAGATTTAAAGCATGAGAATTGGATTGGTTTTTGTCAAAAAAGAAGGTTCTGGCTTAAAAAAAAATTAATACATGCAAAAATAGATAAAAGTAATTTTTCAGACTGTATATTGCAGGATGTACCTAATGAGTGGGATAATTTTGATTCAATAATATGTGAACCTATTTTTGTTAACAAAGTAAAAAAAATGAAAATGGTAAAAAGAGGCTTTAGATCTATTATAAAAAAACCATCAATACTTTTCGATGAAAAAAAACAGTCACTAGCATTGCATTTTGATATGCATCACGGCTATGGCAATTTAAACAAAGCTATTAATTTAATTGAAGATGAAGATAAGTTAGATTTTTCAAATTATGTAAATAATTCTATTTCATACAATCCTCATATAATGTTTATAGCAAAACCAAAAATAATAGATAAGTGGTTTAATACATTATTCCCTTGGTTAGAAAGGTGTGAGAAAGTTTTTGGTTTTGATTCTTTGCATGGTTATGATACGCAAAGACTTTATGCTTTTTTAGCTGAGAGATATTTATCATTCTGGTTTAAAAAACACACAAAAAGTTTAGAGTGGCCATGGACCTTTTTTGAAGATAAATAATCATAATTTTTAAAAAAATATATGTGTAAATGTAAAAAATTATTTTGCTTGTTTTTATGACAATTGACTTAAAAAAAATATTAAAATATGGAGAGATGGCCGAGCGGTTTAAGGCGCACGCTTGGAAAGTGTGTGTGCTGTCAAAGGTACCCAGGGTTCGAATCCCTGTCTCTCCGCCATTATTCTGATTAGAAAGGTAGAATACCTATAATATAAAAAAATTTTCTATTTTTCAAAATGCATAGTAAAAATCATAAAGAAGAAGCTAAATTAATATTAAAATTCTAAATAATATGAACTCTATCAATTAGGACCTTGAATCAATCTTTTAATTTTTAAATGCTAAATAAGCGTTTAATATCAATGCTTATTTAAGACTTTAACTATATTTAAGTGAATTAATTTTGATCAATTTATAGTAAAAAATGGTATAATTAATTTTTCCAATATTTAAAAATGACAAATAAATCAACATATCAAGCAGACTCCATCAAAGTTTTAAAAGGTCTAGAAGCAGTTAGAAAAAGACCAGGAATGTACATTGGTGATACTGATGATGGAACAGGTTTGCATCATATGGTTTATGAGGTTGTTGATAACTCTATAGATGAAGCATTAGCAGGACACTGTAAGAGCATAGATGTAAAAATAAACTCTGATGGAACTATTACTGTAAGAGATGATGGTAGAGGAATACCTGTTGATATGCATAAAGGTGAAAAAAAATCTGCTGCCGAAGTTATAATGACTCAATTGCATGCTGGTGGTAAATTTGATCACGACTCTTATAAAGTTTCTGGAGGTTTACATGGGGTAGGAGTTTCGGTTGTAAATGCTTTATCAGAAAAATTAAAGCTAGAGATAGATAGAGACGGAAAAAAACATTATATAGAATTTATAAATGGTGATGCAAAAGCACCATTAAAAGTTATAGGTAAATCGAAAGAAACAGGAACACTGATTACATTTTTGCCTTCAAAAGAAATTTTTTCTTCAATCAAGTTTAGCCCAAATATAATTATAAAAAGAATGCGTGAATTGGCATTTTTAAATAAAGGAATAAAAAAAAACCTAACTGAAGATTATTATCAAAAACTAAGTCTCAAACGAAAAGATCAAGTAAAAACTAAGGAAGATGTTTCTGCTCCTGAAGCATTTGAATTATACATGTTAAAAAAATTTTTTAAAATAAAGCTTAATCCTTTAACAACAAAAATGCTAAATCTCTGGGAAGAAGATTTTAGCTCATCTATAGATGAACACATTAATTTCCTAAGTAAAAACTTAGAAAATCAAAGCAATTACAATTCAAAATTGACTGAGATTCTGCAAGGGATGAATATTTTTAACTCAGAAAATGATGAGAATAATGACAAAGATAAAGATAAAAAAAATGAACAAGAAAATAAATCTGAAAGTGATGATAATAATAAATCAGATGGTGAAGAAGAAAAAAACAAACAAGATGAAGCTGAAACAAGTTTAGATATGGGATATAATATTGATGAATATCAGATGGATGAACAGCTGGTTGATACAGATTCATCTAAAGAAAGCTCAGAAAATATTATCCAAAAAACAAACTTAAATAATATTGACCAAGATTATAAAATTTTTACAAGCCAGTTTGATGAAATTGCAAAAGCAGAAACTTTAGATAATGCTGAGGAAATACTAAAATTAAGAAAAAATTTAGACCATCAATTAATTGGTTTTCAAGATTTAATAACAAAGCTTGCAAACAAGTTACAAAGACAACTTTTAGCAAAACAAAATAGGGCCTGGGAGTTTGATTTAGAGGAAGGTTTATTAGACAGTTCTAAGTTGACAAGAATTATAATGGATCCATACAACTCATTATCTTTTAAAAAAGAAAAGAATTTAGATTTTAAGGATACTATTGTAACTTTATTAATTGACAATTCAGGTTCTATGCGTGGAAGACCGATTACAATAGCCGCAATATGTGCAGATATATTATCTAGAACACTTGAGCGTTGCTCTGTAAAAGTTGAAATATTAGGTTTTACCACAAAAAATTGGAAAGGTGGCAAAAGTAGAGAGGCTTGGAATAAAACTGATAAAATAAAAAACCCATGGATACGAGAAAATTTTCAGAGAAATTGCATTACTAGAGGATTATCCAATTCAAATCCTGATGACTTGATTATAATTTCAGATGCAGATGAAATACCAAATCTAGACAATATTAAAGAATATATTAAAAATAAGAGATATGCAGCATTTAAGCAAAAAGGCTTTTATTATAAATTAAACATGCAAAATGTAACTTTTCCATTTTGGTATGGCTCAAGAATATGCAAAAATAAATATTTAAAGTCACCGCAGTGGCTAAGAAACTTAAAATTCAAGAAAAGACCATTATGGAGAATAGATAAGTTTAGGCTAAATAATATAATAGAAAAAGGGGGTTGGCATTTTTGTAATTTAAAAAACCCAGAAGATTTACTTTATAAGTATAAAAATATGGCTGAAACTAAAGATGATTTTTTTGCTAAAGATGGAATAGATGGCAAAATAGATGAAAAGTATCTTTCCATTCAGCAAATTGAAAATGCTATTGAAAAAGGCAAAAATTTAGTAGGAAAGAATGAATATTTTGAAAAAATTGAATTAGACAATTCA
>CAJQTA010000053.1 GCA_905618895.1 uncultured Candidatus Pelagibacter sp.
ACTTAAAATTAAATCAAAAAAATTTTATTAATGCAAATGAGCAGGCAAACAGACTTATCACACTACCAATTCATCAATATTTAACAAAAAAACAAATAAGCTTTATGTTTAAAAAAATAAAGCAGTTTTATCAATAAAATGTCTAAAACTAATTTATTGAAGTCAATTTCTAAGATTAAAAGAAATATTAATCAAAGATCAAAAAAAACAAAAAACCATATAAGAATTTCCAAAAAATTTGGGAAAGATTATTTTGATGGTAAAAGAGAATATGGATATGGGGGATATAGATATGATGGCAGATGGAAACCAGTTGCCAAACGTATTGTAAGTCATTTTAATTTAAAACCAGGAAGTAAAGTGCTTGATATAGGTTGTGGCAAAGGTTTTTTAGTTAAAGATTTATTAAACATAGGCATTGATGCTTATGGTCTTGATATTTCAAGTTATGCTTTAAAAAATTCTGAAAAAGAAATTAGTACTAGGCTGTACAAAGGTAATGCAAAAAAATTAAATTTTAAGGATAATTTTTTTGATGCTGTTGTTTCTATTAATTGTATTCACAATTTAAAAAAAAAAGATTGTATTAAAGCACTTATGGAAATAGAGAGAATAAGTAAGAATAAAAGCTTTATCCAAGTAGATTGTTATGAGACAGAAAAAGAAAAAAAATTATTTTTGAATTGGGTTTTAACTGCTGAGACACACGGATATCCAAATGAATGGTTTGAAATTTTTAAGCAAGCTAAGTATAGTGGAGATTGGTTTTGGACAAAGGTTTAAAACTGACTTTAAATAAGGTATAGGTTTTTTATGAACAGTAAAGATTGTTTTAAATTGTATAGTGAAATGCTTTTCATACGTCATGTTGAGGAAATGATAGTTAAAAAATATCATGAACAAAAAATGAGATGTCCAGTTCATTTATCGATCGGTCAAGAAGCTGCAGCAGTTGGTGTTTGTCATGCATTATTAAAAAAAGATAGAATATTTAGTAACCATAGATCTCACGGTCATTATTTAGCAAAAAAAGGTGATTTAAAAAAAATGTTAGCAGAAATTTATGGAAAGTATGCAGGGTGTTGTGGAGGAAGAGGTGGATCCATGCACTTGTTTGATAAATCTCAAAATATAACTGCTAGTGTTCCTTTGGTTTCAAGCAGCATTGCTCTAGCCGTTGGGTCGGCACTTAGTTCAAAAATAGACAATTCAAAAGAAGTAACAGTTTCTTTTTTAGGAGATGGGTCAGTCGAAGAAGGAATATTTCATGAAAGTTTAAATTTTGCATCTATAAATAAGTTGCCAATTATATTTGTTTGTGAAAACAATTTATATTCTGTTTATACACCTATTAATGAAAGACAACCCATAAGACCATTTAATAAACTTGGTGAAGCTCATGCAGTTAAATCATATGTCTGTGATGGGAATGATGTTTTAAAGATATATGAAATTACAAAAAAACTTGTAAAAAATTGTAGATTAAATAAAGGACCTTTTTTTTTAACATTGAATACTTATAGACATAGAGAACACTGTGGACCTAATTATGATAATACTATTGGTTATCGAACAGAAAAAGAGTTTAAATTATGGAAAAAGAAGGATCCAATTAAAAATTTTAAAAAAAAATTAATCAATAACTATCATTTTAATGAAAGACAACTTGAAGAACTTTCACTCAAATTAAATAAATCAATTAATAAAGCTTTTAATTTTGCAGAGAAATCAAAATTACCAACTCCAGATTTAATAAAAAAATATATTTATGCCTAAAGTAAAAAAAAAGATTAATAAAAGAATTATATCTGGATCTGAAGCAATAAGAGAAGGTTTGATTGAGGCTGCCAAAAAAAATAAAAATGTAATTTTTCAAGCAGAAGGTGTAAGCGACCCTTCATCTGTTTATGGTACTACAAAAGATTTGAATAAAATTTTTAATAAAAAAAGAATAATAGAAATGCCTTTGTCAGAAAATGCTCTTACAGGTGCAGCAATCGGTGCTTCATTTTTTGGAAAGAGACCTGTGATAAGTATGCATAGAGTGGAATTTGCTTTACTGGCATTAGAACAGATTATTAATAATGCTGCTAAAGCTCACTATATAAGTATGGGAACACATTCGGTTCCAATTGTTATAAGATTAGTTGTTGGAAGAGGTTGGGGGCAGGGACCAGAGCACTCTCAAAGTTTAGAAAATTTATTTGCATTAATACCTGGATTAAAAGTACTTACACCAACATTTCCTGCAGATGCTAAAGGAATGTTAATCTCAGCAATAGAGGATAATAATCCTGTCATTTTTATTGAACATAGATGGTGTCATTATATAAAAGGAGAAGTCCCAGATAAATATTATAAATCCCAAATAAATGCTCCCAAAAGAATAGAAAAAGGCAAAGACATAACAATTGTTGCAAATTCTCTTAATGTAATTGAGTGTTTGTTTGTATCAAAAATACTTAAAAAATATGGGATAAGTATAGATTTATTTGATCTTAGAGTTTGTAGGCCTTTAAAACTAGATGATATAAAAAAATCAGTAAAAAGAACTGGTAAATTAATGACAGTAGATTTAGGAAGCAAGATACTTGGTATAGGATCAGAAATTGTTTCTGAAATAACTTCAAGTTGTTTTAAATTTTTGACGAATCCGCCTGTAAGAATTGGCATGCCAGATTATCCAACACCCAGTTCAAGAGGGTATTTAAAAAATCACTATCCTGATAAAAAAAAAATTATAAACGAATTATCAAATTTTTTTCCAATTATTAAAAAAAATTACAAATCAATTATAAATGAACTAAATAAAGAAAATAAAAAATTA
>CAJQTA010000054.1 GCA_905618895.1 uncultured Candidatus Pelagibacter sp.
GGCTTGTTAATCCTTGCGTTATCCTAAGATTTCTTGCAAAAGCAAAAATTGGGTAATGCCACAGATATAGAGAATATGATATTAATCCTACATTAACGAACAATCTATTGCTCAAAATTTTAGCCATGATTGTTTCTTTTTTAAAAAAAATTAATACAAGCAACGTTCCAATTATGGGTAAGGTGCTTTTGATGTTTGGGCTTGGAATGGCTTCATAGAAATATGTGAATGAAAAAAAAATTAAGCTTAGGCCTAGTATGCTCAGCATGTTACTTTTGAAATTAGATATATTAGATTTTTTTTTACTATCTAAAAAAACCAATAAAGAGCCAATTAAAAGTTCCCAAGCTCTACTTGGTAAAATATAAAAATTCAAGTTTGAATTTTTATCTGAAAAAAATTCAGCAAATAATAAACTTAATAATAAAAGTCCTAAAATTAAAATATTTAGTCTTTTTTTTAAAAAAGCAAAACCTAATACAAATAAAACTGGAAATAATATATAATATTGCTCTTCTACTGCCAGAGACCATGTGTGTAATAATGGTTTTAATAGTCCATCTATTGCTCCATATTCAAGGCCAGTAAAATAAAAATAGAAATTTGAGGAAAACCCAAGTGAGAAATAAATTGATCTAGATAAATCTATATAGTTTGATGGTGATAATACAAGCCATGATATTGGTATGCAGCAAAATATTAAAAAAAATAAAGCAGGCAATATTCTACGACTTCGTCTTAAATAAAAATTTGTAAAAGAAAACTTATCTTTTAATTGCAATTCGTTAAACATTATTAGTGTTATTAAATATCCCGATATTACAAAAAAAATATCAACACCCAGATAACCTCCTGGAAATAATTGATAGCCATATAAGTTTATTTTGGCATGATAAATTATAACCGCAATTACAGCAATTCCTCTTAAGCTGTCAATCTCAGGCCTGTATTTGGGTTTATGATTTTTATTTAAGTAATCTTTCATTTAGATCAAAAGCTGACATCAATTCATTCCATTCTCTTTTTGATAAACCTGAATTGTCTACACTAACATTTTCACCTTTAATTAATTTTTGAATAATTAATTTTCCCTTCGCAGAAACTTCAGTTCCACCAACTCTATAGTCCATAAATGCATCATAAGTTATAGGAACCCATTTTTTAACAGTTTCTAACATTATGTCTGCATAAACTCTTATTTCATATTGAGCATGACTATCTGCTCTAAGTCTTAAAAAATTCATTAAGTTTAATAGGTCTGTTTTCCAGTACCATTGGGTATAAGTGTTTAAGGTTAAGTTCATTCTTGCAAGTTCTCTTGCTAATCCTTTTTTATTCTCATCAATAGTAGATCCATCAAATCTTTGGTTAAGCATCATTTCATAATTATCGTAAGTTCTTTCTGCATCATTTTTTAAAAGTTCTAAAACTTCTTTTGCCTGCTCTCCCTCAATTACATCTCCTCTACCCTGTCTGTTACTTGATGATTGTGCGGCTAAATTTTCTGTTGTTGGTAAATAGAATTCTTTATCCAAGATAGAATATCTTGCCGAGTATTCATTAACATTTGCTGTTCTATGTCTAATCCATTGACGTGCAATAAAAATTGGAAGTTTGACGTGATATTTAATTTCACACATTTCAAATGGTGTGCTGTGCCAATGCCTCATTAAATATTTAATTAGACCAGCATCTGTTGAAACTTGCTTGGTTCCTTTTCCATAGGAAACTCTAGCTGACTGCACAATTGAAGTATCATCACCCATATAATCAACAACTCTTACAAAACCATGGTCTAAAGCTGGCATTGCTTCGTAAAGAATATTTTCAAGCGCTGGAGCGGTAACTCTTTTTGTTTGATTCTGTTGAGATTGTTGGTCTTTAATCTCCTGTGATTGCTCTTTAGTTAATTTCATGATTTTTATTGAATCTCTTTCAAATGCTTTTATATTAATAGTGTTGGCTTGCCAACTACGACGATAAACGAATTTCGTAATAACCATTACGGACGTGGGGGCAGTACCCACCACCTCCACCATTACAACTTATGGGGGTGAAATAGGATCGACGGGTGACTAAAGGCTATTCTTTCGTTCGGGATTGTTCCACCGTAACGGGCTAAACTTTAAATGCTAACGAAAGTTACGCTATTGCTGCATAATTAACTTAGGTTAATTATATAAGCACGGTCTGGGGCACCGGGTAACAGAACGCCCCTTACCACTCTCTTACTTCTCTTTATCTATGATGCTGATTAACGTTTAGATTAGTTTTGATCGTACTCTGATCGTAATTTTATTTTAAAATCACTTGGCTAAATTTAATTTAATACAAGTCTTCTTAATTATGGTTGATTTATATATGTAGTTTCAAAATCCCATATACCATAACCCCATCTAGAAAAACATTGCAAATTTGTATCAGTCGGGTCGTACACACAATTAGTTTCTCCAACTCTATCAGGTGTAACAGTTGGCACGTAGTTTGCTAGCTCCATCCTAAATGCTATTTTGTTATTATTAAAAGGATTTTTGTTATTGCCAGTTTGTTTTCTTCCAGTATGAAATTCTAGATGTTCAGATAAACATCTATAAGCCCAGCCACCATTAATATACCAAGTGCTGCTGGCATTGACCTGTATACACTTTAAGTTATTACCATCCCATTTAGAAACCATACCTGTTGTTTCTGCTTTCATTATTTCAGATTGTATAAATTTTACAGCTTTAATATGATTTTGTTTTACTACATTAACTTTAGCAGCACCCGTATACCCATTATAGGCAACCACTCCTACTGCAGCAAGGATACCGATGATGGCTACTACGACTAGGAGTTCTATAAGTGTGAAACCATTTCGTTTCATACAAAACCTTAACACAAAAATGCTGGGCGTAATACAGGCGTAATTCAGTCAAAACTTCTGCATTAAGTTGCAGCAACTTTGTTGCTAAATGAGACTGGCTAACCACTTTCTTTCTTTTAGATTTAAAAATTTTGAATACGTTGAATAAATGCGCAAATGGTATTTGAATAGATAATCTTTTTCATTATTATTAAGTAAATCATAATTGATTAAGTCTTTTTCAATTGGTGCTAAGGTTAAATTTTCAAAACACAAACCATTTCTATTTTTTTTTATAAAGACTAAGTTCTCAATTCTTATTCCGTAATGATCTTTTTTATAGTACCCAGGCTCGTTGCTTAAAATCATACCCTCTTGAAGTTTAACAGAATTAAACTTTGATATCGATTGAGGGCCTTCGTGAACATTTAAAAAAAAACCAACACCATGCCCTGTGCCATGGGCATAATCTAAGCCATCTTTTTTTAGAAATTTTCTTGCCCTAACATCAATTTTTTTCCCAATATTATCTTTTTTTAAATTAGTTTGGAAAACAGCTATATGTCCCTTTAATACCTTTGTATAAGAATCTTTAATTGATTTTTGTTGCTCAGAAAAACTAATTGTTCTTGTCACATCAGTTGTTCCAAATTTATATTGTCCACCAGAATCACATAAAAATAAATCATTTTTATGTATACTTTTATTTGATTTTTTGGAGACTCTGTAATGAACTATTGCTCCATTAGAGCCTGCACCCGCTATAGTTTCAAAACTTGGGAACAGATAATTTTT
>CAJQTA010000055.1 GCA_905618895.1 uncultured Candidatus Pelagibacter sp.
ATGGGAGTTGATAATAGCTACTTTAAATCTACTACAGAGCTAACTTCATCAGAACAAGTTAAAGCGTTATGTGATGGTAAAATTGATGCTTTTGGTTATTCGGTAGGCTTTCCAAATGGAGCTATGGAGAACGCAGCTTCTTGTGGAGCAAAAGCTTTACCAATTAATCTTAAGGGTTCAGAAGTTCAAGGTTTAATTGATGGTGCTGCTTATTATGCAAAAGCTGTAATACCTGCTGGTACTTACACAGGACAGAAAAAAGATGTAACTACTTTTGGTGTTAAAGCTACTGTAGTAACTTCAGCTGATGTTTCTGATGAGCTTGTATATCTAGTTGTTAAAGCTGTGATGGAAAATTTTGATGATTTCAAAAAACAACATCCTGCTTTTTCTTCTTTAAAAAAAGAAGATATGATTGCTGCAGGTTTGTCAGCTCCATTACATCCAGGTGCGATTAAATATTATAAAGAAGCTGGATTAATGTAATCCAACTACTTAATTAAATTAAAAGGCCTGATATATTTATCGGGCCTTTTTTTTTGTTATAGAGTATCTTTTTAACAATGAATCAAAGTACTAACGATAAAGTAGAAAGTAAGATTAGTGAGGATTTATCTCCAACTAGAAATCTTACTGGTTTACATTTAAAAATTGTTGGTATTATTGCAATCATTTGGTCTTTATTTCAACTTTGGTATGCTTCCCCATTCCCTTTCATGTTTGACATTGGAATGATTAAAGGACTTCCTGCTAGAGCAATTCATCTAGGTTTTGCTTTAACATTAGCTTTTTTAATTTATCCAATCTCTAAAAGAAAAAAAATTTCTATATTTGATATTTTGATTAGTTTTATTGCAGTTTTTTGCTGTTTATATATTTATTTTTTTTATGATCAGTTAGTTGATAGAGGAGGAATTCTTTTAAATGTTACAATTTGGAAAAAGTTTAATTTACCAGTTGAATTAATTATTGGCAGTTGTGGAATTTTAATACTTATTGAAGCAACAAGAAGAGTATTTGGCTTGCCTTTAGTTATTATTGCAGTTTGTTTTTTACTATTTTCATATTTTGGTAGATATGCACCAGAAATAATTTCTCATGGTGGACTTTCATTGAATAGGTTAGTTGGATTTCAGTGGTTTGATCAAGAGGCTATATTTGGAATTCCTATAGGTGTTTCTGTAGATTTCATTTTTTTATTCGTTTTATTTGGAGCACTTCTAGAAACAGCTGGTGGAGGTAAGTATTTTTTAGATTTAGCTTTTGGAATGGTGGGCAAAATGAGAGGCGGACCCGCAAAAGCAGCAATTTTAGGATCTGGAATGACTGGTTTAATTTCAGGATCTTCAATCGCAAACACAGTTACAACTGGAACTTTTACAATTCCAATTATGAAAAAAACTGGTTTTTCTAAAGAAAAAGCTGGTGCTATAGAAGTATCATCATCAGTTAATGGACAGTTAATGCCACCTGTAATGGGCGCAGCAGCATTTGTAATGGCAAGTTTTTTAGGAGTTACTTATTTTGAGGTTGTTAAACATGCATTTTTACCAGCAATTATTTCTTATGTTGCTTTATTTTACATTTCTCATCTTGAAGCTTTAAAATTAAATTTAAAAGGAATGGATCATGCAGACATTCCAAACTTAAAAAAAACATTCTTGTCAGGATTACATTTTTTAATACCTATTTTTGTTTTGGTATATATGCTTGTTTACTTAAGGTTTACTGCTTCATACTCAATATTTTTTGCAACGATTGCATTAATTATTGTAAATTTAGTTTACATATTAATTAAAAATCAAGACTTTAAAGAGGCTATAAAAACTTGGTTTAATCAAACAATAGTTGGCTTTGAAAAGGGTGCCTTAAACATGGTTGGTGTTGGAATAGCAATAGCAACAGCTGGTATAATAGTTGGAGCTGTCGGTTCAACAGGATTAAGTACAAATTTAATTATAGTTATAGAGTTTATTGCAAAAGATAATGTTGTTATTTTACTATTTTTAACAATAATTTTATGTTTATTACTTGGAATGGGGCTTCCAACCACTGCAAATTATGTTGTAGTAGCTTCTTTAATGGCAACAGTGTTGGTTGATGTTGGAAATGCATCTGGTTTCGTATTCCCCCTTATAGCAGTTCATTTGTTTGTCTTTTATTTTGGTTTAATGGCTGATGTCACTCCTCCAGTCGGTCTTGCATCATATGCTGCAGCGGCCATTTCAGGAGGTGACCCACTTAAAACTGGTCTGCAAGCTTTTTGGTACAGTTTAAGAACAGGTATTTTGCCAATCGTATTTTTATTTAATCACGAATTGTTGTTAATAGGAATTGAAAATGTTTGGCATGGACTGCTAGTAATTATTACCTCTTTAATAGGAATATTGGTCTTTACTTCTGCAACTCAAGCTTGGTTTATTAATAGATTAAAATGGTATGAGATAATAATTTTTTTATTAATTTCTATTTCACTCTTAGCACCAGAATTTGTTCTAAATAAATTTTATCCAAAATATAATTACATGGATATTAATAAAATTCATTTAATGAAGCTGGACCCTAATAAGGAAGCTAGATTTAAAGTAACACGTCCAAGTAATTATGGTGAAAGATATAAATTATTTATAATTAAAAAAAATACTTTTGAAACAGAATATAGTTTAGAGCAATATGGAATTATTTTAATTAGAGAAGACAGTAGAGTTATTGTAGATATCCTACATTGGAATGGCGAAGCCAAAAAAAGTGGGTTTGAAACTGGTGATTATATAAGTGAATTTAAATTAGAAAACGCAGATAGGCCAAATAAAGGAATCATTTACCCAATAGCAATTTTATTATTAATTATATTTGGTTATTTAAACTCTAGACGAAAAGAATAATTATCCACCAGGACCTAGGTCAGAAGGTTTTATTTTTAAGATTTTCCATATACCAGATGCAGAGGTTATAATTTTATCATTACATTTCAGCTCACAAAATAAAAATACCAGTGTATTAGTTTTTTTAAGAATTCTTGTAAAGCCAGTAACTACATCACCCACTTTAGAGGCACCAATAAATTTTAGATCTAATGAAATGGTTACACAGGGTGCATTTCCAGATGCTCTGTGAGCAGCCGTCCCCGCTCCCGCATCAATTAAGGCTGATAAATAACCACCATGAGTTATCCCAGCTGCATTTAAATGGTTGTCATTAACTGTGGTTTTAAATTCATATTCTGTTTCAGAGATAGTTCTAAATAAAACACCACCATTGTGTTTCATAAAGCCAGGCTTAATACTTATCTGCTCAAATTCGTTACTCATAGCTTTTTATAATACAAAAGTTAAAATTAACAAAATTATAAAAACAATTATAAAAAAATATATAACTGATTTTTGTAGCGATGATTTTATTAACCAATCTAACATTTTATCTATCCTTTTTGGTGGACCGCCCAGAACTCGAATCTGGAATCTCCCGGTTCGTAGCCGAGTGCCTTATCCAATTTGGCCAGCGGTCCTTAATTAAATAATTTACCCAACATATCAAAGTTTTTGATGTAATTTAACTTATAAAATATTATGTTGTATTAGCAATGACCAAAAAACTAAATGATGTAGTTATAACGACAGCATTAAGAACTCCTATAGGTACATATAAGGGATCTTTAAAAGGTATTAGTGCGGATAAGTTAGGCGCACTAGCCATCAAAGAAGTTATCTATAAATCAAAATTAAAAACAGAGGACATTGATGAAGTCATTATGGGGCACGTTCTTACTTCTGGAGCTGGACAAAACCCAGCAAGGCAAGCTTCTATTCATGCTGGAATTCCAGTAACAACTCCTGCTCACATTATTAATCAAGTATGTGGATCAGGATTAAGATCTGTGGTTTCAGGTTATCAATCAATTAAATTAGGAGAAAGTAAAATTATAGTTGCTGGTGGACAAGAAAATATGTCTAGAGCGCCACATGCAATATTTTATCGAGAAGATAAAACATTATCTGAAAATAAATTGGTTGATACAATGGTCAAGGATGGACTGACAGACTCATTTAATAATTATCACATGGGAGTTACTGCAGAAAATATAGCAGACAAATATCAAATTTCTAGAGATGAACAAGATATGTTTGCATTAAATTCTCAAGAAAAAACTCAAAAAGCTATAAGTGAAGATAAATTTAAAAATGAATTAATCAAATTAAACATTAATACAGAGGATAAAAATTTTATTTTTGAAAAAGATGAACATCCAAGAAGTAATTTAAAAGTAGAAGATTTAAAAAAATTAAAAACTATCTTTAAAGAAAATGGAACAGTTACCGCAGGCAATTCATCAGGAATAAACGATGGAGCGGCAGCAACTATATTGATGTCTAGAGAAGAAGCTAAGATTAGAGAAATAGAGCCATTAGCTAAAGTGGCGTCCTGGGCGTCTTGTGGTGTTGAGCCCTCATTGATGGGCCTTGGTCCAATACCAGCTGTTAATATGGCTTTAAAAAAAATAGGATGGAAGATTGAAGATGTTGATTTATTTGAAATCAATGAAGCATTTGCAGCCCAAAGTATTGCTGTAATTAGAGACCTCAAAATTCCCAAAGAAATTGTAAATGTTAATGGAGGTGCAATTGCATTAGGACATCCAATTGGAGCCTCAGGAACTAGAATTTTAGTAACTCTTATTCACGAAATGATCAAACAAGATAAAAGCAAAGGTTGTGCCACTCTTTGTATTGGTGGTGGAATGGGAATAGCTATGTGCATTGAAAGAAACTAAAAGTTTATTTATTAGATATTTTTAAAGTTTTTTATTCAATAAAAATACAGGTGTACATAAAAAAGCTTATTAATGTGCTAAAATAATAAGAGATATACTTTTTTTTAGGTATATAAATCGATTTAAATAATGAGCGAAAAATTACTTGTTCCAGATATTGGTGAATTTGAAAAAGTTGAAGTTATTGAACTTTTAGTAAAACCAGGAGATCAAATAAATCTAAATGACTCTGTTGTTACAATTGAAAGTGACAAGTCTAGTGTCGAAATTCCATCAACAATTTCAGGAAAGATAGAATCTGTAAATGTTAAAGTGGGTGATAAAGTTTCCAAGGGAGATTTGCTATTAAGCATTGAGTCTTCAGAAGAAAGCCCTTCAGAAAAGCCAATTCCCAAAGATACAGAAAATATTATTAAACAAGCAGAATCAGTTTTAAAGAATGAAAAAAAGGAAGAAGCTATTCAGCAAAATCCAGTAGAAGGAAAAAAACAAACAATAATTCAAGTTACAAATAATAATGATATTGATCCATTAGAAACTCAAGATTGGTTAGAATCTTTGTCTGCAGTTGTTGAAAAAGATGGAAATCAAAGGGCTCATTTTTTGATAAAAGAATTAATTAATAAAGCTTATAGAGAAGGAGCAAATATTCCTTATACTCAGCACACTCCTTATATCAATACAATACGACCAGAAGCAGAAGTAAAATCACCAGGAGATCAGAATATAGAAAGAAGAATTAGATCTTTAATTAGATGGAATGCTGCAGCCATGGTTGTTAGAGCTAATAAAAAATTTCCAGAATTGGGTGGTCACATAGGTACATTTGCATCAGCAGCAACACTCTATGATGTTGGAATGAATCATTTTTGGAGAGCTAAAAATAATAAATTTGGTGGAGATTTAATTTATTTCCAAGGACATAGTGCACCAGGTATGTATGCTAGAGCATTTTTAGAGGGAAGATTAAATGAGAAGCAATTAGATAGTTTTAGACAAGAAGTAAAACCAGGTGGACTTTCTTCGTATCCACACCCTTGGTTGATGCCAAAGTTTTGGCAGTTTCCAACTGTGTCAATGGGCTTAGGAGCTATGCTTGCAATTTATCAGGCGAGGTACATGAAGTATTTAATTAATAGAGGATTAATTAAAGATGAAGGTAGAAAAGTCTGGGCATTTCTTGGCGATGGAGAGATGGATGAACCCGAGTCTTTAGGTGCGATAGGGCTAGCAGCTAGAGAAAAGTTAGATAACTTAATATTTGTAGTAAACTGCAATCTTCAAAGGTTAGATGGACCCGTAAGAGGTAATGGAAAAATTATCCAAGAATTAGAAGGAAGCTTTAGAGGAGCTGGGTGGAATGTAATTAAAGTAATTTGGGGTTCTTATTGGGATTCTTTGATTGCTAATGACAAAACAGGTCATTTAGTTAAGGTTATGAATGAAACTGTGGACGGTGAATACCAAGCAATGAAAGCAAGAGATGGAGCCTATGTTAGAGAAAGATTTTTTGGAAAATACCCAGAGACAAAAGAGTTAGTTTCTAGTTTATCAGACAAAGATATTTGGAGACTAAATAGAGGCGGCCACGATCCTCATAAAGTTTATGCAGCATATGACCAGGCATCAAAAAACCAAGGTAGTCCAACAGTTATAATAGCTAAAACTATTAAAGGATATGGAATGGGTAAAACTGGAGAAAGTGTTAATACTACCCACCAAACGAAAAAATTAGATGTTGAGGATTTGTTGTACTACAGAGATCGTTTCGATGTCCCACTAACAGACGAGCAAGTGAAAAATGTTGAATATTTTAAGCCAGATGAAAAGTCATTAGAAATTAAATATATTAAAGAAAAGAGAATGAAACTTGGTGGTTTTTTACCTGAAAGAACAACATATTCAAAACCTATTAAAGCACCAGCAAAAGACATTTTTGATTTTATGAAAGCATCAACAGGGGAAAAAGAAATGTCTACAACTATGGCATTAGTTAGAATGTTTACAAATTTATTAAGAGACAAAAATGTTTCACCAAGATTAGTGCCAATTATTCCTGATGAAGCAAGAACTTTTGGTATGGAAGGATTTTTTCAGAAAATAGGAATATATGCACACGAAGGTCAAAAGTATGAACCCGAAGATGCTGCTCAATTAAGTTCATATAGAGAAGATAAAAATGGGCAGGTATTAGAAGAGGGAATTAATGAAGCAGGAGCAATGTCATCATGGATTGCAGCTGCGACTGCTTATACTAATCATGATATTGAAATGATACCTATTTATATTTTTTATTCTATGTTTGGTTTTCAAAGAGTAGGTGATCTTGCTTGGGCAGCTGGTGACAGTCAAGCTAGAGGTTTTTTAATTGGTGCAACTGCTGGAAGAACTACTTTAGCAGGGGAAGGATTACAACACCAAGATGGCCATAGTCATTTAATTGCATCTACAATTCCAAATTGTGTTTCTTACGATCCAACCTTTCACTATGAATTAGCCATAATTTTTAGAGAAGGCTTGAGAAGAATGCATGAGAAAAATGAAAATGTTTTTTATTATATTACTACTATGAATGAAAATTATTCACATCCAAGCATGCCAAAAGATAAAAATTGTGAAGAAGGTATTCTCAAAGGTATGTATAAAATTAAAGAATTTAATAGATATAAAAAAACTAAAATTCAACTTTTAGGCTCTGGCACAATATTAAGAGAAATGATGGCTGCAGCAGAAATTCTTCAAAATGAATATCAGATAGATAGTGAAATTTGGAGTGTCACTAGTTTTAATGAGCTGAGAAAAGAAGGCATGGAAGTTGAAAGATATAATCTTTTAAACCCAGATAAAGAACAAAAAATTTCATTTGTAGAACAATGTTTGGGAAAAACTGAAGGACCAATTATGGCAGCTTCCGATTATATGAGAATGAATTCTGACCAAATCAGACCTTACACTAATAAAAGTTTTTATTCCCTAGGGACAGACGGTTATGGAAGAAGTGATACTAGGAAAAATCTTAGAAAATTTTTTGAAGTTGATAAAGAACATATAGTAGCTTATGGACTAAGTGTTCTTGCAAAAGAACAACTGATAGCCTCAAAATATGCTAAAGAGGCAATAAAAAAATATAATATTGATGGGGATAAACCAATGCCTACTAAATTATAAGATGTTAAATAAAGAAATAAAAGTTCCTAATATTGGTGAATTTAAAGACGTAGAAGTAATAGAAGTATTGGTATCAACAGGACAATTGGTAAGCAAAAATGATCCATTAATCACAATTGAAAGTGACAAATCAAGTGTTGAAATACCTTCCACATATGAAGGGGAAGTCAAAAAATTAAACATTAAAGTAGGAGACAAAGTCTCCGAGGGTAACACAATATTGACCTTAGAAGTTAAAGAAAAAAATAAAGAAGAAACAAAAATACAAAATGAAGAAATAAAACCTAAAATTGAAAAAGAAAAAAAAATTATTAAAGCGAAAGTAGAGCGGATAAATGCATCAGAGAAAACTGCAGCAAGTCCAAATGTGCGTAAATTCGCAAGAGAACTTGGTGTTAATATAGATCAAATCCCAGGAAGTGAAAGAAAAGGAAGAGTTATAGAAAATGACGTAAAAAATTTTATATCGTCAAGAATAAATAAAACTGAACAATCACAAGAAAGAAAAAAAATTATAATTGAATATTCACATTCAGATTTTGGTGAAATTGAAATTAAAGATATACCCAGAGTAAAAAAAATTGCATCAACTTATTTAGTAAATTCTTGGACAACAATACCTCATGTAACAAATCACGATGAAGCTGATATAACGGAGATGGAAAATTTTAGGAATTCTCTTACAGATACATACACTGGAGAAAAGAAAAAAATTACACCCTTGGCATTTATAGTTAAAGCTTTAGTAGCTTCATTAAAAAAATTTCCTAACTTTAATTGTTCAATAGATGATATTGAGAATGGAAAAATTACTATCAAAAAATATTTTCATATTGGTATTGCAGTAGATACTCCTCATGGATTAATGGTTCCTAAAATAAGAAATGCTAATAACAAAAACATAAGCCATATTAGTAATGAATTGAAAACAGTAAGTGAAGAATGTAAAAATTTAAAAATAAAAAAAAAAGAATTTTTTGGTGGATCTATGACTATTACTAGTCTTGGAGGGATAGGAGGATCATTCTTTACACCAATAATAAACTACCCTGAAGTTGCAATCCTAGGAATTGGGAAGGCAGAAAAAAAACAAATTTTTTTTAATAATAAATTTCAAACAAGAATCATGCTTCCACTTTCGTTATCATATGATCACAGGATAATAGATGGTGCAGAAGCTTCCAGGTTTAATAATGATATTAAAGAAAACCTTGGCAGAAACTTTGCTTACAAATTAGCCATATAAATATTTTAATGACAAAAACAGCTTCACTATTAAGCGCATTACTCTGTACTTTTATTTGGGGAACTACATTCATAGCTCAAGATACTGGGATGGATGATATTGGACCTTTTACCTTTAACGCTGTTAGGTTTTTTGTCGGCTTTGTAGCTGTAGCACCTTTGGCTTTTATTTTTGAAAGAGCTGAGCTCAAAAAATCTTTAAAGAAAGATAAAAAAACATTCGTAAATTTAGTAATTTTGATTGGCCTATCTTTATTTTTGGGTTCATCACTTCAGCAAGTCTCATTACTCTATACAGATGTAGCAAATGCAGCATTTTTTACTATTTTTTATGTGCCAATGGTTCCAATAATTATGTTTTTTATTTATAAAAAACCAATTCATTGGAGTATTTGGCCTTCTGTTTTTCTTTGTGTGCTAGGGGGATATTTATTAACTAATTTTTATAATGCTACAGTTAGAATTGGTGATACGTTGGTAATAATTTGTGCCCTTTTTTGGAGCACTCATATTATTTTTACTGGTATTATTATTAAAAATTATAATGTGCCTTTAACTATTGGAGCGATACAGACCATAATAGTTTCGCTTTTATCTTTGAGTTTAGGATTAATCTTTGAAGATTTTATTTTAGTTAATATTCTTAAAGAAAAATTTCAAATTTTGTATGCTGGAGTTCTGTCTGGCGGTCTTGCTTTTGTTTTACAAATATATGCACAAAAAAATATATCCCCTGCCCCATCTGCAATTATATTTTCTTTAGAAGGAGTCTTTGCAACAATTGCTGCATGGATTTTATTGAGTCAGGTGCTAGATATAAATAATTTATTTGGTTGTTTGTTTATTTTATTTGGTGTTTTATTTTCGCAGTTGGCCCCAATAATTAAAAAAGATTAACTATATATTATTATCAACAAAACTATTCCAATAATTACTCTATATAAAACAAAAACATTTAAAGTGAATTTATTTATATAATCTAGAAAAAACATAACAGTAAAATACGAAAATAAAAAAGACAACGTTATTGCAATTAGTATAAGATAACTAAATTCAAAATTTTTCACTAGAATATCATTTAAACTAAGTGCACTTGCAGCAGTCAAGGCTGGTATTGATAATAAAAAAGAAATTTTACTTGAATCATATCTGTTAAACTTTAAAAATCTTGCAGCAGATATAGTTATACCTGCTCTACTTACACCTGGTATCAATGCAAGAGTTTGAAAAAAACCAATATATAAAATTGTTCTAAAATTTAAATTTGATCTTATATTTTTATTAAAATCATTTTTATCAGCGATATATAAAACTATTCCAAAAATTAATGTTGTCCAGGCGATTATTTTTATATTTCTGAGTAAATGAATTAGCCCTGTAACATAAAGAATATATCCAACTATTATAAGAGGCACAGAGCCAAAAATAATTAATAATAATATTTTTTTATTTTTTTGAAAATTAAATAGATCTTTTCTAAAAAAAAATATAATTGCAAATAAAGACCCGAGATGTAAACTAACATCTATTAACAACGAACTTGATTTAAATTCATATAGTGTTGAAACAATAATTAAATGTGCCGATGAACTTATGGGTAAAAATTCAGATACACCTTGAATAAGTGATAGGATTATAATTTCTATTATATTTGAAAGCATTTTCTTTGGTAACTTAAATAATCTTTAAATAAAACAATTCCGTGGCAACATAACAGTTATGCAATAAACAGAATCTTTATGATACTCAACATTTATAAAATATATAGGTCATAACTATTGACCTTGTTTATCTTTTATTAGTCAAAATCATGTTATATATTGGCTAAAAAAAAGTAAAATATGTTAGATAAAATGCTCAAATTTGTAAAAATAGGTCAACAGACGCCATCTAAAAGAACTGTTGTTTCTAGAAAAGACGACTTTAATGAGATTTATAAAGATTTTATTCACAATAAAGCTGCAGAACAATCAAGTAGGTGTTCACAATGCGGAGTTCCTTTTTGTCAGGTTCACTGTCCATTAAGCAACAATATTCCAGACTGGCTGAAGTTAACTGCAGAGGGAAGGTTAAAAGAAGCTTATGAGCTATCACAAAGCACAAATAATATGCCAGAAGTTTGTGGAAGAATATGCCCACAGGATAGATTGTGTGAGGGAAATTGTGTTATAGAACAATCTGGGCATGGTACGGTAACTATAGGGTCAGTTGAAAAATATATCACAGACAATGCATGGGAACAAGGATGGGTTAATCCTATAAAAGTTAAGAATGAAAAAAATCAAAGTGTTGGAATTATTGGTGCTGGACCTGCTGGACTCGCAGCTGCAGAACAACTTCGTAAATTAGGATATCAAATTACAGTGTACGATAGATACGATAGGCCAGGTGGTTTATTAATTTATGGAATCCCAAATTTTAAGCTAGAAAAATTTGTTGTTGAAAGAAGAACAAAGCTTTTAGAAAAAAGTGGTATAAAATTTATTCAAAGCTTTGAGGTGGGAAAAGATGCATCATTAAATCAACTAAGAGTAAAGCATGATGTAATTTTAATTGCAACAGGAGTTTACAAAGCAAGAGATATTGAATTACCAGGAAACGATTTGAGAAATATTTTTCCTGCAATGGAATTTTTAACTGCATCAAATAAAAAAGGATTAGGTGATAAAGTAGAATTGTTTGATAACGGAACATTGAATGCTGAAGGTAAAGATATTGTTGTTATAGGTGGAGGTGATACGGCGATGGACTGTGTGAGAACTTCAATTAGACAAAATGCAAAGTCAGTTAAATGTTTATATAGAAGAGATAAAGAAAATATGCCAGGTTCAGCAAGAGAAGTAGCAAATGCTGAAGAAGAAGGTGTAGAATTTGTTTGGTTATCAAGTCCAAAAAAATTTATAGGAACAGCTAAAGTTGAAAACGTGATTGTAGATAAAATTAAATTAGGAGAACCAGATGATAGTGGAAGAAGAAAGCCAGAAATTCAAAAAAATTCAGAATTTAGTATTAAAGCTGATATAATAATAAAAGCTCTAGGATTTGACCCAGAAAATTTGCCAAAGTTATTTGGTATTGATGATTTACAAGTAACTAGATGGGGAACTTTAAAAACTAACTTTGATACAATGGAAACAAACCTATCCGGTGTTTTTGCGGCAGGTGATATTATTAGAGGTGCTTCTTTAGTTGTATGGGCAATTAAAGATGGAAGAGATGCAGCGGTATCTATAAAAAATTTTTTAGAGAGCAAAGAGCTTAAAAAAGAGAAGGTTGCTTAATGGAGAATTATAAAAAAAATCTTAAGATTCTTCAAGAAGGCCATGTTTATTCAAAAGAAATGGAACATGATGCTTGTGGAGTAGGCTTAATAGCCTCGACCGAAGGTAAAAAATCAAGAAAAGTAGTTGAATATGGTATCAATGCTTTAAAAGCAGTATGGCATAGAGGGGCAGTTGATGCCGATGGGAAAACAGGAGATGGAGCTGGAATCCACTTAGAAATTCCATCCGATTTTTTTGCTGAAAAGATAGAACTCACAGGCCATAAGCACGATGGTTCAGAAATTTGTGTAGGGATGATATTTTTACCAAGAAATAATTATGCGGCACAAGAAAACTCTAGAACACTTATTGAAACTGAGCTGACCAAAAGTAATTTTAGTATTTATGGCTGGAGGCAGGTTCCTGTTAATCCAAAAGTTTTAGGTGAAAAAGCTAATTTAACAAGACCTGAAATTACACAGGTATTATTTAAACATAATGATAAAACTTTAACTGGTAAAGACTTAGAGAGGAAAATTTATGAATCTAGAAGAAAAATTGAAAAAGAAGCAATTAGAAATTCTATAGACGGATTATATATTTGCTCTCTTAGTTCAAAGTCAATTATCTATAAAGGAATGTTTTTAGCAGAGTCGATAGCAGATTTTTATTTAGATTTAAAAGATGAAAGATTTGTTTCAAGATTTGTAATATTTCATCAAAGATTTTCAACAAATACCGCTCCAAGTTGGGACCTCGCTCAACCTTTTAGAGCAATAGCTCATAATGGTGAAATAAATACTCTTAAAGGAAACTATAATTGGATGAAAGTCCATGAACAAGAAATGGAAAGTCCTTTATTTGATGATATGGAAAACCTAAAACCAGTTATTTCTCCTGGATCATCCGACTCTGCTTCATTAGACAATGTATTTGAATTATTAAATATTTCTGGTCAATCAGCTCCTCTTGCAAAACTGATGTTGATTCCAGATGCTTGGTCTAAAAAAAATAAAACATTGCCAAAAGATCATCAAAAATTATTTAATTTTTTAAATAGCACAATGGAACCATGGGATGGACCAGCAGCAATAGCAGCTACAGACAACGAGTGGGCTATAGTTGCTACTGATAGGAATGGACTTCGTCCAATGAGATATACTATTACCAACGATAAAATATTATGTGCCGGTTCTGAAACAGGAATGGTTCAACTTGATGAAAAAAAAATTATTAGAAAAGGTAGGCTAGGACCTGGAGAAATTATAGGTGTTAGAATAGGCAAGGGAAAAGTATTTACTAACAACGAAATAAAAAATTATTTAGCAAAAGAATTTAAACATTTTAATAATCAAATTATAAGTTTAGATAAAAAATTTCCAATAAGAAATGAACGATTTCTTTTTTCAGGTGAAGAACTTAGAAAGAGACAACATGCTTTTGGCTACAGTATAGAAGACTTAGAGCTTATTCTTCACCCAATGGCAGAGGAAGGAAAAGAGGCAATAGGGTCTATGGGCGATGATACTCCTCTAGCAGTATTATCTGATCATTATAGGCCCCTTTATCACTATTTTAGACAAAATTTTAGCCAAGTTACAAATCCCCCAATTGACTCTTTAAG
The DNA here is from genome assembly GCA_905618895.1 of uncultured Candidatus Pelagibacter sp. GTDB lineage: Bacteria > Pseudomonadota > Alphaproteobacteria > Pelagibacterales > Pelagibacteraceae > Pelagibacter. The sequence goes on from CAJQTA010000055.1 coordinate 14,072, forward strand.
GGAAAATAAAGTTATGAGTTTAAAAACTAGATTTGGAAATCTAGGAAATATATTAGATTTTACCAAATTAACACAAGAAAATATATATGTTTTAGATAGTCCTATTTTATCTAATTCACAACTTGAAAAATTTATTAATTTTTTTGGAAAAAATTCAATAACGATTGATTGCACGTTTGATAAAAATGAGAACCTTGAAGATGCTATAAAAAAAATACAAAAAGAATCTGAAATTGCAGCAAGAAGGGGTGTTACTCAATTAATTTTAAGTGACAAAAATATATCTGAAAATAGAATTTTGGTTCCAATGTTATTGGCTGTTGGAGCAATAAATACTTATCTAATTAAAAATAAATTAAGAGGCTATGTTTCAATTAATGCACAAACTGGGGAGGCTTTAGATACTCACTCATTTGCAACACTTATAGGAGTAGGTGCCACAACTGTAAATCCTTACTTAGCATTAGATAGTTTATACCAAAGATTCGAAAAAAAATTATTTGGTAGCTTTGGTTATGACGAATGTATTGAACGATTTATTCAATCAGTAAATTATGGACTCTTAAAGATAATGTCAAAGATGGGAATTTCTGTAATAAGTTCTTACAGAGGTGGATGTAATTTTGAAACAGTTGGTTTGAGTAGAACAGTTGCATCAGAATATTTTCCTGGAGTTTTATCAAAGATTTCAGGCATTGGCTTGAATGGAATAGAAAAAAAATTAAGAATTATTCACAAAGAAGCCTTTGAAGAAAACGAATCGGTATTACCTATAGGGGGAATTTATCGGTATAGAAAAAATGGCGAAACCCATCAATATCAAGGAAAACTTATTCATTTACTACAAAGTGCAGTAGGATCAAATTCTTTTGAGGCTTATAAAAAATATGCGGAAGGCATTTATAACCTTCCACCTATAAATCTTAGAGACTTGATTGGGTTTAGAAATAGAAATTTAAATCCATCTATTGATATTTCAGAAGTTGAACCAGTTGCAAAGATTTTAAAAAGATTTGGAAGTGGAAGCATGTCTCATGGAGCATTATCAAAAGAGGCTCATGAAACTTTAGCAATAGGAATGAACAGGATTAAAGGTGCTTCTTGCAGTGGAGAGGGTGGTGAGGATGAAAAAAGATTTGTTAAAATGGATAATGGTGATAGTGCGAATTCAAGAGTTAAGCAAATCGCATCAGCAAGATTTGGTGTGACAATTAACTATTTAAATAATTGCAATGAAATAGAAATTAAAATTGCCCAGGGTGCAAAACCAGGTGAAGGTGGACAGTTACCAGGTTTTAAAGTTACAGAAGAAATTGCGAAATTAAGATATTCCACACCTGGAGTAACCCTAATATCTCCACCGCCACATCATGATATTTATTCTATCGAAGATTTAGCCCAATTAATTTATGATCTTAAGCAGGTTAATCCAAATGCTAGAGTTGGAGTAAAACTAGTTGCATCATCTGGAATTGGAACGATTGCAGCAGGTGTAGCGAAAGCTAAAGCAGACATCATTTTAATCTCAGGACATAACGGTGGAACTGGTGCAACACCACAAACAAGTGTTAAGTATGTTGGAATTCCTTGGGAAATGGGACTGACAGAAGCAAATCAGGTATTAACTTTAAATAATTTAAGACATAAAGTTACACTAAGAACAGATGGAGGAATTAAAACAGGAAGAGATGTTGTTATTGCAGCGATGATGGGAGCTGAAGAGTATGGGGTGGCTACTACCGCGCTTGTAGCTATGGGGTGTATAATGGTTAGACAATGTCACTCTAATACATGCCCTGTTGGGGTATGTACTCAGGATGAAAAGTTAAGAGAAAAATTTTCTGGTACACCAGAAAAAGTTGTTAACCTATTTACATTTATAGCTGAAGAAGTTAGGGAAATTTTAGCAAAACTTGGTTTTAAATCATTAAATGAAATAATTGGTAGAACTGACCTATTGAGACAAGTTAGTAAAGCTTCACCAAATTTAGATGATTTAGATTTAAACCCACTTTTTGTTCAGGCAGATGCTGGTAAAAATTCTAGATATTGTGAGGTTCAAGAAATTAATAGTGTACCAGATACTTTAGACCAAGAAATTATTCCTGAAATAGAAAATCAAATAGGAAAAGTAAAGATAATTGAAAAAGAATTTATTATTAAAAATACAAACAGAACTGTTGGAACAAGAATATCTCACCATATTTATAAAAAATACGGAAACAATAAATTGAATAATGATTTTTTAACTTTAAAATTTAAAGGTTCTGCAGGACAATCTTTTGGAGCATTTGGAGTAAAGGGCTTGAAACTTGTGCTGAAAGGGGATGCTAATGATTATGTTGGAAAAGGCTTATCCGGAGCAACAATAGTAGTTAAACTATCTAGTGAAAGTAACTTAGTTTCCCATGAAAATACAATAATTGGAAATACAGTTTTGTATGGTGCAACCTCAGGAAAACTTTTTGCAGCAGGCCAAGCGGGAGAAAGATTTGCTGTAAGAAATTCAGGAGCAATAACAGTAATAGAAGGTTGTGATTCAAATGCATGTGAATATATGACTGGTGGAACAGTAGTTGTGCTTGGTGAGGTAGGGGATAACTTTGGTGCAGGCATGACTGGAGGAATGGCCTTTATATATAATCCAAATAACGAGTTTGAAAAAAGAGTTAATGCAGAAAGTATAATATGGCAATCTATAGAAACAGAATATTGGTCAAAATATTTAAAAGATCTAATAAAAGAGCATCATAAAGAAACAAATTCCGATGCATCAAGAAAAATAATAGAAAATTTTGACACGGAAATCTTAAACTTTGTACAAGTTTGCCCAAAAGAAATGATTGATAAACTGGAAAATCCTTTAAGTTTAAAAGCAATTATAAAGGAAGTTAGTTAAGGTGAGCGATATAAATATTTTCTGCTTTGGTTTTGGTCAAGTAGCAAAAAATTTTATAAACAAAATTAAATCAGAAAATTATAAGTTCAATTTATCAATAACATCTACAAGTAAAACTTGTAAAAAAAATATTAATGGTTTTAATTATGCAAATTATTTCTTTAACAACGAATCTTATGATGAGAACCTTGTTAAAAAACTTAAAGATGCTGACTACATTTTAGTTTCAGTTCCACCAAAAAATGGAATTGATTTAGTAATAAAAAATTTTTCGAAAACTATAAATAATTGTAAAGCTAAATGGATAACTTATTTATCTGCTACTAGTGTTTATGGAGATCATAATGGTAATTGGGTAAATGAAGAGAGCATAACAAAGCCCACATCTCCAAATGGAATTGCAAGACTGACAGCTGAGGAGTCTTGGCTTTCCGTAGGGACAGACAAGAATTTTCCTATTCAAATATTTAGATTGTCAGGAATTTATTCTAATAAAAGCAATGTACTAGTTAGATTAAAATCTGGAAAAACTAATTTGATTAATAAAAAAAAAAAATTTTTTTCAAGAATTCATGTTGAGGATATTGCAGATATATTATTTAAATCCTTGTCTAGTTTTAAGTCAGGAGAAATATACAATATCTCTGATGATAAACCTGCTTCATCTGAAGAAGTGAAATTATATGGTATTAAACTACTTAATATCAATAAACCAAAAAGAGTAGAAATTAAAGATATAGAAAGTGAAATGTTAAAAAATTTTTATAAAGATTCAAAAAAAGTTAGTAATAAAAAAATGAAAAGCTTCTTTAACTATAAATTAAAATTTCCGACTTATGTAGAAGGATTAAATTATATTAAAGACAATTTTATTTAGTTCGAAATTAATTTTTTTAAGTCTACTTTTATTTGATAAACTATGGTCTCCATTTTTAAGAATTATTAATTTTTTTTTTGCTTTAGTAAATATTTTTAAAATTTTTTTAGAATAATTTACTGGCACAACTTCATCTTTACTTCCATGGATCATGGTAACGCTAATTTGAGAATTTATTTTTTTGTTTAAAACTTTATTTTTTCTACCATCTTTTATTAGCTGATATGTAATGGGGTATGCATAGTTAGCATGTTTTAAATAATAAATTCCTTTTTTTATTGTTTCTTTTTTCATTTTTTTTGTGAATTTTCTCCACATTAAATTTTCCAAAAATTCAGGCGCAGATCCTATTCCTAAAAAACCTTTTATTTGTTTTTTAAAATCTTTAAATTGATTTAATGCTAACCAAGCACCCATACTCGATCCAACTAAAATAAATTCATTTTTTTTTATTATTTTATTAATTGTAATTTTAATTTCTTTTGACCATTTACTTATGTTTCCATTAATAAACTTTCCTGTAGATTTCCCGTGACCTGAGTACTCTAAAGCAAGAAATCCCAGCTTATTTTTTTTTGCATAATTAAAGAAAGTCCTAGGTTTTTTACCTTCAATATCAGACATAAATCCATGCAGAAAAACGATATAGAGATTTTTCTTATAATAATTGCTTAAATATCTAATCTTTTTAGTATTTGATATTTTTAAGTACTTAAATTTATTCATAAAAGTTTATAAGAGTTATTTCTTAATATATAATCTTATCAGATGTCATCTAATTTTAAAGTTTTACAAGTTATACCTAAACTGGGTTATGGTGGGGCAGAAACAGGTTGTTATGATCTTGCTCACTATTTGTCTGAAAATAATTGTTCATCTTTCTTGGTTACAAGTGGTGGAGAATTAATTAAATATGTTGATAAAAAAAAAGTAAAATTAATAAGACTCCCTGTTAATAGTAAAAATCCTATTGTAATGTTTTTTAATTCAATAATCTTAGTTTTTATTATTTTGTTTTTTAATATATCAATCATTCATGCAAGAAGTCGTGCACCAGCATGGTCTTGTTTGTTGGCAGCAAAAATTACGAGAAGAAAGTTTATTACTACTTTTCATGGAACTTATAATTTTAGCAACCCAATCAAAAAATTTTATAATTCGGTAATGGTAAGATCTAGTTTAATAATTGCAGGATCAAATTTTATATTTTCACACATCAATAACAATTATTTCAAATATTTAGGTATAAAGAAAAAATTTTTGGTTATTTTCAGAGGCATTAACGTAGATTTTTTTGATCCGACTACAACATTAGAAGTCGATGAAGATAAATTAATTTCTAAGTGGGGAATAAAAAAAGATAAAAAAATAATTTTGATGCCAGGAAGACTAACATCATGGAAAGGCCAAGAAATATTTATAGAAGCATTAAATCTTGTTAATAAAGAATTAGGGCAGGAAGCTTTTTATGCAATTATATTGGGTAGTGATCAAGGTAGAAACGTCTATTCTAAAAAGATAAAAAGATTAGCAGAACAATATAGATTAACTAATCAATTAAATTTTATAGAGCACTGCAAAAATATGCCTTTAGCCTATAAAATTTCTGATTTGGTAATATCAGCTTCAATTGAACCCGAAGCTTTTGGGAGAGTTTCTGTTGAGGCTCAATCAATGGAAAAACCAATAATAGCCAGTAATATCGGTGGTTCAAATGAAACTATAATAAATAATAAAACTGGTTTTTTATTTGAGTCAGGAAATCCAGAGTCTTTAAGTAAAAAAATTATAGAAGTTTTACATTTAGACGAATCAACATTGAAATCCATTGGTAATGAGGGTAGAAAAAATGTAATTAAAAAATTTAATGTTGAAAAAATGTGTTTTTCTACATACTCAGAGTACAAAAAATTGTTAAATTAAATGTTAGTAATTAAATTACCAGATGGAAATAGTATCGAATTCCCAAAAAAAGTTACCGGTTTAGAGGTAGCTGAAAAAATTAGTAAATCTTTATCAAAACAAGCTTTGATTATGAGTATTAATGGTGAATTAAAAGATTTATTTTCTATTATCGATAAAGATTGTTCTGTAAAAATTTTTACATCTAAAGACCAAGAAGGACTTGATGCAATTAGGCATGATACTACACATATCATGGCAATGGCAGTTCAAGAGTTATTTCCAGGAACTAAATTAGCTATTGGTCCAGCAATAAAAGATGGTTTTTATTACGATTTTTTTAGAGAAGAACCTTTTACGCCAAAAGATTTAGAAAAAATAGAAATAAAGATGAAAGAAATTGTAGAAAAAGATGAGCTTACTCGAAGAGAAGTGTGGGAAAGAAAAGAAACTAAAGACCACTATAGTAAACTGGGTGAAAAATATAAAGTTGAGCTTGTAGACATGATTCCAAAAGGGGATGAAGTTTCAATTTATTATCATGGAAAATGGCATGATCTTTGTCGTGGGCCTCATCTATTGTCTACCGGCAAGATTGGTAAACATTTTAAACTTACAAAAGTCGCAGGCGCTTATTGGAGAGGTGACTCTAATAACGAAATGCTTCAAAGAATATACGGAACATCTTGGCCATCACAAAAAGAATTAGATGATTATTTAAAACGAATTGAAGAAGCTGAAAAAAGAGATCATAGAAAACTAGGAAAAGAAATGGATTTATTTCATTTTAGAGAAGAAAGTCCAGGGTCAGTTTTTTGGCACGAAAAAGGTTGGAAGCTTTTTCAAAAATTAGTTTCTTACATGCGAGACAGACAAGACAGGGCAGGTTACAAAGAGGTAAATACTCCAGAAATTTTAGACAGAGCACTTTGGGAAAAGTCAGGACACTGGGAAAAATATGGAGAGCATATGTATACCTCTCAAACTCCCGATGAAAAAGTATTTGCAATTAAACCAATGAATTGCCCAGGCCATGTAGAGGTGTTTAACCAAGGTTTAAAAAGTTATAGAGACCTTCCACTGAGAATTGCAGAATTTGGAAAAGTTCACAGATATGAACCTTCGGGGGCTTTACATGGACTTTTAAGAGTTAGAGCTTTTACACAAGATGATGCCCACATTTTTTGTACTGAAGATCAAATTACAAAAGAGTGCTTAATTGTTACGAATCTAATTTTAGATATCTATAAAGATCTTGGTTTTGAAAATGTAATATTAAAATATTCTGATAGACCAGATGTAAGAGTAGGAGATGATAGTGTTTGGGATAAAGCAGAAAAAGCTTTGCTAGATGCTGTTAAGACATCAAAGCTTCAGTATACAATTAATAAAGGTGAAGGAGCATTTTATGGTCCAAAAATTGAATTTGTTTTAAGAGATGCCATTGGTAGAGATTGGCAATGTGGAACTTTACAAGTGGATCTTAACTTACCAGGAAGACTGGATGCATCCTTTGTTGATAAAGATGGAACTAAAAAAGTTCCAGTAATGCTTCATAGGGCACTGTTTGGATCTTTAGAAAGATTTATAGGAATATTAATAGAAAATTATGCAGGGAAGTTTCCATTTTGGATTGCACCTTTGCAAACAATAGTTATACCTATTTCAGAAGAGTTTGATGATTATGCAATTGAGGTAAATAAAAAAATTAGAAACGTAGGAATCAATTCAGAAGTGGATTTAAAAAATCATAATTTAAATTATAAAATTAGAGAACATTCTTTGTTAAAAATACCACTTTTATTGATTTGTGGTAAAAAAGAAGTTGACAGTAACTCAGTAACGATTAGAAGATTGGATACTAATAAACAAGAAAATATGGAATTAAATTTATTTTTAAAAAAATTCTCAGCTTTAAATCAAGCATCCTCAAACTAAGTGGCAGACTTTAAACAAAATTATTTTCAAAGAAGAACAAAAGATAGAGGCCCAAAATCTAATAATAGAATTTCTTCACCAGAAGTTCAGGTAATAGGAAGTGATGGTGATAATCTAGGAATACTAAATACTAATGAAGCTATATCAATAGCCAAAGAGCAAGGTTTAGATTTGATAGAAATAGCACCTAATGCGAAGCCTCCAGTTTGTAAAATAATTGATATGGGAAAATTTAAATATGATGCCCAGAAAAAAGCTAATGTTGCAAAAAAGAAACAAAAAATAGTTTTATTAAAAGAAATTAAAATGAGACCTGTAACAGAAACACATGATTATGAATTTAAAGTAAAAAATGCAAAAAAATTTATAAAAAAAGGTGATAAAGTAAAATTTACAATACGGTTTAAAGGAAGAGAATTGCAGCACTCACATTTAGGCAGAGAATTAATGGATAAAATAAAAGGTGATATGCAAGATGTTGGCAAAGTTGAATTGCATCCAAAATTTGATGGTAAGCAAATGATCATGGTTATTCAACCTTTATAAGGGTTAATATAGGTTGTAAATCTATAACAATATTCGTATAAGACCGCAGAATTATGCCAAAATTAAAAACAAAAAGTTCAGCAAAAAAAAGATTTAAGATTTCAGCCACTGGAAAAGTGATGATGGCTCAAGCTGGCAAAAGACACGGCATGATTAAACGAACGAATTCACAAATTAGAAAATTAAGAGGCACAACTGCTATGTCAAAACAAGATAGCAAAATAGTTAAATCATACATGCCTTACAGTCTAAGAGGATAAAATGGCAAGAGTAAAAAGAGGTGTAACAAGCCACGCTAAACATAAAAAAGTTTTAAAAGCTGTTAAAGGTCAGTGGGGAAGAAGAAAAAATACAATAAGAGTTGCTAAGCAGGCTATGGAAAAAGCTATGCAATACGCTTATAGAGATAGAAGAACTAAAAAAAGAGAATTTAAGTCTTTGTGGATCCAAAGAATCAATGCAGGAGTTAGATCTGAAGGATTAACTTATTCAAAATTTATTAACGGCCTAAGTAAGTGTGGAATTAAGTTAGATAGAAAAATATTAGCTGAAATAGCATATGATAGCCCAGAAGCCTTTAAAACAATCGTACAAAAAGCTCAATCAGCACTAAATTAATCTTCGCTATTGTTTTTCTTTGGTGAAGAAATAATCTCCGAATATGTCTGATATTAAAAAAATAAAAGATGAATTTCTCTTAAAGCTAAAAAAAAATTTAGACTTAAATCAAATAAATCAAATTAAAACTGATTTATTTGGTAAAACTGGATTGATTAGTTCACAATTTAAACAACTTGGTAAATTAGAGGAAGAAGAAAGAAAGAAATTTGCATCTGATTTAAACTCTGTAAAAAATGAACTTCAAAATTCAATTACTACAAAGATTAACTATATTGAAACAAGTGAGATAAATCAAAAATTAGAAAAAGAAAAAATAGACATAACTTTACCTGAGAGACCTTTTAATAAAGGGAAAATTCATCCTGTGTCACAAGTTATAGATGAAATTTCTTCAATCTTTTCAGAAATTGGATTTAGTGTAGAAGAAGGTCCAGATGTAGAAAATGAATATAATAATTTTACTGCCCTAAACACACCTGACAATCACCCAGCTCGAGATATGCATGACACTTTTTATCTTGATGATAAAAAAGAATTGTTATTAAGAACACACACATCTCCAGTACAAATTAGAACCATGCTTAAAGATAAACCGCCTTTTAAAATTATTGCCCCAGGTAGAACATATAGATCCGATAGTGACCAAACGCATGCTCCAATGTTTCATCAAGTTGAAGGGCTACATATAGATAAAGATATAAATATGGGTCATTTGAAAGGTTGTTTAAATTATTTTATTAAAGAATTTTTTGAAGTTGATAAAATTAAAATGAGGTTTAGGCCAAGTCATTTTCCATTTACAGAACCATCTGCTGAAGTTGACATTGGTTATGAAATAAAAGATGGAAAAATTGTAATTGGACAGGGTGATAAATGGCTAGAAATTTTAGGATGTGGAATGGTTCATCCAAATGTTTTAAAAAATTTAAAAATTGATACTAAAAAATATCAAGGCTATGCTTTTGGAATTGGAATAGATAGACTAGCAATGCTTAAGTATGGAATAAATGACCTAAGAGCATTTTTTGATTGTGACTATAGATGGCTAAACCATTTTGGATTTGATCCCTTAGATGTTCCATCAAATTATAGAGGTCTTAGTAGATGAAGATAACCACTAGTTGGCTTAAAGATCATCTTGATACTAAGCTTAAGGAAAATCAAATTATAGACAAACTAACAAATATTGGACTTGAAGTTGAGAGTGTAGAAAACCAATCTAACGAACTAGATAGTTTTTTAATAGCAAAAATATTAAAGACAGAAAAACATCCGGATGCTGATAGACTAAGAATCTGCGATGTTGATATTGGGACAAAAGAGTCAGTTAGAGTTGTCTGTGGTGCGCCAAATGCAAAAGAGGGTTTATTAACAATTTATGCACCGCCAGGTGCTGTTATTCCAAAAAATCAAATGAAAATAGTTGTAAGCAAAATTAGAGGGATAATCTCTTGTGGAATGCTTTGTTCAGAGTCAGAGTTAAATCTATCAGACGAAAGTGATGGAATTACCAAACTTTCAAATTCTAAATATAATACTAAGGTTGGCGAAAGTTATTTCCCTAAAAATATTTCAAAAGTAATTGACATTTCAATTACACCCAATCGTGCAGATTGTTTAGGCGTTAGAGGTATCGCTAGAGATCTAGCTGCAGCAGGCTCAGGCAATCTGAAAAAGTTAATAAAAGAAAAACTAATTCAAAAAAATAAACAAAAAATTAATATAAAAATTACAAAAGAAAAAAATCAAGGATGTACTATATTTGGAAGTTGTTTAGTTACCGATGTAAAAAATACAGAAAGTCCTAAATGGCTAAAAGAAAAAATTATTTCTTTAGGACAAAAACCTATTTCGGCGATAGTTGATATTACTAATTATGTAATGTTTGATTTAAATAGACCATTACATGCTTATGACGCTAACAAAATTGATAAAGGCATTATAATCAGAAATTCAAAAAAAGGAGAAATTTTTAAAGCACTTGATAATAAAGTTTACAAACTAGAAAGTGATATGTGTGTAATTTCAGATAATTCAGGAGTGTTGGGTTTGGGAGGAATAATTGGTGGCACTAGATCTGGAACAGAATTAGAAACTAAAGACGTATTAATTGAGGCTGCTTATTTTAATCCAAGATCAATTAGAAAAACTTCAAAAATTTTAAATATAGATACAGATGCAAAATTTAGATTTGAAAGAGGAATAGACCCTTTATCAATAGAGCAAGGTCTTCAGAGGGCTGCTGAATTAATTAAAAAAATTTGTGGTGGTGAGGTAAGTAAATTTAATATTAAAAAAATTGAAAATATTAAAAATAGAATAGTTAAATTTGAAATATTATCCTTTAAAAAAATAACAGGTTTTAATATTGATCAAAAAAAAATGATTAAAATTTTAAGTAATCTAGGATTTGAAATTAAAAAAGATAAGAAAATATTGATTTTAAAAGTACCATCTTGGAGACCTGATATTGAACAGGAGATAGACATTATTGAGGAGTTGGTAAGAATTCATGGCTATGATCAAATAAAAATTATAGAACCAGAAAAAAGTAGAAAAAAACCAACATTGAATAAAAAGCAAAGATTATTTCATTTCCTTCAAAGATCCATAGCTACTAAGGGCTTTTTAGAGACTATAACCTGGTCTTTTACAGACTCTAAAATTAACCAGTTATTTCTAGAGGACAACAAAGAGATTAATATAGTAAATCCTATAAGTTCTGATCTCAACGTGTTGAGAAATTCTATTTTTTCTAATTTAATTATTTATCTTAGTAAAAACTTGGATAGGGGATTTAAAGATATTTCATTTTTTGAGATTGGGCCAATATTTTTAGGATCACAACCTGGCCAGCAAGAAACTGTAGTTTGCGGTCTCCGAGCAGGTAAAATTTCAAGATCAAATTGGCTAGAGAAAGATAGGTTGGTTGATGTTTTTGATGTTAAACAAGATGTTATACAGAGTTTAGTAGAGGCGGGGTTTAATCAAGCAAAAATACATATAGATGATAAAACTCCTAGCTATTATCATCCTGGCAAATCAGGAAGAGTATTTTTAGATAAGGATAAAGAAAAAGTAGTAGCTTTTTTTGGAGAAATTCATCCAAATATTCTAAAAAAAATAGATATAAAAACAGAGTCTTTAGCTGGTTTTGAAATATTTTTGGACAATATAAAACAAACTAAAAAATCATTAAATGATCAAAAGAATCAATATAAATATTCTGATTATCAAAAATCAGAAAGAGATTTTGCATTTGTTTTGAATAAAGATTTTCAAGTACAAAAATTAATAAAAATAATTTCTAATATAGATCAAGATTTGATTAAAGCAGTAAAAGTATTTGATGTATATGAAGGAGATAATATCCCTAAAGGAAAAAAATCAGTTGCACTTAACATTACAATTCAATCGTCAGAAAAAACTTTAAAAGATGAAGATTTAGACAGAATAAATCAACTCATAATTTCTACAGTAGAAGAAAAAACTGGTGCAAAAATAAGATCTTAAATATGAGCATTATTGAAAACATCAGAAATTTTGCCATCATTGCGCATATAGATCATGGCAAATCTACTATAGCAGATAGAATAATTCATAAGTGTGGTGGCCTTACAGAACGAGAAATGAAGGCACAAGTTTTGGACTCTATGGATATAGAGCGTGAGAGAGGAATAACAATTAAAGCTCAAACAGTTAAGCTAAATTATAAATCAAAAGATGGCAAAGATTATATTTTAAATATTATTGATACCCCAGGTCATGTGGATTTTAGCTATGAAGTTAGTAGATCTTTGTATGCATGCGAAGGGTCTATTTTAATTGTTGATAGCTCTCAAGGTGTTGAAGCGCAAACTTTAGCAAACGTTTATCAAGCACTAGATATTAATCATGAAATAGTGCCTGTGCTAAACAAGATTGATTTACCAGCTTCAGATTTAGAAAAAACAAAAAAACAAATTGAAGATGTAATTGGAATTGATACAGAAAATGCGATTCCCTGTTCTGGAAAAACAGGAGAAGGTATAGAAGATATTTTAGAGCAAATTATTAAATCACTGCCAGGCCCTAAAGGCAAAAAGGATGAAATTTTAAAATGTTTATTAGTCGATAGTTGGTACGACACTTATTTAGGAGTTGTTATTTTGGTTAGGGTTATAGATGGAAAAATTTCTAAAAATATGAAAATTAAAATGATGTCAACTAACCAAGAATATATCATTGAAAAAGTTGGAGTATTTACTCCCAAAGCTACAGATATTAAAGAGTTAAATGCAGGTGAAATTGGCTTCATAACAACAGGAATAAAAGTTTTATCTGAGACAAAAGTTGGAGATACTATATGTGAGGCAAGTAAGCCACTTAATAAAGCGCTACCAGGCTTTAAGCCGAGTAAGCCAGTTGTATTTTGTGGTTTATTTCCTGTGGATAGCTCTGAATATCAAAAACTAAAAGATGGCCTTGGTAAGTTGCAATTAAATGATGCAAGTTTTTCGTTTGAAGCCGAGTCATCTTCTGCACTAGGGTTGGGCTTTAGATGTGGTTTTTTAGGGTTATTACATTTAGAAATTATTACAGAAAGATTAGAAAGAGAATTTGATATAAATTTATTAACAACTACTCCAGGGGTTGTTTATAAGGTTCATTTAAATAAAGGCGAATTAATTGAGTTACAAAACCCATCAAGCTTACCAGAACCAACATTAATTAAGTATATTGAAGAACCGTGGATTAAAGCAACAATTATTACACCCGATCAATATCTTGGGGCAATTATAAAAGTTTGCCAAGATAAAAGAGGAATACAAACTAATCTAAGTTACTCAGGTAATAGAGCGGTTTTAAACTATGAAATTCCTTTAAATGAAGTTGTTTTTGACTTTAATGATAGATTAAAATCTATGACTAGTGGATATGCTAGCTTTGATTATGAAATTATAGACCATAGAGAGGGAGACTTAGTAAAACTTGGTATTTTAGTAAATGCTGAACCGGTTGATGCTCTATCCATGATGGTTCATAAAGACTTTGCACAAACTGTTGGAAGAGAGGTTTGTGAAAAACTTAAAGATTTAATTCCAAGACACAATTTTATGATACCTGTTCAAGCTGCAATAGGTGGAAAAATTATTGCTCGTGAAACAATTAAAGGATTTAAAAAGGATGTTTTAACCAAAATTCATGGTGGAGGAGCCAGAGATAGGAAGCGAAAACTATTAGATAAACAAAAAAAAGGAAAAGCCAGAGGGAAACAATTTGGCAAAGTTGAAATTCCTCAA
>CAJQTA010000056.1 GCA_905618895.1 uncultured Candidatus Pelagibacter sp.
GGAAAAATGAAACTCTAAATATTCCAAATTCTTTTTTTTCAAATAATAATAAAGATGGTATATTAGACATATTTGATCTTTATAATTTTACTGTTGATGAACATGAAGATTATGACATAGAGTTAGCTGTTGATCCTGAGATGCTTGGTAGAGTTTTTGAAAATTTATTACCAGAGAATATCAGAAAAGGTGGTGGCTCTTATTACACACCTCGAATTATTGTAAATTATATGTGTGAAAATAGCTTGTCTCAATTTCTATACAAAAAATTTCAAAACACTTTAAGCCTAGATAAAATAGATAGTTTTATAAAAAACAGAAACTTTGATATTAGCCAAGAAAAAACATTTATATCCAATGCTGATGAAATTGATAAAGCACTTCGAGATTTAAAGATATGCGATCCATCAATTGGGTCTGGAGCTTTTGCAGTTGGTATTGTTAACCTTGTATCAAGATTAAGATTTTTATTAATAAATCACGTTTCTCGGAAATACAAAAAAAACCTTTATTTCATTAAACGGGATTGCATACAAAATTCTATTTATGGTGTTGATATTGATAGCTCTGCTGTAGAAATTGCTAAACTAAGACTGTGGCTAACTCTGATTGTTGAAAAAGATAACTATGAGGATACTGAGCCATTACCAAATTTAGATTTTCAGTTAATACAGGGTAATAGTCTAATAGATGAAGTGGACGGTTTCAATTTCCAACATTTAGATGTTAAAGATAAAGACTATCAATTTGAGCTTTTACCAAATGATGTTTGGGATGAATTTTCAAAAACAAAAGAAAAATTTATAGATTTAAAAAAAAAATATTTAGATCTTAAAGGTTTTAAAAAGAAAAAAATTCTCAGAGAAGAAATTGAAGATTTGTTGCCTAAAATAACTGAACTAGCATTTTCATTAGGTGGGGATTGGAAAAAAAAACCAGATAATGATTATACAATTTTTAATAAGATTCATGCAAATAAAAATTTTTTCTTATGGAAACTTTATTTTATTGAAATATTTCAAAGTCTACCAGGTTTTGACATTCTTATAGGAAACCCTCCATATATTGGAGAAAAAGATAATAAGTCTAAATTTCAAGAAGTAAGAAATGCAAGTAGTTTAAAAAAATTTTATCAAGGGAAAATGGATTTGTTTTATTTTTTTTTCCATCAGGGTATTAATTTGCTTAAAGAAGGAGGTATATTAAGCTTTATTACAACGAATTATTTTGTGACTGCGTCAGGAGCAAAAAAATTAAGAGAAGATCTAAAGAATAGAACAGAAGTAAAAAAGTTAATTAATTTTAAAGAACTTAAAGTTTTTCCATCAGCCAAAGGCCAGCATAACTTAATCACTATCTTAAAAAAAAATAGTTCGGAAAATAAATCTAATGTTAGAATTGTCAATTGTAATCATGATGGAGTAGCTAATGATTTTTTGTTACAAGATATATTTAATGAAACGAATTTAAGTTGTGAATATATTGATATTGAAAGTAAAAATATATTTGAAGGTAATGAATCCTACATAAGGTTATCAGGGCAATCTAATTCAAAAACATTAACTTCAAATATTTTAGATAAAATTTCCAACAAATGTTTTTCTTTAGCTTTATATGCCCACATAAAGCAAGGAATTGTATCAGGTGCTGATAAGGTTACAGATAAGCATATAGAAAAATATAAACTTAAAGCTAAAAAAGGTGAAGGTATATTTGTATTATCACATTCAGAAGTTAAAAATTTAAAATTAAATAATTCAGAAGAAAAACTAATTAAAAATTTCTATAAGAACTCAGATATTTCTAGATTTCATATCAATTTATTAACAGATAAAAACCTAATATATGTTAATAAAGATACCAACATTTCTAAGTACCCCAATATACTGAAGCATTTGGAAAAATTTAAGATAATTTTAAAGAATAAAAGAGAGACAATACAAAAAAAATTACCTTGGCATTCTTTACATTGGCCAAGAGATTTAAATATCCTAAATAATATAAAAATAGTTTGCCCCAGAAGATCAAAATTAAATAATTTTGCTATTGAAAAAGGAAAAAGTTTTGAACAGTCAGACATAATGATGATTTCTGTTAAAGATGATTATAAAAAATCTTTAGATTACAATTACCTACTTGGAATTTTAAATTCTAAATTAATTTTTTTTTGGCTTAGCTATAGAGGTAAGGTTAAAGGCAATACCCTTGAATTATATGGAAAACCTCTTGAAGAGTTGCCAATTAAGTTATTTGATAAAAAATTATCTGAAGAAGTTATAAAGATAACAAAAAAATTAATTGAAAAATTTACTTATGTAGAGTTTGATAAATTGAACCAGACTATTTATAAACTATACAAGCTATCCAAAGAAGAAGTTGAAGTAATTGAAGATCTTTATAGTAAGATTAAATTTCAAAAATGAATATCACTTCAATATCACTTCAATGAGTTCTACTTTCTTCCTTTGTATAGTCTTTGTTCTACCTTTTTTTCTTACAGTTTTTTTTCTAAAGATTCAAAAAGTGAAGTAAGTAAAGGATTGTGTGGTGCCCCCGCACGGAGTCGAACCGCGGACCTATTGATTACAAATCAATTGCTCTACCAGCTGAGCTACAAGGGCATTAGTCTCTTAAATTAGTTTTCTAATATAATTATCTTTAACAATCAATCTTTAACTAGCACATTTTTAAAGTTTGATTAATGTTATAATTAATAAATGTGAGTGTTTTTAAAAATCAATATTTTCATTAATAAATTGATAAAGTTCTTTAGCTACTCGATTATTACCCAATTCTGTATAATGAACATCATCTCTTAAATACTTTATATTTGCTGGAATTTTTTTAGAAATTGGAAACATAAATAAATTTGTTACTGATATTCTTTTCTTAATCCAGTCATTATATAAATTTGAAATATGTATTATATTATCAAAACTTAAAGTGTAATTTACGTCTGCTGGTGTAGCATAAAATCTATCCATCAAATCTTTACTTATATCTTTATTATAACTATTTGCCTGATCAAGAAAAAGACAGTCAAAACTCAGATTATTTTTAGTACAATAATCAACAATTTTTTTAATCCAAAATTTATAATTTTGAGATACGTCAGTTGGATTAAAAAATCTTTTAT
>CAJQTA010000057.1 GCA_905618895.1 uncultured Candidatus Pelagibacter sp.
ATAATACTTAAAAGGTTAGTATCAAGTTTATCTAATTTTTTTCTCAGTATATTTAATTTTGCTTTATTTATAGGCGACATTTATTTAATTGGATTTATTAATAATTAATATATTTATTATTATATGTACATAGAGAATAAACAATTAAAAAATCATATTTCTTTTTGGTTATTTGTAATGTTTTGGACAATCTCAATAATGATTGTTGTGGGAGGCTTAACAAGACTCACAGACTCTGGTTTATCAATAACACAATGGCAATTATTTTCTGGTTTTTTACCACCCATTAATGAATCTCAGTGGCTTAACTATTTTAATTTATATAAAGAAATTCCAGAATTTAAATTACAAAATTATTCAATGAATCTTCAGGAATTCAAAGTTATTTTTTGGTGGGAATGGATTCATCGATTTCTAGGCAGATTAATTGGTTTATTTTTTTTAATCCCTCTTATATATTTTTCTTTTAAAACAGACTTTAAAAATATTAGAAATTTACATCTTATTTTTATACTAATTTGTTTTCAGGGCTTTATCGGATGGTACATGGTTAGCAGTGGCTTAATTGAAAGAGTTGATGTAAGTCACTTTAGATTATCCATTCATTTATTAATCGCGTTCTTGATACTTTCGTTAATTTTTTGGAATTATTTAGAATTAAAAGAACTTACTATTTCTAAAATTAGTTTAAATAAATTCATACCAATAATTTTTTTAATTCTTATTTTTATTCAAATATCAATAGGTGCATTTGTTTCAGGCATGGATGCTGGAAAAATATATAATTCTTGGCCATTAATGGGCTCTAGTTATTTTCCAAATGATAGTGAACTTATTAATCTATTTTCTTTTAGATCATTTAGTGATCCATCTTTAGTTCAATTTATGCATAGAAATATAGCTTATTTTATTATGGGATTTTATATTTTAATCTTAATTGAAATTTATAAAAAAAAAATGACAGTTTTTTTTAAGATAATTAAGATAATTGGCTTTCTATTATTAGTACAAGTTATTTTAGGAATCCTAACATTACTTAGTGGTGCACAGATTTTTTTAGCATCTATGCATCAAATAAGTTCAATTTTTTTAGTTAGCTCTGCTATTTATTTTTTATATTTAAATAGTAATACTAGCTAACAGCTTTCAAAGTTTCTTTCGATGATCTACTTAAAGCCTGTTCAAGGTCTTCAATGATGTCGTCTATATGCTCAAGACCAATACACAATCTTACATATCCAGGTGTTACACCAGAAGCCAAAAGCTCTTCTTCATTTAATTGACTATGAGTTGTAGTTGCAGGATGTATAGCTAAACTTCTTGCATCACCAATATTTGCTACATGATAAAACATCTTTAAAGCTTCAATAAATTTTTTGCCAGCTTCAATTCCTCCTTTTAGCTCTATTCCAACTAAAGCACCATTTCCACCACTTAGATATTTTTTAGCTCTATTACCAATTTCACCTTTGTATTGATTTGGATATATCACTCTGGAAACTTCGTTATGCTTAGTCAAAAAATTAACAACCTTTTCCGCATTTGAACAATGCTGCTTCATTCTTAAGGCTACTGTCTCCAGTCCTTGAATCAATCCAAAAGCATTATCAGGAGCTAAAGCTGCGCCTAAATCTCTTAATAGAACAACTCTCGCTCTTACAGCAAATGCAACATTTGCACCTGTTAACTCAGGAACAGTTTTGCCCCATATAGCACCACCGTAACTTGCGTCAGGTTCATTGAATAGTGGTTGTCTTTTAGGATCTGTAGTCCAATCAAAATTACCACCATCAACTAAAGCTCCACCTACAACAGTACCGTGTCCACCTATATATTTAGTTAGAGAATAAACCACTACTGCTGCACCATGTTCTAACGGTTTACAAAGAACAGGAGCCGCTGTATTATCCATTATTAATGGTATGTTATATTTTCTACCTATATCAGATACTTCTTTAATAGGAAAAACTCTTAAGTATGGATTGGGTAATGTTTCACCATAAAAAGCCCTTGTTTTATCATCGACAGCTTTTTCAAAGTTTTTTGGATCAGCTGGGTCTGCATACCTAACCTCAATTCCAAGTTTACTTAAAGTATGTGTGAACAAAGAAACTGTTCCACCATAAAGATCTGTTGAGCTAATAATATTATCTCCGGCTTTTGCTACATTCAAAATTGCAAATGCTGATGCTGTTTGACCAGATGATACGGTTAAACAAGCTAAGCCTCCCTCTAATGCTGCAAGTCTTTTTTCTAGAGCATCATTTGTGGGGTTCATTATTCTTGTGTAAATATTTCCAAACTCTTTTAAAGCAAATAGATTTGCAGCGTGCTCAGTGCTATCAAATTGATACGACGTTGTTCTGTAAATTGGAACAGCCACAGCTTTAGTGGTTGGATCACTTCTATAATCACCGCCATGAATTGCAATAGTTTCTGGGTTTTCTCTTTTAGTACTCATTTTGATCTCCTTTTTAGTACTTCTGCTAAATGCAAGGCGTACAATATAGTTCAAATACCTACCGATTATGTGTGTAAAAATCCTTTTTAGCAAATATTAGCCTGCAATAGGAACAAATCGACTTGATCAAAATAACATTTAAGTCAACTAAAGCAAGTAAAATTTAAAATTGACTTTAGATTTAATAATAGTATTAATCCTCGCACAATGACAAAATTTCTTAAAAGTGGTGAATTAACAAGTAACTGGTTCGAAATTGATGCAAAAAATGCTGTAGTTGGAAGACTAGCATCCATTATTGCGATGATTGTTAGGGGTAAAAACAAAACTACGTACACTCCACATATGGATGATGGTGACTTTGTTGTAGTTAAAAATGTGGAACAAGCAAAGTTCACCGGAAAAAAATTTAAGGACAAAAAATATTATAGACACACTGGTCACCCTGGAGGAATAAAAGAAACAACACCAGAAAAATTATTAGAAAAGAATAAACCTGGTGAATCATTAAAATTAGCAGTTAAAAGAATGTTACCAGGAGGTGTTCTTGGTAGAAAACAATTAACTAAATTAAAAATTTATGCAGGTGAAGAACATCCTCACGCTGCACAAAATCCTAAAGTTTTAGATTTGGGAAAATTAAACAGAAAAAATTTAATTAGAAATTAATATGGAAGTAGCTACTCAACCATCTACAAAAAAACCTAAAATCAAATTAGATTTTAAAGATAGTAAATACGCAACAGGTAGAAGAAAAAAATCCATTGCAAAAATTTGGTTAAAAAAAGGTACTGGCAAAATTTATGTTAATGGAAAATTATTTAATGAATATTTTTCAAGTGAATTTCATCATTTGCAAATAACTAGACCATTTGAAGTAATAAATCAGGCTACCTCTTATGATGTTAGATGTAATGTAAAAGGTGGTGGTCCGACAGGTCAAGCAGGAGCTATGGTTCATGGAATAGCTAAGGCGCTACTTTTATTTGACCCAGAATTTAAATCTGCTCTAAAAACTGAAAAACTCACTACCAGAGACTCAAGGTCAGTTGAAAGAAAGAAACCAGGCAGAAAAAAAGCCCGAAGAAGCTTCCAATTCTCGAAAAGATAATTCTTTTTTAATTCAAAACTGCTATAATAATAAATGCCTAAGTTAAACGTATTAATCGCTGGATCTAATGGATATATCGGTGTTCAACTAATTAAATTATTAGTTAAACATAATAATGTAAATATTAAGTATTTATGTGGAAAAAAATCTGTAGGGAAAAATATTTCTTTTTATGAAAAATCATTACAATCTAAAAAATTACCTAAGATAATTAAATATAACAAATCTTTTTTAAAGAATACTGATTTAATATTTACAGCACTTCCTAATGGAGAGGCACAAGATATTTCAAACGATATGTTAAAGCATAATGTGTTAATAGATTTATCAGCAGATTTTAGACTAGAAAAAGCATCAGAATATCTCAAATGGTATAAACAAAAACATAGAGCTATTAAAAATATTAAAAAATCATTTTATTCGTTACCTGAAATTACTGGCAACAAAGTTAAAAACTATAAAATTATTTCTTGTCCGGGATGTTATCCAACATCAATATTACTTCCATTAATCCCATTAATTAAAAAAAATTTAATTAATAGTGACAATATCATAATTGACTCAAAATCAGGTTACTCTGGCGCTGGTAGAAGCGTACATCAAAAGTATAAAGATAAAAATCTTTATGAATCTATAGCTGCTTATGGAATTGGTTCTCACAGACATAATTCTGAAATTGAGCAAGAATTAAAAAAACATACTAAGAAAAAATGTTCATTTATTTTTACACCTCATCTAACACCAATGTTTAAAGGTATATTAAGCACTATTTATTTGGATTTAAAAAAAGATATAACTATAAAAAAAGTGCAAAAAATATTACATGATAATTATGCAAAAAGTAGATTCGTCGAAATTTTAAAACCAGGGACTTTAATAAGCACTAATGACGTAATTAATACAAATAATTGCTATATATCAATTTTTAAAACCAAGTATAAAAATAGAATTATTATTTTATCTGCCATTGATAACTTAATAAAAGGAGGTGCTGGACAAGCTATACAGAATATGAATATTAGATTTAATTATCCATTATCAAAAGGCTTCTAATGAAAAAGATTATTTTATTTTTATTTTTAACATCTTGCTCTCCTCTTAATTCTAATATTAATAGTGAAGTGTTAAAATTTAATGATAACTTGAGTTTTAATGAATTCACTTTACTGTTAAAAAAATATGCAAAAAATACTCCTTATCCCAAATTAAATAAATGAAAATTATTAAAAAAGACGTAAATATTGCTGTCGTAGGTTTGGGGCAGGTTGGTATTTATTTGTTAAATGAACTTAATACTAAAAAAAAAGAAATCGAACTTAAAACTGGGAAAAAAATCAATGTAGTGGCTGTTTCTGCCAAAAGTATTAACAAAAAAAGACGATTTAAAGTTAACAAAAAAATTTTCTATAAAAACCCATTAGAAATTTTTAATAAAACTAAAGTAGATATTTTATTTGAAGCTATTGGTTTATCTGACGGTATATCAAAAAAAGTTGTGGAAACTGCCTTAAAAAATAAGATACATGTTATTACACCAAATAAAGCACTCATTTCAAAACATGGTGATCATTTAGCAAAACTTGCAGAAGATAATAAGGTTAACTTGGAGTTTGAAGCATCAGTTGCTGGTGGTATTCCTATATTAAGAACCATCAAGGAAAGCTTGGCCACTAACAAAATTTCAAAAGTTTATGGAATTTTGAATGGTACATCTAATTACATACTTTCTGAAATGAGAGATTCTAAAGATATCTTTTCAAATGTTTTAAAAAAAGCTCAAAAACTTGGATATGCCGAACCTGGGAACCCTAAATTGGATTTAAATGGTTTTGATGCTTTTGCTAAAGTAAGAATTTTATCTGCTCTTGCTTTTAATACAAAAATCTCAAAACATAAATGTTTGATGGAAGGTATTGAAAAAATTGAATTAAAAGATATTGAAATTGCCAACCAATTAAATTTACGTATTAAATTGTTAGGTATTTCTGAACTTATTAATAAGCAACTTTTTGAAACTGTACACCCATGTTTAGTTAGTAAAAATTCATACATAGGTAATGTAAGTGGAGTTATGAACGCTGTTATTATAGAAGGAAAACCAGTTGGAGAAAGTATTTTACAAGGTGAGGGTGCTGGACCTGGCCCAACATCTTCATCACTATTATCTGATTTACTTTCGATATTGAGTGGTAATGTTAAAAAACCCTTTGGTATCGCAAATAATAAACGTAAACCAATTAAATGCTATAATATAAATAATTATACTAATTCTTTATACCTCAGGTTTGAAGTTAAAGATAAACCAGGTGTTTTATCAACTATTACCAATAGATTAGCCAAGTACAAAATTTCTGTAAAAAGATTAATTCAAACACCTGATAAAAAGAATAATAAAGCTACCATTGTTATTATTACACATAAAACAAATGAGCTTAATTCTATGAATTGTCTTTTTGCGTTCAAAAAAGATAAAAATATTTTAAAATATCCCACGTTGATCAGAATTTATAATTAATGGATATATATATAAAATTGTTTGAAGTTTTGTTTCCAGTATTTTTTGTTGTTGGCATTGGTTATTATCTAGGTAAAAATAATCCTAAAATCGATACAACCTTCATAACTAATTTTGCTGCTAATATTGGATCTCCAGCAATGATTATTTATTCTGTTACGTGTACAGGAATATCCTTTGAAATATTTAAAAATTATTTTTTATACTATCTTATAGCAATTATACTCTTTGCTTTAATTGGAGTTATTTTTTTATTTTTTTTAAATACCAAAGATATAATTCGTGAACTCCCACCTTTTATGATGCCAAACACAGGTAATATGGGTCTTCCACTTTGTTTGTTTGCTTATGGCTCTCAAGGTCTTGGTGTTGCAGCTGCAATATCAGCTTTAATAATATTATTTCATTTTACGGTCGGTATTTTTCTTGCCGATAGAAAATTTAATATTAATATTATTTTTAAAAATCCACCTTTTTATGCAATTGTTATATCTGTAATTTTTCTTTATTTTAAAATCGAGACGCCAACATTTATTGAAAATACAACTTTTCTTTTAATGTACGCTACAATATTCCTAATTCTAATGTCTTTAGGAATAGCCTTAACTCGTTTTAAAGTTTTTTCTTTTAAAAAAGCATTAATCTCCTCTATTGCTAGGGTAATACTTGGTCCTATTGTAGGTTTGTTAATAATTAAGTACTTCCATCTTTCAGGTTTTGCTGCTGGAGTTTTGTTGATTCAATGCTCTATGCCTAGCGCTGTATTAAATTATCTTGTTGCTTCAATATATTCTCCAAAAAAGATTGTTGATAGTGTTGCTAGCACTATTGTCGTATCTACAATAATGTCTTTTATCACCGTTCCTATAGTTGTATTCTTTGCTTTAAAATACTTTAATTAAACTGTATTAATTGGCTTATGAAAGCCATTATTTTTAGTTTATTAGGTTGGATGGTTCTTCCAATTATGGATGGTTTTGCTAAATATTTGAGTGCAGATTTACCTGTTTTACAGATTACTTGGGCTAGGTATTTTTTTACAGTAGCTTTTACACTTCCAGTTATGTTTTTCTTTTATAGGAAGCAATTAGTATGGTCGGACAAACCAAAATTACAAATAGTTAGAGGTTTAATCTTACTATGTGCAAACGTTTGTTTCTTTTATTCAATATCTGTGATCTCTTTAGCCAAAGCTTTAACATTAGCTTTCATAGCACCACTGATTGTTACTGCTTTTTCTCCAATTTTATTAGGTGAGAAGGTTGGTCTTAGAAGATGGACCGCAGTAACTATTGGTTTTATAGGTTCTTTGGTTGTGATTAGACCTGGTATTGTTGAAATCAATCTCGCAAGCTTAGCTGCTTTAGGAACCGGTATCATGTATGGTTTCTACCTAATTATTACTCGTAAATTAAGTACCTCTGATAACCCACTATTAACTTTATTAATTACAGGCTTAGTTGGTGGACTTATAGCTTCAGTCATTGTTCCATTTATTTGGGTAAAACCATCGTTAAATCAATGGTCTATGATGGCTGCAATAGGGATCTTTGCCTGTATTGGCCATCTTTTCCTTATATTATCCTTAAAATATGCTGATGCATCTAAATTAGCTCCCTTAGGTTATACTGAGATAATTCCAAATGTTATTATTGGTTATTATTTCTTTGGCAACTTTCCAGACAATTGGACTTTTTTGGGTCTTTTCATAATTATATTTAGTGGTATTTATATTTCTAGACGAGAAATTTCAATTAAAGAAACCTAAAAATAGGTAACATATATTTACTATATCTTAATCTTATACATTAATAAAATAAGATAAACTGTTGTAATTATTAGATTTTATAAGATATTAAATTTTAGTTTTTAAGTTAAAAATATCAAAAATAATAAAGTTAAATTATTTTTTACCTTACTTTAATGATGTAATTTAAACTTTTCGCTCTTATAAATAACTGAGGTATAAAAAAGTATTGTATACCAACGTTTCTGGAGTCTATAAAAATATGGAATATTTTAATTTTTTTTCGCAGGAAGAGTAGGGAGCAAAAAACCCTTTAAAATCAAGCTTTTTAAACACTATCTAAAACCGTTGATATTATTGACTAGTAGAGCAATGCAGTCTGAGAATATACCCTTTAAAGCTCCATAGAGCACCTTATTTTGCGTGATAAGCTGTTTGTAGTACAACTGAAGGATGCATTATCCAATTTATATTGATTTATACAAATATAGATTAAAAGTATTTATTACCAACCTTTCTAGAGTGTTTAATAGGCTAAAAATACTATTTTATGAAGACCTTTTCGGATCTCAATAAATGGCGTTTTTTTTGAATTCCTCCTTTTCCAGAGTATCCGCCGAGGCTTCCATCTGATCTGATCACTCTATGACACGGTATTTTGGGAGGATAGGGGTTTTTACCTATAGCATTAGCGACTGCTCTGACTGCTAGCGGTTTTCCAATAGCTTTTGCAACATCGGCGTAAGTCTTCACTTTGCCTTTGGGTATTTTCTTCAAGTAATTCCAGACTTTTAGCTGAAACTTAGTCCCCTTTAAGTTCATAGAGCTCAAAACCTGTGTTATTGGCTATTTTATTGTATAATTTCTTTGCATGTTCATTGCTAGAGTGGGTGATCCAACGAACTCCTTGCCAATTATTGGCTTTAGATAAGGATTTTAAATGACTAATGAGTTTTTGAGCTATTTTTTGGCCTCTAAAATCTGGCTCTACAAACAAATCGTCTAAAAACCCAATATATAGACCCTTAATTGGTCTTGGCATTGTTCTATAATGAGCAATAGCAACGATTTTACCCTCTAATTCAAAGCAAAGTCCATTAACATCGTGGCTTTCATCATGAATCCATTCCCAAAGAGTGTCTAAAATCCCTGTATTCATTGGGACTTTGTAGAAATCGGCATAACCACTGTATAATTTAGCCCAATTTTCCTTATCTTTTTTCTCTAATTTCCTAATCATTTACTTTAGTTTAATTATATAAATTATTGATATCAATAGATTATCTTGATCCAGCACAGAAAATTGCTGAACTTGTTAGCTCATATCTACTAGATAAATCTTTCATGCAAACTGAATAAGGATTGAAATTAGCATAGATAATAGCAGCAATAATGATTGATGTGGCTATGAGTATTGAGCCTAAGTTCTTCAAAAAAATTTCAAATACACATTTTAAAATTTTCATAGTTATTAAATTATATTAGTTGACAGTTTAAATCACTTAATATATTACTAACGATAATTAATGGTTATCAATAGTAATAGATATGAATAGTATAATAACAGACATAAAGGCTTTACAGGAAGAAACTTTATTAAATCTAAAAAGCTCCAAAGCTTTAAATACTGTAAGAGCATATAAATCAGATTTTACTGATTTTGGATTATTTTGTGCAAAGAATGGTTTTAAATCTCTCCCTTCAGAACCTAAAATAGTTTCACTATACTTAACTCATTTATCTACAAAAGACGCTAAAATGAGTACTTTAAAGAGAAGATTGGTATCTATAGGTGTTATCCACAGATTAAAAGGACACTATCTAGATACCAAACATCCATCAATTATTGAAAATATTATGGGTATAAAAAGAAGAAAAGGTAGCATTCAAAAAGGTAAAAAACCTATATTAATCAGTCATTTAAAATCTATTATTAATGTAATAGATCAACAAGATAAAGAAGAAATCAAAAAAATAAGAGACAGAACAATAATATTAATTGGCTTTTCAGGAGGTTTCAGAAGAAATGAGATAGTTTCACTTGATTATGATGATCTTGATTTTGTTGATGAGGGTTTAAAAATTGCAATTAGAAGGTCTAAAACAGATCAATTCGGTGAAGGTACTATTAAAGCACTACCCTACTTTGATAATCATCAATACTGCCCTGTAGTCTCAGTAAAAAAATGGTTAAATATTACAAAACTTAACTCAGGGGCTTTGTTTAGAAGGTTTTCAAAAAGTTTAAAATTATCAGAAAACAGGTTAACGGATCAAACTGTAGCATTGTTAGTTAAAGAATATTTAGAGTTAGCAGGCATAAATAGTAAAAATTATTCTGCTCATAGTTTGAGATCTGGCTTTGCAACATCAGCAGCAGAATCTGGTGCCGAAGAAAGAAGTATTATGGCAATGACAGGTCATAAGTCGACAGAAATGGTAAGAAGATATATTAAAGAAGCAAATCTATTTAAGAATAACGCACTAAATAAACTAAAGATCTAATGAAAAATAAATTTGAATTAATTACAGTAGTTTTAATTGCTCACAAAAGTAAGGAAATTGTATTAGAATTTATAGACAACTTATCAAAAGATATCAAAATTTTGGTTATTGATAATTCAAATGATCTAGATTTAAAAAGTGAAATAGATAAGAAAGAAAATGTAAAAATTGAATTCATGAATAATAATGGATATGGATCTGCCATTAATTATGCGAGAACTTACATTAATACAAAATATTTTTTCATTTTTAGCCCTGATGTAAAAAATATTGATGATGAATTCATAGAAGTTTTTACTGAAAAATTAAAAGATATTAAATTATTTGGAGCTCTAGGACCCAGGTTCTTAAATGTTACAGAAAAAAGTCACAAACAATCCAATATAAAAAAAGAAATTGGTGAAATAAATTCGATAAGTGGAGCTGCTATGTTTTTTGAAACAACTATATTTGATGACATTGAAGGATTTGATGAAAATTTTTTTCTATATTTTGAAGAAACAGATTATTGCAAAAGAGCTAAAAAAAAGGGATATAAGATATACCAGATCAATAAAGCAAAAGTAGACCACCCAAAAGGAGAAAATACAGGTGTTGTTAAAGCAGAAAATTTAGATGAGGTTAAAAAGTTAGCAAATCTTTATTCATGGCATTTTATTTGGTCAAAATTCTATTTTTATCGTAAACATTATGGTTTTGTTTTAGCGTTGCTTTATTTCACACCAATTATAATAAGAATTAAATTTAGAATTATTTACTATATTTTAAAAAAAGATAAAGAAAGCATCAATAAATATAAAACAAGATTATCCGGACTAATTGATTCAATAAGTGGAAAAAACTCCCATTTAAGGCCTTAAAATTAACCCCATACATTTTTTGAAATTTTTAATTTATTTTCATCACTTGCAGTGTCATATTTGCGGCTATGTTTATCAGAGAAAAGTTTTTTTGATTGGTCCTTAAAACAATATGTTTCACTAAGTTTAAATTTATCTAAAGAAAATGCTTGATTATCAGAATTTATAACAAGGATTTTAAAATTTTTGTTTTTAAAAAAATTTGTCATTCCGTTAAAGCCACTTTCTGACATCCATGCATCTTTTTTATTAAAAAAAGATTTACCAGTTATAAAGCTTAAGTAATCTTTACCATATAGTAAAAAATTAATTGAACGAATATGTGCGTTTGGAAACTCCTTAAAATTTTTTTTTAGAAAAAAATAATTTCTTAGGTTGAATAATATTTTAAATTTCTTTTTAATCTTGACAGAGGAAAAAATACTTTCGTATGAGGCCGATGTACCAATTAAAGTTTTTTCATTAAAATGACTCATTATTTTCATCAACCACATTTTAGATATGGGGTAAGCGTGCCCCAGATTAAAAAAAATTGGCGTATTGGGATAAATTTCTGCAATCCTTTTATAACTTCCAAAATCATAGTCATTAAGTGCATTTGGATCTATAAACTCAATATGTTTAATTTTTTTTGTTATTTTTCTTAATATATTAATTTCTTTATCATCAAGCAATTTATAACAAATTAGTAAGTCATGATTATATCCGGGAGGATTTTTTAAATAAAAATTAATAAAATTTTGTAAACTTTCTATAATATCAAATTTTGTATAGAGGTATGCTATGATGATCTTCTTTTCATTTGACATATTTTTCAAAATATAAGTCAATTTTTTTTTTCATAAAAGCTAAATCTTTATTAATTAAACCGTGATGACAGCCTAAAAGTATGCCATTTATCATTATGTTATTTGCATTTATTTCTGCATTTTTGTGTTTTTTGTAAAATCTTTTCTTCATTATAGGCTGCCTAAGAATATTACCTGTGAATATTGTACGTGTTTGAATATTATTTTTTTCTAGAAAAATTTGAAGTTTGGTTCTGTCAATTTTTTTTTCTTTCTTAAGAATAATTGGATAAGCTAACCATCCAGTTCTCAATCCAGCCTCTTGTGTTGGTAAATCTATATATTCGCTATATTCTTTTCTAAAAAAGTCTCTTAATGATTTAAAATTTTTTTCTCTTATTTTTATATTTGATTTTAATTTTTTTAATTGCTCAAGTGCAAACGCTGCAGATATTTCTGAGGGTAGAAAATTGTATCCTAAATCTGAAAATATATACTTGCCATCATAAGGTATACCATCAACTTTTACTTTAAATCTTGAATTTATACTTTCTGATTCATTAAATGTTGCTGAAGATCTACCCCAGCCCCTTAGTAGCTTTGCTTTTTGGTAAATTTTAATATCATTAAAACAAACTATACCACCAGAGCCGGCACCAGTAATTATGTGTGAAGCATACATGCTGTTTGTTGTAATATCACTATATTGACCAAGATTTTTATTATTGAATGTGTAGCCAACTGTATCAGCCGAGTCTTCAATAACTTTCAAATTATATTTTTTAGCAATCGTGTGAATTTTTTTCCAATTTAAAACATTTCCTAATAAATTAGGTAACATTATCGCTCTTGTTTTTTTATTAATACATTTTTCTATTTGTGTAATTTTTGATAAAAAAGAATTGGGCTCAACATCTATAAAATGTGGGATTAATCCAAGTTGATATATTGGAGCAACAGTAGTTGAGAATGTTAGTGTTGGAGTAATTACCTCAGAACCTTTTTTAAGATTAAGTGAAGCTAAAGCAATAAGATTTGCAGAAGAACCAGAATTAACCATCAAGCCATATTTTTTACCAAATGTTTTAGCTAATTTAACTTCTAAGTTTTTGCAGGAAGGACCATCTATTAAAGTAAGAGATTTATTTCTTAGTACATTTATTGCAGCATTAATTTCTTTGTGATTGTAAACTGCTTTTCCATAAAAAATTTTCATATATAAATTATTATATTAATGTTGAGAATCGTTATACTTATATTTGAAAATCTTTCAAATGTAGAGCTAATTTTTTATCTTTGTCAGATAGGATAGGTTTTTTGATAGGCCAATTAATATTAACATCTTTATCATCCCACGCTAAAGTTTTTTCTGATAATTCATTTCTATACTGAGAACACTTATAATTTACAGTACATTCTTTTGAGAGACAAAGAAATCCGTGGGCAAAACCTTCTGGGATATAAAATGAGAAGTCGTCTTTATGTGAAATTTTAACCGCAACATATTTACCAAATGTATGTGATTTTTTTCTCAGATCAACAGCAACATCTAAAACTTTTCCATGTGTGACTGTAATTATTTTTGCTTGTGATTTTTTCGTTTGAATATGCATGCCTCTTAAAACATTTTTTGTTGAATAAGACATTATATCAAAAGGAAAATCTAAATCAGACATAATTTTTTTTTGATAAACCTCTTTAAAGAACCCCCTTTTATCATTAAAAATTTTTGTTTTAATTATTTTTGGGCCATTAATTTTTGTATTAATTAATTTCATTTATTTTCTAATTTATGTTTATTATTTATATTATATATAAATTTTATATATAGATAATTTATTTTACATATAATTAATCCGATTAAATATGTTATTGTTTTTTTTGGCTTGTATAGTTCTCCATTATATCTGGTCTCGGCTTTTAAAAAATATCTTTTAAAAAAACCAATTGTGATACCCCATTTTAATAAAAAAATTTTAGCTCCCCTACTACCCGATTCTGTTTTAATTGTTGGATGATTTTTATATTTTCTAGTTACTATAGATCCGAAGTGATATACCTTAAATGCATTTATACCCTTAAAAATTCTAACACCTTCTTTCCATAGCTTCATATTCAAATCTGGGTCTGATCCTGTCCCAGGGAAGAATTCTTCACTAAAACCTCCAACTTTATTCCACATTTCTTTGTGAATAAGATGTGGAGCCCATGTGGAACCTTGAAAGTCATAATAATTAGCATTGTCAATTTCATTTAGTAATTTTTTCTCATCAAAAGACTCGATATCATTACCACATGGAAGATCAATTTGTCCGTTATTTACCATTGTACCAGATAGATAAAATTTATTATGATTAATTTTATTAATTTCTTTTTCTAATACTAAATCCCAATTAGGACAAAAATAAAAGTCATCATGAGCATAAAGAATATAATCAGTTTTCGCTTTTTTGGCTGCTAAGTTCATGCCCGTACAAATACCAGAATTATAATTTGTGTATGTAAAGTTAATATTATTATCTTTTAAATAATCTAAAGTTCCATCCGATCCTTCATTTACATGTGGAATTATTTCATGATGATACTTAGAATTTTTTCTAATGCTTTCTATGCAGGTTTTTAAATATATTAAATTATTAAAAGTGGGTATTATGATGGAAAACATCAATTATTTTTCCCATAAATATTTATTTTTAGTTTTAAAACCCATTGTTCTTTTTACAATATAATCACTCACTATAGTTGAGTTAAAATATTTGAAATAAGCAATTTTTCCATTTTTTGAGATCTTAATTCTTTGTTTTTTATCTTTTTTGTACTTAGCTAGCTTATAGCTCAAATCGTCTATATCTTTATAAAAAATCATTTCTTTAGAACTTAAAAAATCTCTAAAAAACGTTTTTTCATGAATGAAAGTTAACAGCCCATTTCCCAAAAGTTGTGCCATTCTATCACTACTATAGTATTTAACAGGTTTTCCTCTACTAAGATTTAGCCCCATTGAGGAATTTGAAATTTTATTAAAAAAGTCTTCGCCCCATATCGGCTGAACTTCATTCATTCCATAAATATCAAACTTAATATCTTGATTTTTTTTAATTAATTTATTTATAAATGTTTCTCTATCGTCAAATTTTCCTTTTTTTAACCCGCCCCTATGTACGCCATGACTCATTGCAAAGAAAACATCATTGATACAGTCCTTTTCATAATTTTTTAACGTTTCAAATGAATGGTCACATGGATTTGGTATAAAATATGAATTTTTTAAATTAATACTCAAACTTTTTGGATCTGTGGTCAAAAAGGTAGCGTCCATAAATTTATTTTTATCTAATATTCGATTTGTATTTTTCAAATGGTCAGGTCCATATTTTCCTAATGGATCCAAAAACCACTGTGAAATTTTTAGATCAGGTTTTTTAGTTTTAAGATAGTCCAAAGTTATATTAGAAACAGCATCCGCATGCCCTAAAATTAAACAATCAGGTTTAAAGTTATTAAAGGATTCTATTATAGAGTTTTGTAATGTCCTTGTACCTTTCAGATCTATAATACCTTTTCCTTTATTAACAATATCTCTGTCACTAATTGTTAAAACATTATGTCCGGAGCGTATAAATCCATTATTTAAACGTCTACCAGTGTTATAATGGAGCCTTCCATTAAATCGATCATTAAAATTTGTAATATGAAGTATCTTTAATATTGAATTTTCAAAATTTAATATATTTATGTTCCGGTTTGAGTCGTATTGTTTTCTAATAGTATCAATAATATTGGCAATAAAACTATGGTTAAACTTAAAATTAATGTAGTTCTTCTTTTGTATTTGTAATAATTTTTCTTTATTATTTATCAATTGTTCAATTACCCTAAAAAGTTCTTTTCCTGTAAGTTTTTTTAAAATTATTGCATCTTCAGCTGTTTCCGGTAAACCACCTTTATTGCTAATAATTACCGCTGATCCCCTACTCGCTGCTTCTAAACTTGTTCTACCAAAAGGTTCATTCCATCTTGAACAAACAACTGAAATACTTACTTTTTTAAGATAGTTAAGTATAAATTTATTGCTCTTGAATCCTTCAATCTTAAGATTTTTATGTTTATAAGTTAATTTTTCTCTAGGTTCGTCACCTATCACTATCGCTTTCCAATTATTATATCTATCTAAAATTTTTGTTATTGTTTCACCAAATATATCATAGCCTTTTGCTGAGTTTAATTTACCTATAAATGAAATTATTTTCTCTTTCTTTTTAAAATCAATTTTAGTTGATGGTGCTGACTGAAAACATACTGTTGTTTTTTGTGATAATAGTTTCTTATTTGATAGGTCAGAAAAAAATCTGTTTTTAGACCAATTGCTATTAAATATTATTTTATCTATTGAATTTAATAAATACAATCTATCTATCTTTGTTTTAGATCCATTCATTGTAAGGGGATCATTATGAAAATATAATATTATTTTATTTTTAAAATCTTTTTTGATAAATTTTACATAATTGGGTCTATTATGAATTTCAATGATATCAGAATTCGAATTTTTTTCATAATTTAAAAAACTATCTACATATTCTTTACTAGCACTCTGATAAAATTTTTTTTTTAAACTTAAGTTTATATAATTTTTAGACAAAGTTTTTTTATAAAACATGTTGCCGAATATAAATGTTGAATCTTTATAGATACTTTTTTTGGTTATATCATTAACAAATAGTGAAACAGCACCAGCATAATTGGGTGAAAAATTTTCTTTGTATGGTAATAAGATTGATATTTTCATTTAATATATTCTTCTAAAATAATTTTTCTTTCATATCTATTTTTTTTAAGTTTATATTCAAAAGACATGGCTTCATTTTTACTTTTAAATTTTTTAGTGTAAATTAACAACCATTTATATCCTTTTGTAGACTTAGCACCCTTATTACTATTATGTTTTTCTAACCTTAATTTGACATTATTTGTATAACCAACATAAGTTTTGTTTGTTCCGGGAGTGATAGATTTTATCATATATACGTAATAACACATATTTAATGGCGGTCCCTGGGGGAATCGAACCCCCCTTTGCAGGATGAAAACCAGCTGTCCTAACCGATAGACGAAGGGACCATGTTGTGATCTTTTATTTTAAAAGTCATTATTTATCAAGTCTAATTAACCTATAAGACAATATCTCTTATAGTTAATTGTAGAGTATTTTTGTTATTCCAAAAATTTTCATTGATTTGACCCAAGACATTCAAATCTTTTTTATAGTTTAATAAATATTCACCAACTTTATTGTTTGCAGAGTTGAAAGAGATAGATTTTATTGAAAAGCCCGTTTTAGATTTTAAAACTAAAGATACATGCTTATTATTTAGTATTGACGCTTTAATTACTTTTAAACCTTTTAATAGGAAGGTGGGTTCGGGATTACCTGTTCCAAAAGGTTCAAGTTTTTTTATATTAGCATAAAAATCTTTATTAAAAGCTATTGATGAGATTTCAGCGTCATATGAAAACGCATGATCTTTAAAACTACCAGAGTTAGAAAAATCTTCTAAAATAAAATCTCTAAAATCATTAAGATTAATTTTTTCTAATGTGAATCCTGCTGCCATGTTATGGCCTCCACCGCTGTTAATTATATTTTTATCAAGTGAATTTTTAATAGCTCGACCAATATTGTAGTTATGAACAGATCTTGCTGAACCTTTTAGCAGTTCATTAGAATTAGTTATAACTATGGATGGTTTGTTAAAATAATCCTTTAAACGTGCAGCTATAATACCAATTAATCCCTCGTTAATGTTTGGGTTATAATAAATAATAACATCTTTATCTTCTTTTTCTATTATTTGAAAATTAATTTCATCAAGAATTAATGTTTCAATTTCTTTTCTTCTATTATTTAATTTAATTAATTCATTGGACTTAATATTTACAACTTCTAAATTATCTGAAGACAATAACTCTGAAGCATAATTTGACTTTCCTAGTCTACCACCTGCATTGAGTATTGGGCCTATTAAATAACCAAGATCATTTATGGTAAGTTTATTTTTTTTATTATTTAAATTAAATAATTCGTTAAATGCTATGTTTTTATTAATATCAAAATTTTTAAGTACAACTAAAGCTATTAACCTATTAAGCTTTCTTAATGGCATTACATCACAAACCGTAGCTAATAACACATATATTAGATAATCAGATACTTTAATTTTACTTTTAACTTTTTGCGATAATAGATCTAAAAAAAAATAAACCAAAGTAGTAGCGCACAGATAGTCAAACTCTAAATAACCAGTATCTTTTTTGGGATTAATTATGGAGTTTGCTTTGGGAAAAGGTTTGTTAATCTCATGATGATCAATTATTAAAGATTTAATTTTATTTTGGTTTAAGTAATCTATTGCTTCATTAGATGTCGATCCACAATCAACCATTATTATTAATTTTGGTTTTTTTAAAATTAATTTTTGGAATAATTTTTTAGTAGCTCCGTATCCATCTTTTTCTCTATCTGGTATATAATAAAAAAATGGATGATTTATACTTTCAAAAAATCTTATAAATAGAGATGTAGCAGCAGAGCCATCAACATCATAATCACCTAAAATGCAGATAATTTCTTGTTTATTAATTGAATTATAAACAAGTTCAATTGATTTTATAAAATCAACGTTTTTAAAAAAAACATTATTTATATCTAAATTATTATCAATACTGGTTAATTCAGTTTGATCAAATTTTCTTGAAACAACCAGTTTGGATAAAATATCACTAAAATTGTAATCTTGTTTTAACTTTTCTATTGAATTTAGGTTAGTTTTTTTTGGTTCCCACTTTTTACCTGAGACAGAAATCATTTTTTAATAGGATTTATCTTTTTTATAATTTCTTTAAGGTTTGAATTTTTATGCGTAACAAGTGTTTCAGATGTATAATTATTACCATTAATATCTATACCGGATAGTATTTCACTAGTTGTTATGCCTGTAGCACAAAATATAGAATCTCCTTTTACAATTTCATTTAATTCATATTTTTTATTTAGATCAGTTATGCCCATTTTGTTAGCATCACTAATATCTTTATCGTTATCAAATATAAATCTACCTTGAAAATGACAATCGTAAGCATCGAGGGCGGCTGCAGCTAAAACTCCTTCTGGACCACCGCCTATACCCAGGAAAATATCAACATTAAATTTAGAGTTTGACACATAGAGAGCACCCAGAACATCTCCATCTGTAATTAATTTAACTTTAACTCCTAACATTTTTAATTCTTCAATTAAACCTTTATGCCTTGGTCTATCCATTACGCAGGCAGTAATTGACAAAATATCCTTATTCATAAAATCTGCTAAATTGGATATGTTTTTTTTAATTGTATAATCAAGGTCTATCAATCCATTTTCAACTTTACCTGTAGCAATCTTATCCATGTAAGTTTCTGGAGCATTAAAAAGGTTTCCTTTTTCAGCAATAGCTATAACTGATATTGCTCCAGGTAAATTATTTGCTGCAAAATTAGTTCCTTCTAGCGGATCAACAGCAATATCAAAACTTGGTCCCTTTTTATTGCCAAGAAATTCACCGGTATATAACATTGGTGCTTCATCTAGTGAACCTTCCCCAATTACCACCTCACCAGTCATATTTATTTTATTTAATTCAGATCTCATCGAGTCAACAGCTGCTTGATCAGCTGCAATCTTGTCTTTTTTTCCAACCAAATATGAGGATGCTAACGCTGCCATTGATGAAACATTAATAAACTGATCAATATATTTTTTATCAATACTCATTAAATTTTTTCGTCTATAGATTCAGTGGAATTTATTACACTTTCAAACTCTCTTAGACGTTTATAAACACTTGCTAACTCTATAATTGTAGGCCAAGCTTTTAATAGATATTGCATAGACCCTTCCACTCTGCCAAAAGCTCTTATTATTTGTTGCATAACCCCTAATGTTACAACACCCGCTACAATAGCTGGAGCCAAGAAAACATATGCTGACAATACATTTGCTTGCAAATAAGCCATACGACCAACATTAAAGTATAAATAACGTGTGTAACTTAAAAAGTGAATTGAACGAACATCATCAAATAATTCGTTTATTGTCTTAGGTCTAACATTACCGTCATCTTCAGCTACTACTAGTATTTTTCTGTACGCAGCCTCTTTTTTTTGTAGATCATACTCAACACCAACTAAACGTAATATCCAGCCTAATCCTATCAAGAATGCTGTACCACCCAATGTCCAAAGTAATGCACCCGTTATTAATCCATATTGCCAATCACCAAAAAAGAAAATTGGTATCCCAGCGGACAGTCCTAATAAAATAGGAACAAACTGTATCAATACCATAACTGATTCAATAAAACTTGTACCTAGAGACTCCATAATACGTGTAAACTTAATCGTATCTTCTTGAACTCTTTGTGAGGCACCTTCTATTTTACGAGCTCTATCATACACCGAATGATACCATCCTACCATTGCGGTTCTCCATCTAAACAAGAAGTGAGCTGTAAAAAAACTTATTGCAACATAAAGCGCTATATATGTTCCAGCTAAAGTAATAAATGATGCCAAATTTTCCCAGTATTCATTAATTGTAATTGCATTGGGAGCAGCAAGTGCTTTTTGAATCATGTCGTAAAACACACCAAACCATTCATTTATTTTAACATCAATTTTAACCTGAACCCACAATGACGATAAAATTACAAACGAACCCAACCAAGCCCATAATTGCCATTTTTTTTGAGTAAAGAATTTAAACATTAATTTTATTTAAGAAAGTTATCAGCGTATGATTTTTTTATAACATTCCGTTTTTGTGGTTCTATAAGTTCAAAAACGATTTTATTTTTTTTGGCGTATTCAATCGCAAGTTCTTTTGTTGAAAATTCTAAATTCAATTCTGAAAGTGTGTCTGATGAACTTTCCCAACCCATAAGTGGATTTACTCCAGGATTTTTAGTTTCAAATTCAATTACCCATTTATTACTTTTAGCAAGTCCTGATTGCATAGAAGTTTTTGAGGGTACATAAATTTTAGCTTTTTTCATAATTAATGGTCGGGGCGGCAGGATTTGAACCTGCGACCCTCTGGTCCCAAACCAGATGCGCTACCAGGCTGCGCTACGCCCCGATTGATGTACTATTACAGTACATATTAATATTTTCAAAGGATAAAGATCATCTAAAACAAGTTATTTTTTTGAGAATCTGCTATATAAGAAATTATGATAATTAGTTGCACTAGTTGTAATAAAAAATTTGAAATAAATTCAGATTTAATACCTGAAAAAGGAAGACTGGTACAGTGTAGTAAATGTAATAATAAGTGGTTTTTTACAAAAGATAAAGAAATTAATAAAACCACAAAAGAAACTAAAGAATTTATTATTGGTGAAGATATAGAAAGTGTAGTCGAAAAAAATAACGAAATTAGAATAACAGAAAATTCTAGTGATAATGATAAAATTGAAAATAAAGCCGTAATTACAGGAAAAAATGTCAAATCTAAATATAAATTTTTAAATTTAATTATAGTTTTTATAATATCCATAATTGCTCTAATTATTATTTTAGATACTTTTAAATACTCGATAAGCCTAGTACTACCAAATATAGAAATAATTCTTTATAATTTATACGAAACATTAATAGACATAATGTTATTTTTAAAAGATTTGTTCAAATAGATTATGATTAAAAATTTATCAAAACCATTTAAACAGTTTTTTAAATTAGAGGCAGCGAGTGGTTTAGTATTATTAATTGCTGCAATAATTGCATTGATTATAAGTAATTCAAGTTTTAAAGAAATATATTTTAAAACACTAGAGCATTATTTATTTATCGGTGTAAACAATTTGGGTTTAAAGCTTTCTGTTCATCATTGGATAAATGACGCACTTATGGCAATTTTTTTCTTTTTTGTAACACTGGAAATTAAGAGAGAATTTATTCAAGGAGAGTTATCAAACTTTAAAAAAGCACTATTACCAATAATTGCTGCAGTAGGTGGAATGTTAGTCCCTGCTCTTTTTTATGTTTATATAAATTTTGAAAATCCAGAAACCTTAAATGGCTGGGCAATCCCATCTGCTACAGATATTGCTTTTTCATTAGGTATACTTTCTTTATTAGGATCTAGAGTACCAATTTCTTTAAAGATTTTTTTAACAGCTTTAGCTATTATTGACGATCTTGGAGCGATACTTATTATAGCATTTTTCTATTCTGGTGATTTAAGTATTAGTTATTTAAGTTTGATTTTAATTTCTTACATATTTTTACTTATGTTAAATAAATTTGGAGTTAAAAAATTTCTACCCTATCTTTTAATTGGAATTTTTATGTGGTATTTTACATATAAATCTGGAATACATGCAACTATAGCAGGTGTACTTCTTGCATCAACGATACCTCATAGACAAAAAGAAAAAGATTTTTCATTGTTAATAAAAATAGAACATTCAATTAGTCCATATGTTGCATTTATGATTATGCCATTATTTGCATTTGCAAATGCAGGTGTATCATTAGATGGTTTATCATTATCATCACTAATGCTACCCGTTCCTCTTGGAATACTTATGGGGTTATTTGTTGGTAAGCAATTAGGTGTCATGCTGTTTTCTTATGTTTCAGTAAAACTTAAAGTTGCACAAATGCCGGATAATTCTACTTGGATGAGTTTATATGGTGTTTCAATTTTAACAGGTATTGGCTTTACAATGAGTTTATTTGTTGGAAATTTAGCTTTTGCTGAAAATATACAGTACATAGATGGAGTTAAAATTGGTGTTTTAACTGGATCTTTATTATCAACATTATTTGGGTATTTCTTATTATTGCTCACTACTAAAAAATAATTATGTTTAAAAAATATTATTTAATAGTCTATACAATACTTATTATGTTTTCTTTTTTTGGTAAAGTAGAATCTAAATATGACAAATTATTTTTTGATTTGAAAATTAAGAGTATTAGTGGAGAAGAGCTTGATCTAAACAAATATAGAAACAAAACTGTTTTACTTGTTAATGTTGCTAGTAAATGTGGGTTCACCAAACAATATGACGGCCTACAAACACTATACGAAAAATATGTCGATAGTGGCTTTGTTATAATAGCCATACCCTCTAATCAATTTGGTGGCCAAGAACCAGGAACAAATACTGAAATAAAAAACTTTTGTGAAACAAATTTTAATATAACTTTTCCTATAACCAATAAGACAGATGTTAAAGGTGACAATTCACATGAGATTTATAGATGGGCAAAGGATAACTTTGGCAGAGCAACTATTCCGAAGTGGAATTTCCACAAAATTTTAATAAATAAAAATGGAAAAGTACAAAATACTTTTAACTCATTTGTAGATCCTTTATCTAAAAAAATTATTAAAGAGATTGAAACAATTTTATAGAGTTATAGTCATTCCATCATAACCTGGCACAATATTTTTTGGAAGGATATTTTTAAGTTTATCATAATCAAGGTCAGTATGCATATTTGTCAAAATTGTTTTTTTTGGTCTGATTATATTAACAATATTCAATACTTGAGCTAAATTGAAATGTGCAGTGTGTTTTCTTTCCCAAAGACAATCGACCACAAAATAATCAAGATTATTAAATAAATGTAAATCCTTTTTATAAATCAAACTAATGTCACTAGCATAAGCTAGTTTATTATTAATTAAGTAACAAATGCTATCAATATTACCATGCTTCACCGGGATCGATGCGATTGTAATTTTTTTATTATTATTTTTAAAATCATGCCTTTTTTTTAAATTTTTTAAGATTAATGTTGATGGGTATGTATTAGATGATTTAAAGCAATATTTAAATGTTGTGTACAAATATTTAGACGTTTTTACATCAGCATAAACTGGTATTTGTTTTCCATTATTCAAATAAAAAGGTCTTAAGTCATTAATACCATGTGTTTGATCAGCATGTAAATGAGTATAAAAAATTTTATTAATTGATTTTATTTTGTTAAAAATTAACTGTTGTCTTAAATCAGGAGAGGTATCTATTAAGATATTCTCATTATCAAATTTAATAAGAGAAGAACATCTAGTTCTATAATTTTTTTTATTTTTTGGATTACAATTACCAAAGTATCCATCTGCTCGTGGAACACCCATCGAGCTACCACTACCTAATATAATAAATTTTACAGTCATTTTATTAAATTAGGTGATGAAAAGATTATTAAAATTTCTTGTAGTATGAACTATAATTTTATCTAGATTTATCTCTTTAATTGAAGATAATTTTTCTGCCGTATATTTAATAAAACTCGGTTCATTTTTTTTCCCCCTCATCGGTATTGGTGCCAAAAAAGGACTATCTGTTTCAATAAGTAATTTATCTAAAGGAATAGTTTTAAAAGTATTTTGTAGATCTACAC
Organism: uncultured Candidatus Pelagibacter sp.; assembly: GCA_905618895.1. GTDB lineage: Bacteria > Pseudomonadota > Alphaproteobacteria > Pelagibacterales > Pelagibacteraceae > Pelagibacter. The sequence continues at coordinate 24,444 of CAJQTA010000057.1, forward strand.
TATTTTTAAAAGTTATTATTCCACTGGCTGAAAAAAAGGCACCTAATGCAAGTAATTTTTTTGAAAATTCAAAAGATCCTGTAAAACAATGCATCAATATTTTTAAGTCATTTTTTTTGTATGTGTTAAGTATATCGTAAGTTTCATTTTCAGCATTTCTTGAATGAATTATGATTGGTTTTTTAAGAATTATCGATGCTTCTATATGTGTTTTAAAACTATCTATTTGTCTTTGTTTATTACTATGATTGTAAAAAAAATCTAACCCTGTCTCTCCAATACCTATTATTTTTTTATTTTCATTTATATTGTTTATAATATTATCTATATTTACAACATCGGTTTCTGTTTCATGAGGATGAATTCCATAAGTTCCAAATATAATTGAATCTTTTTTTACTAAGGACTTAATTTTTTCAAAACTTTTTAAAGTTGTGCAAATAGTTAAAAGTTTATTAATGCCAACATCTTTTGATCTTTTAATAATATCATCAATATTTTCTAGTAACGGCTCATGATCTAAATGGCAGTGGGAATCAATCATTTTTTTCAATTTTTTTAAACAATATATCAATTTTATTAATATCATTTCCTGTTTTTAAAAGATCATGAGAGGCAATTGACTCAAAATCTATATCTTCAGTTTTTATATTAAAAATTGTAAGCGCTTTTTTAATAGAATTTGGAATAATTGGGTAAAGCATAAATGAAATTTTTCTAATCATTTCTAGAGATGTATAGACTATAGTATTTAATCTATCTTGATCATCCTTTTTTTTCCAAGGTTCTTGGTCATTAAAATATTTATTTGCTTCAAATAAAGCGCTTACAATGAAATTTATATAAAAATTTATATTCTGGTTATCAATTTGGTTTCGTATAGTGGATAAATTGTTTGTAAAATTATTTAACATTTTTAGATCATCATTACTAAATTTATTTATTTTAGGTATTTTGGACGAACAATTTTTTTCTGCAAAAGCTGTAACTCTTTGGCATAAATTTCCGTAATTATTAGCTAGGTCACTGTTAATACAATCTTCAAGTCTACCTTTAGATATATTTCCATCATTGCCAAAAGAAACTTCTTTAATTAGATAATATCTAAGGGGGTCTACTCCATAAGTCTCAATTATATCTAAAGGATCTAAAATATTTCCTTTAGATTTAGACATTTTTTCGTCTCCAGATAGTATCCATCCATGTCCATATACTTTATGTGGTAACGGTATTTTTGCTGCCATTAAAAATGCAGGCCAATATACAGCATGAAATCTTAAAATATCTTTACCTATCAAATGTACCGAGGCAGGCCAAAATTTTTTATATAATTTTTCATTTATATTTGGATAGTTAAGAGCGCTAATATAGTTAGTTAATGCATCTAACCAAACATAAATAACATGGTCTGGGTTATTTGGAACTTTAATTCCCCATGAAAATGATTTTCTGCTAATTGATAAATCTTTAAGGCCACTTTTTACAAAACTAATAACTTCGTTTTTTCTTGATTTAGGTGAAATAAAATCAGGATTTTCTTCATAGTATTTTAAAAGGTTATCTTGCCACTTTGAAAGTCTAAAGAAATATGACTCCTCCTCAATCCATTCAACAGTAGAGCCAGATACAGTAGCTTTTTTTGTACCATTATTTTCAATAATTTCATCTTCATTATAAAAAGCTTCGTCTGAAACAGAGTACCATCCAGAGTATTTAGATAAATAAATATCATCATTTTTTTCTAATTGTGTCCACAGGTGTTGAACTGTTTTTTTATGTCTATCTTCAGTCGTTCTTATGAAATCAGTATTTGATAAATTCAGAGTTTTAGAAAGGTCTCTGAATGTTTGGCTAATTTCATTACAAAATTTAAGTGTGTCTATCTTTTCTTTTTCTGCTGCTCTTTGTATCTTTAATCCATGTTCATCAGTGCCAGTTAAAAAATGCACTTCATAACCATCCATACGTTTAAATCTAGCAAAAAAATCAGCAATTATACTTGAATAAGCATGACCCATGTGGGGTTTTGCTGAAGGATAATAAATAGGAGTTGTGATATAATAATTTTTATCCATTTAACACGCTTGATTTAAATTCTATAAATAAACTTTCATCATCAAGATTGAACCTATTTGCATTGTCCACTTTATTAATAAATGCATCATATGTGTTCAAAATTAATTTTTTAGATGCTGACAATTTATATATTTTTAAAAAATATAATTCTATATAATCAAAAATTAGATCCTTAATATATTTATTTTTTTTATAATAAAAATTATCAATTAATAAATGTAAAAATTTAGTTATATCATATTCTGTTAGGTCAATTTTTTTTTCATTAGCAAAATTCATTATATTAATAAAATCACCTGGTGAATAATAAAAGTTGATCAAATCTGGATTAATCATAGTGAAAATATCATTTTTTAATAGATAATTAGTAATTTCAATAGTTTTTTTAAAAGATAAATTTATTTTAAAAGTTAAGCATCGAGATTTTAAGGTAGGTATAATTTTTTTTTTGTCATTGTGAATTAAAATGAAAAAAATATCATCATTAGGTTCTTCAATAACTTTAAGTAGAGCATTTGAGGAATTAAGATTCAATTTTTCAACATTATTGATCAGTACAAATCTAGGCATATTGTTAAAACTAGATTTTCTAGTATATGCTATCATTTCGCGAACTTGATTTATTTCAATATTTTTTTTTTCTTGTAGTAAATCAACTAAATAAAAATTTGGATGAGAATTATTGTTTAATAAATTAAATGATCTATTCTTTTCATTTATAATTAGTTTGTTAATATCATATTTATCTTCTTCATGTTGAGAGAGTATATAATTAATAAAATGATAGGCTAAAGTAGAT
>CAJQTA010000058.1 GCA_905618895.1 uncultured Candidatus Pelagibacter sp.
AAAAATGAAATTAATCTCTAAAGTTTACAAATTCAATTGGGAGACCAATATCAATGTCTTCTATTGCAGATATTGCTTCTTGAAGATCATCTCTTTTTTTTCCATCAGCTCTTAATTCTTCTCCTTGAATTTTAATTTGGATTTTAAGTTTTAGTTTTTTTATATCAGTAATAATTTTTTTAGCATTTTCTTGGCTAATACCTTCCTCTAATTCACTGACTTGTCTGATGGTTGCGCCTGCAGCGTTTTCTGAATTTTTAATAATTATTACTCTTGGATCTACTTTTCTTCTTATAAGGTGAATTTGTAATAATTCATTTACTTGTTTTAATTTTAATTCATCTGGCGCTAGTGTAGTAATTATCTTATCTTTTCTTTCAATTGAAATATTAAGTCCTTTAAAATCATATCGGTTGCCAATTTCTCTCAAACAATTAGCAAGAGCATTATCGAATTCTTGATAATTAATTTTACTTATTACATCAAATGAAGGCATAATTTTATTATCTTTAACTAAATTTAACTGTATTTCAGGTAATATTCTTAGGATCGGGCATTCCAACCTTGTTATATCCAGCATCCACGTAGTGAATTTCACCTGTAACACCGCCAGCAAGGTCACTTAATAGGTATAGGGCTGAATTTCCAACATCATGAATATCAACATTTCTCTTTAAAAAAGAATGATCTGCGTTCCATTTATAAAGAAATTTTGCATCTCCAATAGCAGAAGCTGCTAACGTTTTAATAGGTCCTGCACTTATTGCATTCACCCTCATTCCTTTTGCTCCTAAATCTCTTGCAAGATATTTAACGCTCGCTTCAAGAGCAGATTTGCAAACACCCATCACATTATAATTTGGAATAGCTTTAGTAGATTCGTAAGTTAAAGTTAACATACTTCCACCCTCTTTCATTATCTTAGAAGCTTCTTTAGCAACTTCTGTAAATGAAAAACATGAAATTAACATGCTTCTTAAAAAATTTTCTCTAGATGTATTTAAATATTCACCTGATAATTCTGATTTATCAGAAAAAGCAACCGCATGAACCACAAAATCAATCTGTCCCCACTGTGATTTTATATCTTCAAAAAGTTTTACAACCTCTTCTTTATTTTCAACATCACAACTAAATGTAGCTTTTGAATTTAATTTTTCTGCTAAAGGAATAACCCTTTTCTTTAATGCGTCACCAAGATATGTGAACGCTAACTCAGCCCCTGCTTCAGCTAGCTTTTGTGAAATACCCCAAGCTATAGATCTTTCATTAGCAACGCCCATGATCAATCCTCTTTTACCTTTCATTAGACTCATTTAAACCTTTTCAAATATTAAAGTTGCATTTGTTCCACCAAAACCAAAGCTGTTAGACATAACAGAGTTTAATTTAACATCTGTTTCAGTTTTAGTTACGATTGGAAATTTTTTTGCTTCATCATCCATGTCTGTGATATTAGCAGAAGCTGTAATAAAATTATTTTTCATCATGATTAAACTATAAATCGCCTCATGAACTGAAGCAGCACCTAGCGGGTGGCCAGACAAAGACTTAGTTGAGCTAATTTTTGGCACTACAGTACCAAATGCTTCTCCAACAGCCTTTAATTCTGTCATATCACCTACAGGAGTTGATGTTCCATGAGTGTTTAAGTAGTCCACTTTTTTTTTAGAAGTCGCTAAAGCCATTTTCATACATCTAACAGCACCTTCACCTGAGGGGGCTACCATATCGTATCCATCAGAAGTCGCGCCATATCCTGTTAATTCAGCATATATGTTTGCACCTCTAGCTTTTGCATGATCGTACTCTTCAAGCACCAAAACACCACCACCACCAGCTATTACAAAGCCATCTCTAGTCTTATCATAAGCTCTGGAGGCTTTCTCTGGCGTATCATTGTACTTAGAAGACAATGCAGTCATAGCATCAAACATTGCTGTCATCGCCCAGTGTAATTCTTCACTACCACCTGCAAAGACAACGTCTTGTTTACCCATTTGAATAAGTTCCATTGAGTGTCCGATACAGTGGCCACTAGTTGCACAAGCAGAACTCATTGTATAATTTACACCTTTAATTTTAAAAGGGACTGCAAGAGTTGCTGAAGATGTGCTAGCCATAGTTCTTGGAACTATAAAAGGCCCCATTAATTTTGGAGTTTTAGCTCTAGTTTTGTCAGCCGCTATAATAACATTTTCTATTGAAGGTCCACCAGAACCCATAACTATTCCAGTTTTAAAATTACTAACATCTTTTTCTTCAAGACCTGAATCTGAAATTGCCTCTTTCATGGCTATATAGTTATATGCAGAACCAGATCCCATAAATCTAATTGTTTTTCTGTCAACATGATCCTCTAATTTTATATTTGGTTTGCCATGAATATGACTTCTTAAATTATGTTCTTTATATTCTTCAGAAAAAGATATTCCTGATTTCGAGTTAAGAAGAGATTGATAAACTTCTTCTTGATTATTACCCAAACATGAAACCACACCCAAGCCTGTAACAACCACTCTTCTCATTACTTAAATAACCCCACTTTTAAATTTTCTGCAGAATATATTTTTTTATCATCTGCAAATAATAATCCATTAGCCAATCCAACAGAAGTTCCACCAGGAGACATAATTTTTTTCATATCAATTACGTATGTTGCTTTTTTTACACTTTTTAAAACTTCACCAGTAAATTTTACTGTACTAACGCCCAATGCTCTACCTTTTCCAGGGTTACCAAGCCACCCAAGATAAAAACCAACTAACTGCCACATGGCATCTAAGCCTAGACAACCAGGCATCACTGGATCTTCTTTAAAGTGACAATCAAAAAACCAAAGGTCATCTTTGATATCTAATTCAGCTTTTATAGAACCCTTTTTAAAAGTGCCACCATCATCATTGATTTCTGTTATTCTATCAAACATCAGCATTGGTGGAAGTGGTAATTTTGCGTTACCAGGGCCAAAAAGTTCCCCATTTCCACAGCCTATTAGCTCATCATATGTAAATGAGTTTTTTTTCATAAATTTAAGATCCTTTAATACTTGATTTATTAAGATTATAATATAGAAATAGTTTAGAACTATTATAAACAATAATGAACAATTTAAACATATTTGTACAAAAATTACGAGAGTCTGGTCTAAGACCAACACGACAAAGGCTAAAAATAGCTGAGGTACTATTTTCTCCCGAAAAAACTTTCCATTTTACCATTAACGACCTTTCTAAAATTATTGAAGAAAAATTAAGTCAAAAAATTTCATTAGCTACGATTTATAATACAGTCGATGCTTTTAAAAAAAAAGGACATCTAAAAGAAATTTCGATAAATAGTGATAAGAGTTATTTTGATACAAACATTACTGAGCACCACCATTTTTTTGATGAAGATACAAATGAGTTAATTGATTGTAGCAGCGATGATATTGATTCTGTAAATGTTAAAAAAAATATTACTGGAAAAAAAATAAAATCAGTGGAAGTATTAATTAAAGTTGCAACTGATAATCAAACTCAAAAATAATTCAATAATTTCAATAGTTTAATATTTACATTAAAATAATTCTAAACTGTTGACTTACAGTTTAGAATGATTATATATTAATTTCAATCATTAAGGAGAAAAATATGTCATTAAAAGGAAGTAAAACAGAAGAAAACTTAAAAGATGCATTTGCAGGTGAGAGCCAAGCAAATAGACGTTATTTATATTTCGCTCAAAAAGCAGATATCGAAGGTTATAACGATGTAGCATCTGTATTTAGATCTACAGCAGAAGGTGAAACAGGTCATGCACATGGACACCTTGAGTATCTTGAAGAAGTTGGTGATCCAGCAACAGGGCTGCCTATTGGTGAAACTAAAGATAATTTAGCTTCAGCTGTTCAGGGTGAAACACATGAATATACGGACATGTACCCAGGTATGGCAAAAACAGCTAGAGAAGAAGGTTTTACGGAAATTGCTGATTGGTTTGAAACTTTAGCAAAAGCTGAAAAATCACACGCAGGTAAATTCCAAAAAACATTAGAATCTATTGCGTAAATAAGATTTAATTTATGGTGGGGAAAAAACCCCCACCATTAAATTCTAAAATTTTAAATATGAGCAAAGAAGGCGGCACAGAAGCACCTATAAGACATCCAATAAATTTTGAGCATCCTGATTTTTTAGATCCAAAAAAATTAGATGACGAAATGAGAAGAGTCTTTGATATCTGTCATGGATGTAGAAGATGTTTTAATTTATGCGACTCGTTTCCAAAATTATTTGATATGATTGATGAGTCAGAAAATGAAGATGTAGAAAGTCTATCAAGTAACCAGTTTGAACCTGTAGTAGATGCCTGTACTTTATGTGATATGTGTTTTATGACCAAGTGTCCTTATGTTCCACCACATGATTTTGATCTAGATTTTCCTCATTTGATGTTGAGATACAGAACTGCACAAAAAAAATTAAATAAATTACCAGTAGTACCAGCGCAATTAGCTCAAATTGATAGAAATGCAAAAATTGGTGTAATGTTATCATCACTAATAAACTGGGCATCAAACATTAAAAATATTTTCTTTAGAAAAATATTAGAATTAGTTGCTGGAATTGATATGAGAGTTAAGCTTCCAACTTATAACTCAGAAACATTTACAGATTATTTTAAAAAAAACAACATTTCAACAAATAATGAAGCTCCATCTAAAAATAGAAAAGTTGTAATTTATTCAACTTGTTTTGTTAATTTTAATAAAAAAGATACGGGTGTTGCAGCTTTAAAAGTTTTAAAAAAAAATGGAGTAGAGGTTCAAGAGGCTTACCCAGGATGTTGTGGAATGCCTTTCTTGGAGCAGGCAGATTTACCAAAAGTTGTAGAACAAGCCAAAAAAGTATCAAAAGATTTATTGGAATGGGTAGATAAAGGTTATGAAATTATTACACTTACAGCTAGTTGTGGTTTAATGTTAAAATTTGAATGGCCCCTATTATTGCCCAATGATGTAAATATTAAAAGACTTTCAAAAAATACTAGTGATATAGATGAATATATGGTTGATATAGCCCAAAACGAGGGCCTCGCAGATGGTTTACAAGAAATTGATGGTGGGGTGACAGTTCACAATGCTTGTCACGCTAGAGCACAAAATATGGGTATTAAATCTAGAGATATGTTGAAATTTATTCCCAATATTAAAATGGATGTTGTTGAAAGGTGTGCAGGTCATGGTGGAACTTTTGGAGTAATGAAGGAGACACACGACCTTGCACTAAAAGTTGGGAAACCAACAGCAAAACAAATAAAGAATAAAAATAATAAGTATATGGCTTCGGACTGTCCTTTGGCGGGCAAACATTTAAAGCAACTAGAGTCAGACACAAATATTGCTAATGATGAGGCACTACACCCCATCGAATTAATGGCAAAAAGTTATAGATTATAAACATGAGCAAAGAAAAAAAACAAATCGAAAAAGAAGATTTAATTTCTTCAGATATTTATGCAAAAAATAGGAAACAAATTAGAAAAGACCTTATTGAATTTAAAAAAAATAGAAGGATAGCTCTTGGGCCTTACGCAACTTTTTATTTTGAAAGTTTCGAAACTATGGTGGCACAAGTTCAAGAAATGCTACATATTGAAAAAGGTGGTGACGAGCAATTAAAAGATGAATTAATAGCTTACAACCCTCTAGTTCCAAATGGTAAAGAGCTTACGGCAACCCTAATGTTTGAAATTGATAACCCAATTTCTAGAGCTGTATTTTTAGGTAAAGTAGGTGGAGTAGAAGATAAAGTATTTATGAAAATTGATAATGAAATTGTTAAGGCAGTACCAGAAGAGGATGTAGATAGAACTTCAGCAGAGGGAAAAGCATCCTCTGTTCAATTTATTCATTTTAAATTTAACAATGATCAAATTGCCAAATTTAAGTCGAAAAATACCAGCATTCTCCTTGGAATTGATCATAAAGAGTACGGACATTCCACAAAATTAACTGAAGATAATATTAGATCATTATCAGCTGATTTTATTTAATAGATCCCCAAACATTATCTGCTTTAATCCAGCCCGAGTAATTACCGGTGGTTATTTTACACCAATTAGTATCACATTTTTTTATGATTAATAATCTCCCTAGTTCTAACTTTGCGATTGGTTTAGAGAAGTTTGACGGTTTCTTGAATAAGATTTTATCCTTTAGAACAATGATAGAGTTTGATTTTTCTCTAAGCTGACTTGTGTGTATCCAGCCACTATTATTTTTTAAATCGATAATCCTTCTCCAATTTTCTTTTTTGTCTATTTGTTTCACTGGTAGATTTATTTTTCTATAAATATATTTAATGGGATTATCTAAGCTTGGACCATATCTGACGTTTACTTCATTTTTTTTTAAAGATAAAAATTTTTCTTTCGCACTTAGAGAATACGTAAAAAAAATTAATAAAGATAAAATCCAAACAGTTATTTTTTTCATTGATTACAAAAGCAATTTTTTCTTTTTTTTATTTTAATTTTTCTAAAACTTAAATGAAGTAGATTTAATACAAGAATATACCCATCAAGACCTTCACCAATATTTAATATTTTTTTTAATATTTCATTTGCTTGAATAGTACCTACAATTCCAGCAACAGTCCCAAGAACACCTTCAGACTCACAGTTTAATAAATCATTCGAAACTTGAGTCTCTTGAAAAAAACATCTTAAGCAAGGAATTTTTTTATTTTTAAAATCAAAAGTAAATATATGACCATCAAACTTGCTTATCGCTCCAGCTATAAGAATTTTCTTAAATTTTAAACAAAAATCATTTAATAAAAATTTTGTTGTAAAGTTATCTGACCCATCAACAATAAAATCATAATCTTTAATGATTTTTTTAAAATTTATATCATTTAGTCTGATTTTATAAATTTTGACTTTAGTGCTGGGGTTTATCTTTTTAATTTGATCTTTTGCTATTTTGACTTTAAATTTTCCAATATTAGACGTGTTATAAAGACTTTGTCTGTGTAAGTTAGAAAGACTTACTCTGTCACCATCTACAATTCCTAGTGATCCAACACCTGCTCGAGAAAGAAATTCTGCGACAGGAGAACCTAAGCCACCGACACCAACAATTAAAACTTTTGCAGATAGAATTTTTTTTTGACCAATAATGCCAATATCTTTTAAGACTATTTGCCTTGAAAATCTTTCTATTAAACTTTTATTTAATTTGCTTTTCATTTACCAGTAGAACCGAAGCCACCTTCACCTCTTATTGTACTAGGCAAATCATCAATTTCTTGTAATTTCATTTTAACAACAGGCGTTAAAATCATTTGAGCAACTCTGTCTTTGTTGTTAATTATAAATTCCTTACCTCCATGGTTAAAAAGTATGATTTTAATTTCGCCTCTGTAATCACTATCAACAGTCCCAGGTGTATTTAAAACAGTTATGCTGTTCTTTGCTGCAAGGCCTGAGCGAGGCCTTATTTGCAACTCATAATCCTCTGAAAATGCCACAGCAAGACCGGTAGGAATCAAACAAGAGCTGTTAGGAGCTAATTTGATGGGTTCTTCTAGAAATGCCATTAAATCTACACCAGAAGCACCAGATGTTTTATAAACTGGAAGCTGAACATCAGGATTTAATTTTTTTAGTAATACTTTAACCACTTAATTTTAATTTAGTTGTTTAATAACTCTATCAATTATTTCATCTGAGATTTCAGATTTTTTTTTCATAAGAAGTTTTTCATCTTTAATTTCCTTTTTTTTATAAAAAATTGAAACCTCATTAAAGTCTGAATCGAATCCAATTAATTTATTTGATACATCGTTTGCAATTATCCAGTCACAATTTTTTTCTGTCAATTTTCTTTTTGCATTTTCTTGAATATTGTTTGTTTCAGCAGCAAAACCAATGACAAGTTTTGGCCTTAAGGAGTTGTGTTTTGAAACATAATTTAAAATATCTCTATTTTTTTCGAGCTCTAAATTTGAATATTCTTTTTTTTTTATTTTTTCTTTCTTTTTTTCTTTTACCTTGAAATCAGCTACAGCTGCAGAAAAAATTGCAACGTCAACAGGTAAGTTATTTTGTGTAGCTTTAAACATCTCATCTGCTGTTTCTACACTTATTAAATTTATACTATTATCTATTTCTAAATTAGTAGGACCAGATATTAGGGTAGTTTTAAATCCTTTTTTTGCTAATGATTTTGCTAAAGCATAACCCTGTTTTCCTGAAGATTTATTTGTTATAAACCTTACAGGATCAATATATTCATTTGTTGGTCCGGCAGTTACCAAAGCTTTAAAACTTTTATTTTTATCTAAATTATTAAAATAAATTTGAATTTCTTTTAAAATTTCTTTTGGTTCTGTCATTTTTCCTTCTCCAAATTCTCCACAAGCCATATCACCTTTCTCAGGACCAATTAATTTATACCCATAAGATTTTAATTTTTTGAGATTTTCCTTAGTTGATGGGTGTTCCCACATTCTAACATTCATAGCTGGTGTTAAAAAAATATCTTTGTTAGAAGCAAGGATTACAGTTGATGCAAGATCATCTGATACTCCTGTACTTAATTTAGAAATAGTATTTGCTGTAGTTGGGGCAACAAGAATCACGTCTGCCCATCTTGATAGTGATATATGATCCATTTCTGATTCATTGTCAGAGTTAAATAAATCATCATAAACTTTTTCCTGAGAAAGAGATGCAACCGATAAAGGAGTTACAAATTCTTTAGCACTTTTAGTGAGAATAGTTTTAATTTCTGAGCCATTTTTTTTTAGCAATCTAATAAGCTCTAAACTTTTGTACGCGGATATTCCTCCACATATTATTAACAGTATTTTTTTCTCTAATAAATTGTTCATTAGACAAATTAAAATACTAATAGACTAAAAATTACAAGCAATAATAATCCAATAATAGACTGATTTCTAAAGGCTATCATTTCAGATTTTTTTTCATTTAAGGCTGTATAAGAATTTGAATTTTGAGGTATTTGCCCACTCGCCAAAAATGTGAGTGCTTGATTGGCTTTATCCATGATTTCTGGAAAATCAGGCAACCTTTTAATTACTTCAGTGGTACTTTTTAAGCCTTCACTTAAAGTATTAATAGGATCTTTAGTTTCTCTTAACCAACTTTCTAAAACTGGTTTTGATGTTTCCCATATATTGGTATTAGGATTGAGCTTTCTTGCAACACCCTCAACAACAACCATAGTTTTTTGTAACATTAATAATTGAGGCTGTGTTTGCATGTTAAATTTTTCAGTAACATCAAAGAGTTGTTTTAATAATTTTCCACCAGAAATATCTTTAACGGACTGACCAAAAATTGGCTCACCAATTGAGCGTAATGCTTGAGCAAGATCATCAACTGGGACATCTTTAGGCACAAGACCAGCGACCAAGTGTACTTCAGCAACTTTTTTATAATCTCTCTGAATAAAACCAAATAAAATCTCTGCTAAAAATCTTTTGCTCAGGTTGTCCAGTCTACCCATAATACCAAAGTCTATTGGTACTATTTGTCCACTATTATCAATAAATATATTTCCCTGATGCATATCAGCATGAAAAAAACCATCCCTAACAGCATGCCTTAGAAAATGCTGAATAATGTCAGAAGCAATTCTTTTAGTGTCAATATTTCTATTTTGCAAATCTTCAGTTTCACGAATAGAAACACCATCAACCCAGTCAAGTGTCATTACATTTTCACTGGTAAAATTCCAATAAATTACAGGAACTCTAAAACCGGCATCATTCTTTGTATTTTCTGCATATTCATTTGCAGCAGCAGCTTCAAATCTTAAGTCCATTTCAAGATTAGTTATTTCTTTTAGTAGAAAAACAACTTCAATTAATTTTAATCTTTTGCTTTTTTTTATAAAAGATTCAACAAAAAAAGCAAAAAGCATTAATGCATCTATTTCCTCATTGAATATTTTTTTTATATTTGGCCTTAAAATTTTAATGGCGACGTCTTTTATTATACCATTATCATTTATTTTAGCCTTGTGAACTTGAGCTATAGATGCAGCAGCAACTGGTTCGCTTAAATCTATTATTGAGTTAAAAGTCTCTTCTCCTAAATCTTTTTTAATTATTTCCCTTGCCACAGTTAATGGAAAAGCTGGGAGTCTATCCTGTAAGCCTTCTAACTGTTTGGCTAATTCATCACCAATTATATCGGGTCTTGTAACTAAAAATTGTCCCAATTTAATGAAAGTAGTTCCCATTGACTGTAATGATTTTGAGAGTCTTTCTCCTTCAGTGTTATTCAAATTATTTTTATGGGAATTTGAGAAGGAAAAGGAAAGTATCTGAAATAGAATTTTAATAACTAAAGGTGGTTTTTTAAACTTAGAAACTACATTTAAAATATCAGATTTAGCTAATTTTCTTCCTAATTTAAATAAAGTAAATAATTTTTTAATCATTATATCTTCCAGCCAGAGTGAATTGCTACAATACCACCAGATAAGTTTCTATAACTACAATTTTTGAATTTATTTTTTTTCATTAAATCAATTAGTTCTTCTTGATTAACAAACTCCTCAATACTTTTGATTAAATACTCATAAGGTTCTTTTTGACCAGCAACAATCTTTCCAATTAAAGGAATAAGTTTTGAATAATTTTTATAAATAAAACTTAGATTAGAGTTTTGAATTTTTGAAAATTCTAAACATAAGTAGCGACCACCCGGTTTTAAAACACGATAAGCTTCAGAAAGAGCTTTATTAAGATCTTTTGTATTACGCAGGCCAAAGCTGATTGTATAATAGTCACAAGAATTATTTTTAATAGGCAGTTTTTCTGCTGAAGCAATCACCCAATTAATATTTTTATAAGCAGTTAATTTTGTTTGCCCCTTGCCAACCATTCCTTTATTTGGATCTACACAAAAAATTTTACCATCTCTATTAGTTAAATCTAAAAAAAGTTTACCCAAGTCACCAGTACCACAGGCGACATCAATTAAAGTTTTATTTTTTGAGGGACTCATCCAACTCATTAAATCTTTTTTCCAAATTCTATGAACACCAAGGGACATAAAGTCATTCATTAAATCGTATTTATTATAAACATTGTCAAAGACACCCTGAACAAGCCCTTTTTTATTTTGGAGATATTGTTGCATGTTAAATTTATTATTTATTGATAATATACTGTCAAATGCCAGAATTACCAGAAGTAGAAATAGTTAAACAATCTTTAGCTAAAAAAATACAACAAAAAAAAATCAAGAAAGTAATAATTAAAAATAGAAATTTAAGGTTTAAAATTCCCCTAAAATTTGAAAAAATACTACAAAACAAAATTATTAAAAAAGTTACTAGGTTTTCTAAATATCTAATTTTAAACTTTTCTGATGGTTCATTTTGTTTAATTCACTTAGGGATGTCAGGAACAATCCATTTAATAAAAAAAAATAACTTCAATGAATTTACTAATACTAGTTTTTATAATTTTCCAAATTTACCGAAAAAACACAATCATATAGAAATACAATTTCAAGATTTAAAAGTTGTTTACAATGATCCAAGGAGGTTTGGTTTTTTTAAATTTGTAAAAAACAAGCAAGAACTTACAGATAGATTTCGTCATTTAGGCCCTGAACCATTTTTCAAAAATTTTGATTTAAAGTATCTCTTGCAGTATTTCATAAATAAAAAAAAAGATATAAAAAGTTTTTTATTAGATCAAAAATTTGTATCAGGAATTGGTAATATTTATGCAAGTGAAATTTTATTTTTAAGCAAAATTATTCCAACAAGACATGCAATGAAACTGTCTACAGATGAATGTAAAAAAATCATCTTTTTTTCAAAAAGTGTTCTCACTAAAGCCATAAAAAAAGGTGGATCAAGTATTCGTAATTTTAGAAATACCTCAGGACAAAATGGAAATTTTCAAAAAGAGTTTAAGGTTTACCAAAGAGAAAATCTAAATTGTCCAAGTGTAAAATGTAGGGGTAAAATAAAGAAAATATATATATCTAATAGATCTACTTTCTTTTGTAACACCTGCCAAAAATAAGCAATTATTCTATTGACCAGTATAAATTCTCGAGCTATACCACTGCGCTTATGGCAAACACAAAATCAGCGATTAAAAGAATTAGAAGAATTAGCAAGCAAACATTGGTTAATAAAGCTCGTAGAAGCAAGTATAGAAATGCTATTAAAAAAATGAACCTCCTACTTGAAGAAAAAAAGAAAACAGAGGCTTTAAAGTTCCTTCCTAAGTTGAATTCAGAATTAATGAAGGTTGCAAAGACTGGGATTATAAAAAAAGAGAATGCTTCAAGAAACATCTCAAGAATAACAAAAAAAATCGGTAAATTATAATTAACTACCCTAAGTTGTTTAATACTTTTTAATTAAAGCATCTCAACACTAAATAGGAATAACTAAAGATTAAAATTACCATATCTAGATTTAGTAAAATAATAAATTTTTTAATTTATAAATCACACACTCATAGATTTTAAATTTGTAAAACAATTTTTTTTAAAACTGGACAGGGTGACAAAAAATTTTAGAAAATTAATTCCCGTAGAAAATGATTCACTCGTAGATTTTATTTTTTTTTAAATTGACAAACTTTTTTATTGTATAATTTCTATTTTACTACTAACTGAGATTATTCCTATAAAATTATGCCTAACAACAATTTAACACAAAATTTAAAAGATGCAGCTTCTGACAGTTTAGACTGGAGCACTATCCAGAAAGATATGAAAAATAAATTAGGCAGCGACATTTATGAAAGCTGGTTAAGAAAAATAAACTTTGTAGAAGAGATGAATAGTTATATTTTATTATCTGTTTCAACAAGATTTATAAGAGATTGGATTACCTCAAGATATTTAGATCAAATTTTACAAATTGTTAAAGTTTACAAAAAAGATCTTACTAGAATTGAGTTCAAGATTATTGAGCAAAATTTAAATGAAGATACTAACAATGAAGTTAAATCTATAGATAGCAATGCAAATATATCTTTTATTAAAGATACTTATTTGCAATATAATAGAATTGATTCTAATAAAAGATTTGATAATTTTATTACCGGAGCTAGTAATAAGTTAGCATATGAAGCCTCTCAAAAAGTTTCAGAAAATATTTCTCACTATAATCCGCTCTATATATATGGTGGAGTTGGAATGGGGAAAACGCACTTATTAAATGCTATAGGTCTTACTTTAAAAGAAAAAAATAAAGTAATGTTTATTTCTGCTGAGAGATTTATGTATCAATTTGTTAAATCAATCAAAGCAAATGATATGGTGAAATTTAAAGAATATTTTAGAAATACAGATATTTTATTAATTGATGATATTCAGTTTATGAATGGTAAAGAAGCCATGCAAGAGGAATTTTTTCATACTTTCAACGCTTTATTAGATAAAGGATCTCAAGTTATAGTTTCTGCAGATAGAGCTCCAAATAAGCTATCAAGAATTCAAGAGAGAATTAAATCTAGATTTGCAGGTGGGTTAGTCGTCGATATTCAAAAACCTGATTATGAATTGCGAAGCAAAATAGTTAAACAAAAAGTAGAAGAATTAAATATTTTTTATTCTAATCAAATAAATATTTCAGATGAAATACAAAAATTTATTAGCTCTGAGATTACAACAAGTATTAGAGAATTAGTTGGTGCGATTAACAGGGTGGTTTCTTTTTCAAGAATATACAACAAGACACCGAACCTATCTGAAATAAAAGTAGTTTTAAAAGACTTATTAAACCTAGCGGAAAACAAAGTTACTATTGATCTAATTCAGTCTACGGTTTGTAAATTTTTTAAAATAAGCAAAAATGAAATGCTTTCTTCCAGAAGATCAAGATACCTCGTAAGACCAAGACAAACAGCAATTTATCTAACTAAAATCTTAACATCTAAGTCGTTACCTGAGATTGGCAGAGAGTTTTCTAATAGAGACCATACGACGATTATACACTCCGTTAAAACAATAGAAAAATTAAAGGAAAATGATTCAGAAATGACCAATAATATAAATAATTTAAAAAATAAAATATTGTATAATAAAGAAAATGAAATTTAACGTTAACCAACAAGACTTACAACAAGCACTAAACTATTGTCAGGGTGTAATTGAAAAAAGAAGTACTCTTCCAATTTTATCGAATGTTCTATTGAATGCTAGTAATTCAGATTTAACAATTACAGCCACAGACTTAGACTTAATATTTATTCATAAAATCAACAATGTAGAAATTCTTGAAGAAGGCAATACAACAACAACGTCTTCAGTAATCTATGATCTTATCAGAAAATTTTCCTCAGGAAAAAAAATTAATTTATTTTTAAAGGATGCTAATAAGCTTCAAGTTGAGTCAGAAAAATCAATCTTTAATTTAAATTGTATTAGCGCAACAGAGTTCCCGCTAACTGATGAAGATTTTAATGAGAATGAATTTTTAATTAAGTCAAAAGAATTATTAAAATTGTTAAATAAATGCAAATTTTCAGTTTCAAATGATGAAACAAGACATTACTTAAGTGGGATTTTTCTTCACCAAACACAAACAGAAGAAAATTTTTTTTTAACAGCAGCAGCCACTGACAGTCATAGAATGTCTATATCAAAAATAAAATTAGATGAAAAAATTAGCTTTGAGCCAATTATATTGCCTAAAAAAACAATATTTCAATTATGTTCTTTATTGGAAAGTTATGATGGAGATGTTAAGATTTCAAATATAAAATCAAAAATTAAATTTGAATTAAATAATAGTATTTTAATATCAAAACTTATTGATGGAAAATTTCCCAACTATATTCAGGTAATACCCAAGAATAACCAAAAAAAATTAGAAATAGACTTAAAATTATTTTTAGATTCTGTTGATAGAGTAGCATCAGTTTCATTAGATAAAAAAGATGGTGTTAAATTTAATCTATCAAAAGACATTTTAAACCTATCAGTTAACAATACTAATAGTGGAGATGGAAAAGAAAGCTTAAATGTTAAATTTGATCACGACTTAGAAATTAGTTTTAACTCAAGATATTTGATGGATGTTGCTTCACAATTATATGGTGATAAAATAGAAATATTCTTTAATGATACTGGTTCTCCAGCTTTAATTAAAGATCCAAGTGATTTTGATAGTATTTTTGTAGTAATGCCTATGAAAGGCTAATTTAAGATATCAAGTTCTGAATAAATATTATTTTCTAATTCTTTTAAAAAAACTTCTTTATTTAGCCCAGGTTCAATGGGTTTTAAAATTGAAATAGTCAAATTAGTATTAGCTTTTTTAAAACCTAGTTTTGGCCATGTATACCCAGAATTAATAGCAACAGGTTGACAGGGTATTTTTAATTCTTCATAGATTCTACTAGCACCTTTTTTAAACGGAGTTCGATCATTGGGTAATAATCTTGTACCTTGGGGAAAAATTATAAGAGGTCTATTTGATGACTTTACTAATTTTAATATGTCATCAAAAAAACTAAGGTTTTCCTTTGTTATTTTGTTTCTTTTTATAGATATAGAGCCAATTTTTTTTAAATACCAACCAAATATTGGAATTGTAAGTAATTCTTTTTTTAAAATGAATACTGGTGAATTAAAAATTGTTTGTAAAAAAAAAGTTTCAAACATTGATTGGTGAGAAGCTGCAATAAAAAACTTATTATTATTAATTATATTTTCTTTACCTTTAATAGTTATCTTGGTTGAAAGAAAAATACGTAAACAAAATGAAGTCCAATAACCCATAATTTTTCCACCGAGTAATGCAATTTTTTGTGGCAAAAAAAATGAGGGTATAAAAATAATAGAAATTAAAATAATTCCTAAAAAAAAGAAAAGTAAAAATAAAAAATTTCTTATCATCTGAATCAAAAGCTAAATTAAATCTTTAAGCTTTTGTCTTTTTTTAACAACATTAATTTTAGATCCTTTAATTAGTACTTCTGCCGGTTTAGGTCTCACATTATAATTTGAGCTTAATGACATTCCGTAGGCACCAACATCACACATTACAATAAGATCTTTTTCTTTTAGTTTTTGAAATTTTTTTAAAGTTGTAAACTTATCTGTACTTTCACAAATTGGCCCTACAAATTCATAAGTTTTTTTAGAAATTTTGTTTGTTTTTAATGCTGGTAAAGTTCTGTGATTAGCTCCATATAATGCAGGCCTCATTAAGTCATTCATTGCCGCATCCAGTATAATGAAATCTTTTTTATCACTCTCTTTTATATAAGTTACTCTCGAAATTAGTGAACCTATATTTCCTACTATTGATCTTCCTGGCTCAAATATAATTTTTGATTTATTTTTTTTTAAAAATTTATTTATTGCAGTATTATATTTTTTATAATTAAGTTTTTTATTGTTATTTTCATAAGATATTCCCATGCCTCCACCAAGATCAATAAAAGCAAACTTATGATTACTTTTTTTTATGATTTTATCTATCACTTTAAGCATTTTTTCGTAAGGTTTGTGGTCTAAAATTTGGCTTCCTATATGGACACTTAAGCATTTAAGATTAATGTTTTTCGAATTTTTAGAATAATCGACAAGTTCAAAAAATATTTTTTCATCTACACCAAATTTATTTTCTTTTTTCCCAGTTGAAATCTGACTTAATGTTTTGGCGTCTGTATTAGGATTTAATCTAATACCTACATTGATGATTTTTTTCTTAGATTTTGCTATTTTTTCGATTTGAATAATTTCACTTTTTGATTCAGCATTTATTAATAATATCTTTTTATCAATTGCATAACTTATCTCTGAATAAGTTTTACCAACTCCTGAAAAAACAATTTTTTTTGGGTCTACACCCGCCTTAAGAGCTATCATCAATTCTCCTTTTGACACTACATCGGCTCCCAATCCTAACTTTCTAATTTCTTTTATTAAATTTACATTTGTATTTGATTTTACTGCAAAACATATTAGTGGTGCAAATGTTTTAAAGTTTTTTTTAAAACTAGCTATATTTTCTTTTAGCAGTTTATAAGAGTAACAATAAACTGGAGTACCAAATTTTTTTGCGACATCAAGAACTTTAATGCTTTCTATTGATAGGTTCTTATCGATATATTTCATCAAATCTTATTTATAATGATATTATATTCTTTAACTTTGTACTCTGGGTCTGCTTTTTTTCCACAAGACAGCAAAACACAACAAAATATCGAAATTAATATTATTTTTTTTATCATTTTAAGTTTTTTTATATTTCATTATCATTTTTTTAATATTATCAAAAGATGTTCCACCATAAGATTTTTTTGAATTTATTGAATTTTTTAAGTTAAAAACCTTTAATACTTCAATTGTAAGTTTTGGTTCAATTTTTTTCAACTCTTCAATACTTAATTCATTTAATTTTTTCTTTTTTTTTTCAGCAAAGTTAACAATAGAGGAGGTGGTTTGATAGGCTTTTCTGAATGGCATTGAGTGATTTTGAACAAGATAGTCTGCTAAATCTGTAGCGGTAATATATCCGGTATTTGCCAATTCTAGCATTTTTTGCTTATTAGGTTTTAGATTTTTTAAAACTTCATTGAGAATTGCGATGCAGTTATTAAGAGTTTCATTTGATCCAAATAATATTTCTTTATCATCTTGAAGATCTTTAAAATAGGATATTGGCAAACCCTTAAGTATAGTTAACATTGAAAATAAATTACCATAGGTTGAGCCTGTTTTTCCTCTTAAAAATTCTAACAAATCTGGGTTTTTCTTTTGTGGCATTATAGAGGATCCAGTAACAACTTTGTCTGAAAGATTAATAAGATTAAAACCATCAGAGTTCCAAATAATTAGCTCTTCAGCTATTCTAGACATATGCATAGAACAAACTGATACACTATATAAAAAATCTAAAACAAAATCTCTATCAGCAACTGTATCAATTGAATTATTTGTAGGTTTTTTAAATCCTAGTTTTTTAGATGTAAAATTTCTATCAATATTAAAAGATGTACCTGTTAGTGCAGCAACACCGAGTGGACATTCAGATAAACTTTCTAGATTATTAGAAAATCTTTGTTTATCCCTATTAAACATTTCTACATAAGCCATTAAGTAATGAGCAAATGAAACGGCTTGTGCATTTTTTAAATGTGTAAATCCAGGCATAATTGTTTCGATATTTTTTTCAGAAACTTTAAGGATAGTTTTAATAATGTTATCTAAATTTTTATTAATTTCTTTAGTTGAGGAAGTAACCCACATTTTAAAGTCTGTGATTACTTGGTCGTTTCTAGATCTTGCGGTGTGCATGTATCCTGCCTCTTCACCTATAATTTGAAATAATCTTTTTTCAATATTCATATGTATATCTTCATATTTTTTGTTATAATCAAATTTATTTATTTGAATTTCTTTTTTGATTTTGTTTAGACCATAAATAATTTTATTTTTTATTTTAAAAGAAATAATCTTTTGTCTAAAAAGCATCTCTACATGGACAATTGATCCATCAATGTCTTCTTTAAAAAGTTTTTTATCAATATTTATTGAATTACCTACTTTTTGGAATAGTGTTGAAACATCTTTTTTTATTCTTGTGTTCCATATTGCTTTGTTGTTTTTATTTTTTACCATGATAATTAATTATACATATTTAATATGAAATTCTTAATATTTATTTATTTAATAACTACTAGTTCTGGTTACGCAGTAGAAAAACCAAATATTGATAATCTAGTTTTATTAAAAAAACCAAAAACTTACGAACAAGTGATTTTTAAAGATAAAAACCAAAAAGATCTTGATTTATCCGACTATAAGGGAAAATTGTTAGTGTTAAATTTTTGGGCTACTTGGTGTGCACCGTGTAGAGAGGAGATGCCTTCATTGGATAGTTTACAGTCAGATAAGAGACTAACTAATTTGAAAGTTTTTCCAATAAATATTGGACAAGAGAATTTATTAAAGTCAGAGATGTTTTTTGAAGAACTTGGTATCCAAAATTTAGAAATTTATTTTGACTCAACAATTACATTGGCAAAAAAGTTTTCTTTAAGAGGACTTCCAACAACTATTTTATTTGATAAAGAGGGTAATGAATTTGCACGTATCATAGGATCTATTGATTTTAATAACGAAGAATTTATTAATTGGCTGAGACTTTATAATTAATTTTTAAAAAAGTAAGCAAAGCTAACAAGCAAAATTACTGCAATAAATTGAAATAGCACTCTTAATTGCATCAATTTGTTTGAATTTTTTTTACTTTCTTCACCTCCCTTGAAGAGAGTTCTAATACCAAGAATTAATATAATAGCTACCAACCCTAAAAATATTATGCTGAAAATTTTTACTAATGTTCCTGAAAGCATATTATTATTGTAAAGTGTTTTAAAAATAAAAAAACATAAAAAATGATTTATGACATTATGTCTTACAACAACAATAATAAAGCCAGAAAAGTATATTCCAGTTAATAATGCTATCATTTTACTCCATGGTTATGGAGGGAGTGGAAAAGATATAAGTATATTAACCTTAAATTGGAAGAGGTTTTTACCTAATACTATTTTTTTATGTCCAGATGGTCATGAAATATGTTCAATAAACCCTACAGGATTTCAGTGGTTTGATTTAACCAAGGATGATCCTGAACATATCTTAAAAGAATCAAAAAAAGCTGAACAAAAACTTGATCAATTTATAAATGAAGTAAAAACTAAATACAATCTTACAAATTCACAAATTTGTTTATCAGGTTTTAGCCAAGGATGTATGATGGCTATTAATTTAGGTTTAATAAGTAATGAAAATTATAATTGCATAGTTGGCTTCTCTGGAAAAATAATAAATCAAGATGATCTTGTAAAAAGAAAAACTTCTTCTACTAAGATGTTGTTAGTTCATGGTGACTCAGATGCTGTAGTTTTACCAACATTTTTATTAGAATCCGAAGATTTTTTAATTAGAAATAATATCGAAGTAAAAAAAAATATGATAAAAAATTGTGAACACCATATTTCTGTTGAAGCATCAAGTATAGCTTTAAAATATATAAAAGATAATTTTAAAATTTAGTGAATATATAGTAAAATTGTATTCTATTTATTGATAAAATAATTCAATTCAGTTAAGTTTATTATAATAATGAAATTTGTTGAACAAAATCTTTCTTTAGAAAAATGCCCCACATTAGTATTAAATGCGGATTACAGACCTTTAAGTTATTATCCACTATCTTTATGGAACTGGCACGATACTGTAAAATCAGTGTTTCTGGATAGAGTTACAATTGTAAGTAATTACGATAGAATAATTAGAAGCCCATCATTTAACATGAAACTTCCAAGTGTTATTGCTTTAAAAAATTTTATCAACCCACAATCTAATCCAAACTTTACTAGGTTTAATGTATTTTTAAGAGATAGATTTTCTTGTCAATATTGTGGAAGTGGTGAAGAATTAACATTTGATCATTTATTACCAAGATCTAAAGGTGGACAAACTAATTGGGACAATGTTGTGACAGCTTGTTCAGGCTGTAATGTAAGAAAAGGTGGCAGACTACTCCAGAATTCAGGCATGAAACTTAGTCAAGAGCCCTTCCAGCCTTCTACAGAAGACTTACACAGAAATGGCAAAAACTTTCCTCCAAATTTTCTTCATAAAAGCTGGATAGATTATCTATACTGGGATGTAGAGCTAGAAGCTTAATTATATTTTTTCAGATATGTTGATTGCAATTTTTGAACCAGTTTTAATAATTTTGTCTAAAATAGAATAAGGGCCCTCTTTAGTAGCACCTTCATCATAAGCAATATTTTTATGGTGTAATTCATCTTCTCTGAATTTTATAATTTTCTCTTTTAATTTTTTTTCATCAGGTGCAAGCTGTTCAATCTGGTTTGCATAATGTTCTTGAATAACCTCTTCTACTGATGCGGTACAAAGCATAGCAGCTTTTTTTCCTAATATTGTTGATCCAAACCCCAGACCAACACCTAATAAATCCCACAAAGGTAAGAGTTTTGTAGGTTTTATTTTTCTTTTTTTTAATTCATTTTCAAAATAATTGCAGTGTTCTCTTTCATGCTCTTGCATTTCTTCAATTATTTTTTTTAATTCATCATTTTTAATAAAAGTGTTCAAAGCAAGCAATTGACCTTCATATATCTTTATAGCCCCACGTTCACCCGCATGATCAACTCTTATAAATTCTTCAACTTTAGTTTTGTCTGTTTTTTTCATAATTATAAAATTTTTTAATTAGTATAATGCTTAATACTAAAGAAATAATGGTATTTATTGTAGCAAGAGAAAGACCTAAAATTTTAAAAGTAACATCTTTACAGCTTATAGTTTTAGCTTTTAATTCATTTAAAATGTCCTCAGTTGTTAAGTTACTACCCTGAGAAACTAAATCACAAACTAGAGACTCTTTAATAAAACCTTGTTCAATTCCAAAATGATAAAAAGATATTAAAGTTGCTGAAATAAATATAATGCATAGTAAGGTTATGTAAAATTTTTCATATTTTTTAAACATAAAACTTAAAACAACTATTATTATAGTTAAAACATACGGAATCCTTTCTATTATGCATAAATTGCATGGTAGATGACCCAGAACATATTGAATAAAATATGCAGCAAACAATGCAAAAATACTAAACCATAAAATAAAATTGAATAAGAGCTTATTTTTTATTTGAAACATTTTATTTTATAATAAAATATATAATTAGAACAATGGTAACAATTATAAGACCAATAATTGCAAACCATTTTGCACCTTCTTTTTCCATAAATTTATTAAAAATATGACCAAATTTATATGATAAGTAAGCAACAGTAAAAAATCTTAATCCACGTGAAGCTAAACAAATAAAGAAAAAAATAATAATATTAAATCCAATTATACCACTAGTTATTGTAAAAACTTTAAATGGTAATGGGGTAAAGCCAGCGAGAAATAGTGCTCCTAAAAACACATAAAAGCCATCACCACTTGTTAAATTATTTCTTAGATTTAATACTTTCTCTTCATAACCATAAAAATGAATTACATTCATTGATAAATCTAAAAAAGTTGATCCTATAAAATATCCCAATAATCCACCAAGAGCAGAAAAAAAACTAGCTATTAGGAATATCTTTAAATATTCAGTTTTTTTTGCAATTACCATCGGTACAATCATTATATCTGGTGGAACCGGAAAAAAAGAGCTTTCAGAAAATGAAACAATTGCTAAAAAAAACTTAGAACTTTTGTGTGAAGCAAGTTTTAAAGATTTTTGATATAATTCTTTAAACATTTTTTGGTTTTAATACAATTTGAGTTCTTATACTATTTAATTTTATGATTATAATAAGAAAAAAAAAGGGCGAATGGCGGAACTGGTAGACGCGCACGACTCAAAATCGTGTTTTGTAAGAAGTGAGAGTTCGATTCTCTCTTCGCCCACCAATATTTTATGGAAATAAATAAAGTAAATAATTTATTAGAACTGTTTTATTATCAATATCAAAAGCAAAATAAAGGTGATATTTTTTTAGAAGCCTTAAAAGAACCAAAAAAAAAATATTCTTGGGAAGAGGTTTATTTAAATATTATAAAATTATCAAAAGAAATCTCAAAATATATAAACAAAGGAGATAGATGCTTATTAATTTCTGAAAATAGACCTGAATGGATGATAACTGATCTTTCCATCATGTTGTCAGCAGGAATAACGGTTCCAGCCTACACAACATACACCGAGAGAGACTATGAGTATATTATTAATGATTGTGAACCTTCTATTATTTTTGTTTCTGATAATACCCAATATCAAAAAATTAAAAATTTAATTCCCAAAAAAAAATTTATTAAAAAGATTATTATTTTTGATTCTATAATTAATCTTAATATTGATTTTAATTTAAATATTAATGATATCTTTGAATGTCAAGATTTTGAGAATAGGAGTTTTTTAGATTTAAATATTCAAAGAAAAGACATTGCATGTATAATTTATACTTCAGGAACACAAGGAAATCCTAAGGGAGTAATGTTAAGTCATGGAGGTATACTTAATAACTGTGAAGGATCTTGTGATTTATTAGAAACTATAATTTCAAATAAAACAAGATTTTTAACATGGCTACCATTATCACATTCATATGAACATACAGTTCAGTTTGTTCAAATAGCAGTAGCAGCAAAAGTGTTTTATGCAGAAAGTATTGAAAAATTGATAAAAAATATGAATGATTGTTCGCCTGAAATTATGACAGCAGTTCCAAGATTTTACCAAAACTTATATCAAAAAATTAATGGAACATTTAATAAGGCCACAGGTTTAAAAAAAATCCTAGTTGAGCAAACGATTAGTTTAGGAAAAAAAAAATTGTTTAAAAATAAACTTTATGTATCTGAAAATTTAATAAATTTTATATGTGAAAAAGTAGTAAGAAAAAAAATTAAGAGTCAGTTTGGAGGAAGTCTTAGAGCATTTGTTTCTGGGGGAGGAGCTTTAGATAAAGAAGTAGGCTCATTTTTGAACGCAATCGGACTACCCACTCTACAAGGGTATGGATTAACTGAAACATCTCCTGTTGTTAGCTGTAATCCTATTAATGATATTAGAGTGGAAACTGTAGGTCCTCCATTCAAAGGGAATTTGGTCAAAATTGCAGATGATGGAGAAATACTTATCAAAGGTGAAAATGTCATGTTGGGTTACTGGAGAAATGAAAAAGAAACAAATAAAGTTTTGATAGATGGTTGGCTACATACCGGTGATATTGGCGAATTTGATAATAAATTTTTAAAAATAACAGATAGAAAAAAAGATATCATCATTACGCCAGGTGGTGATAATATTTCTCCTATTAAAATTGAAAATGATTTAATCAAACTAAATTTTGTTGAACAAGTGCTAGTGTATGGTGATAACAAGCCATATTTAGTATCTTTGATAGTTTTATCTTCTGAGCAAAAAAGTTTAACAAATGAGGAAATTAAAAAAGAAATTAAAAAAGTAAATAAGAACTTATCAAAAATAGAAAAAATAAAAAAATTTATTGTTATTAAAGAACAATTTACAATTGAAAATGGAATGATGACACCAACCTTAAAATTAAAAAGATATAAAATAATAGAAAAATATAAAATAGAATTAGAAAAATTATATTAAAGTTAATTTTGAAAACAGTTTATTAGTCGCATAAACTCTAACTTTTTCAGTTAAATAAAATATAAACAAAAAAATAATTTTATAAAAAAAATTATTAGAGATTGGCACTTAATTAAAGAATTGACATAACTTGTATAAAAAAATAAAAATAAGTTAATAACGAATCATAGTGATTCGTTTAACTTAAACAGGGAGCTAAAGATGGCTAAAAAAAGAAAAAAAGCTGCAAAGAAAACTAAGAAAAAAGCTAAGAAAAAAGCTAAAAAAAGAAGAAGATAGTTTACTTAGTATTCTTTATTAAAAACGCTTCTCATAATTTTTGTGTGAGAGGCGTTTTTTTTATTCTGTTATTTTTCCCTCAGTTTGAGCAATTGCTTCCCCATCAGATATTTTTGGTTTATCGATAGTAGACGCAGGAGTAGGAGTAGGATTTGTCTGTCCTTCAAGGTTTCTTTTTAAAGCTTTATTCAATTTTTTTTGTGTATCTTCTAATGATACACCTATTACAATTTGAAATTCTGATAAGATTCTTTCGTACGCTTTTTCAAAAAGTTGCCTTTCACTGTAAGATTGATCAACCATTAAATCATCTCCTTTGTTTAAATCCCTTACTACCTCTGCTAATTCATAAATTTTGCCTGATGAAATTTTAGCTTCATATTCTTGAGCTCTTCTACTCCACATCGATCTTTTAATTTTTGGTTTACTTTTTAATATTGAAATACATTTATTAACTTGGTTGATTGTAGCTAGCGGCCGAAGATGAGATTGTTTGTTTACTGGAACCATTCCGTTTGCTTTATCTTTTTCAAATTTAAGAACATATGTTTCAACATCAATTCCACCTATATTTATTTTTTTAAATTCAGTAATTTGGCCAACTCCATGTTTTGGGTAAACAATATAATCTTTAACTTTGTATACTCTTTTTTCTGTTTCTTGTTTTTTTACTTTTTTAATTTCTGGCTTTACTTCATTGCTTTTTGATATTCTTAAATTATCAACTTTAATTTCTGATTTTTCTGTTGAAGCTTTTTTTTTAGAAATTTTTTTTGTTTTAATCTCAATTTTATTTGAAGGCTTTAGTGGTTTAGTTTTTTTAACAATTACTTTTTTTTTAGTTTTTTTGACGGAAGCTGTGTTTTTTTTTGATTTTGCATTTGTTTTTTTTGGTGAAGTTTTTTTAAAGGTTTTCTTTAAAATATTTTTCAAACTTATTTTCTTCATTTTTATATTTTTCATGATCCACGGGTGGATCTTTTTTTACAGTTATGTTTGGCCAAATTTCAGAATACTTAGTATTCGTTTCTAACCATTTTTCACTACCAGATTCTGTATCTGCCACTATAGCATCAACTGGACATTCTGGTTCACAAACGCCACAATCTATACACTCCTCTGGTTTAATTACAAGCATATTTTTTCCTTCATAAAAACAATCGACTGGACAAACTTCAACACAGTCCATCAATTTACATTTAATACATTCTTCATTTACTAAGTAAGTCATTTTGTTAATTCTTTTTTTACCTTCTGTTTTATGTCAGCCATAGTTTTATTGTTAATATATAGTAAACCAGAAAGTCTTCTCATTAGGTTTGTTTCATACATGTCAGCATTACTATTTGAATAAATAATTTTCCAAAGAGATTCAACAATTTTAATTTTATCAGACTCAGGTATGCTTTTAACTTCCCTTGTAAAATCTAGTATTTGATTTGAATTTTCTTCAATAATTGTCGCATCAGCCATTATTCTTTCTAAACTTGTACTTTGTGCACCCAATTCAAGTAAAGTTTTTTTAATAATTTCTTTTTCTTCTTTTGTATAAGATTCATCAATTTTAGCAGCATGAATTAATAATGAAGCAATTTTAGACA
>CAJQTA010000059.1 GCA_905618895.1 uncultured Candidatus Pelagibacter sp.
ATTATTGAACCATTTAATACTACATCCCATGCTTGGAGTCTGTTTATCAGGACCTTTTCCAATTTCAGAAATTTGTTTCATTGCTTTATATAAGTCACTGTCTCCAGCTGTAACAGGTTTTAAATCTTTTAATTCTCTAATTCTTCCTCTGTATTCTAACTCTAAACTATCATTGTATCCAAAAAAATCAGGTGTACATATAGCTTCATAAGTTTTTGCAATTTCTTGTGTTTCATCAAAAAGATAAGGAAAATTAAATTTATATTTTTTTGCAAATTTAATCATATTTTCAAAAGAGTCTTCAGGATGAGTATTTACATCATTTGATGAGATTGCCACCACATTAATACCAAATTTTTTTAAATTTTTAGAATCTTCTACAATATTGTGAATTACCGCTTTAACATAAGGGCAATGGTTACAAATAAACATTATTAAAGTTGCATTTTTACCCTTAATTTCATTTAGAGTAACAATTTTATTATCAGTTGATTTTAATTCAAAATTTTTAGCTTTAGTTCCAAAATCACATATTGGTGTTTTTAAAGGAGGCATGATAAACATTATATAGATTATGTTTTATGATTTGGAAAATAAAAAAGTAAAAAATTCAGATAATAGTTGGGTCGCTCCTAACGCGGTGGTTGTTGGGGATGTTACATTAGAAAAAAATACAAGTATTTGGTTTAATTCAACTTTAAGAGGTGATGTTGAAAATATTTATATAGGAGAAGGATCAAACATACAGGATGGGTGTGTACTTCATACTGACCCAGGATATCCTTTAAAAGTAGGAAGAAATGTTACAGTTGGACACCTTGTTATGCTTCATGGATGTTCAGTAGATGATAATAGCTTAATTGGAATAGGCGCTGTAATTTTAAACAATGCAAAAATTGGAAAAAATTGCATCATAGGAGCAAATGCACTTATAACTGAAAACAAAATTATTCCAGACAATTCTCTAGTTGTTGGCTCACCAGGTATAGTAATAAGAAAAGTTACTAATAAAGAAATTATATTGATTAAAGAAAATGCTATTCGGTATCAAAATAATTGGAAAAAATATTCTAAATCAATATTCTAATAATTAATGAAAAAAATTGTCACCTTAATACCAAGTGCAACTGAGATTGTTGCTTTCCTAGGTAAGAAAGATTTAATTGTTGGAAGATCTCATGAATGTGATTATCCAAAAGATTTGAGTAGGATTATTAAATTAACTTCACCTAAAATAAACGTAGAAGGTAAAAGTGGAGAAATTCACAAACAAATTAATGAAATTTTAGAAAATTCATTATCGGTTTATAAAGTAGATATTAAAGAGTTAAAAAAATTAGAACCAGATATAGTTGTAACTCAAGCACATTGTGAAGTGTGTGCAGTAAGCCTATCAGAAGTTGAAGAAATAGTTACCAAACATCTTAATGAAAAAACTAAAATAATCTCTCTTCAGCCTAATACTCTAAGTGAAGTTTTTGATGATATAAGAAAAGTTGCCAAAGGGCTTAATTTAGATCAGAAAACTTCTGAAAATTTAATTAAGCCGTTAGAACAAAGAGTAAAAAATATTCAGATTAAAAGTTTAAAACAAAAAAAAAGAACCGTAGCTTGTATTGAGTGGATAGAACCGTTAATGGCTGCTGGAAATTGGATTCCTGAAATGGTTAAAATATCTGGAGGTGAAGATATTTTTGGAAAATCAGGAAAAGATTCACATTGGATACGCTTTGATGAAATTAAAAGTTATGATCCTGAAATTATCATTTTTTTACCCTGTGGTTATAATATTGAAAAAACTAAAGATGAAGTTGAAAATTTACTAATTAAAGAAAATAAATGGAGTAATTTAAAAGCATTTAAGGATAAAGAATTTTTCGTTGTTGATGGTAACCAATTTTTTAATAGACCGGGACCAAGACTAGTAGAATCACTAGAAATTTTTGCGGAAATTATTCATCCCAATTTATTTAATTTTAATCACAAACAAAGTGGGTGGATAAATTTTTTTAAGCAGTAATATAAAAATAATTAAGGAACTAACCAAGTATCTTTATTAGTTTCCAAATCAAATTTTGCTCTTCGATGACCTTTTGCTGCTAAGTAAAGCCATTCAATAGATTTTACTTTACATTGAATGACTGTAAAATTTTTATAACCTTCTTCACTTTGTGCCATAGTAAATTCAAAATTATCTAATTCAGGTTTTAAACCTGATGTAGGAACATCTGACTCTGATCCTGGACCATTATCAACTAAATAACATTTTCTGCTGATATGTTGGGTTTTTGACCAAGATTCTTTTGTAATATTGTTATTATTATTTATGGTGCATTCAACTTTTAATCTGACTTGAATTTTCTCTTCTTTGTCATAAAAAAGTATTGCTGCCTTTGGGTTTTTTTTTAATTTTTCAATTTTATCAGATCTTATATCACTGTGAAACTGAATTAGATTATTTTGCTGGTCTGACTTTCTTAGAACTACAATTCTTCCGTCAAAATCAGATTGATCACCACAAATAAAAGTTGGTATTCTAAATTGAGAACTACGATTAGTCACTGCATCATCTAACAATAACCAAATTTTTTTTTTAATTTCAGTAAAATCTTCATAGTATGCTGGTTGCATACGTTTTTATTTACTTAACCTTTTGATAAGACTAGATGTATCCCATCTATTACCACTCATTTTTTGAACTTCTCCATAATACTTGTCTACAATTTCTGTAACAGGTAACAAGGAGCCATTCTTTTTTGCTTCATCTAAAGCAATTTTTAAATCTTTTCTCATCCAATCTACAGCAAAACCAAACTCAAATTTGTCATCAATCATTGTTTTATATCTATTTTCCATTTGCCATGATTGAGCAGCTCCTTTTGATATAACTTCAATTACATCTTCCATATTTAATCCTGATTTCATTCCAAAATTTATACCCTCTGATAAACCTTGAACTAATCCAGCAATACAAATTTGATTAACCATTTTTGCAAGCTGCCCATTTCCTGGTCCACCAAGTAATTTCATTTTTTTACTATAGCAATCTATTTTATCTTTAGCTTTGTCAAAGTCTGCTTGGTCACCACCAATCATTACTGTTAAGGCACCATTTTCTGCGCCAGCTTGTCCACCAGAAACAGGGGCATCTAAAGAACCAAATCCATTTTTTTTAGAATAACCATAAATTTCTCTTGCAATAGTTGCTGATGCTGTTGTGTTATCAATATAAACCGCATCTTTTTTTATTGTTTTAAAAATACCACTGTCTCCAAATGTTACTTCCCGAAGATCATTATCATTTCCAACACATGTGAATATATATTCAGCTCCTTCAGCAGCTTCCGAGGGAGTATTAGCTTTAGAGCCTTTGTACTCTGAAATCCATTTATCAGCTTTTGAGACAGTTCTGTTATAAACAGTTACATTGTGACCAGCTTTTGATATATAACCAGCCATCGGATAACCCATAACACCAAGACCAATGAAAGCAACATTACAAGACATAATTTATTTTTCCTATGTTTAAAAGTTTGAATTTTAAAATAATTTTATTTGGATTTATTTTTACATTTTTTTCAAGTTTTGGACAGAGTTTTTTTCTTGGATTGTTTAATTCAAGTATAAGAGAGACTCTTTCAATAACACATGGCCAATTTGGTTCAATTTATGCCACTGCCACTTTACTGAGTAGCTTTATACTAGTTTGGGTAGGTAAAAAAATAGATGATGTAAATATCTTAAAATTTGCCTCATATGTAATTGCATTATTAGCAATTTCTTGCTTTTTATTTTCTAAAATTTCATCAATAATTTTTTTATTTTTTTCAATATTTTTAATGAGACTCTCAGGACAAGGATTAATGTCGCACACAGCAACCACAACTATCTCAAGATATTTTGAGAGGAGTAGAGGTAGGGCTTTAAGCACAACTTGGTTAGGACTATCTCTTGCTGAGTTTATTCTTCCATTGTTAATTGTTTTTTTATTAACTGTTATAGAATGGAGAAATATTTGGTTATCAATTTCAGTTCTAGTCATTATTGTTCTTCCTTTGGCTTCTTTTTTTCTAGTTAAAAATGTTAATTTAGATTCAAGAGAAAATTATAATAAGAAAAATGAAAAACGAAAAAAAATAAAACAATGGAAAAGAGTTGAGGTACTTAAAGATTACAGGTTCTATATTGTTTGTATAAATATGCTGGCAATGCCGTGGATTGCTACAGGTTCTTTTGTCTATCAATCATTTATATCTACTTCTAAAGGTTGGGGACCTTATGTGATTGCTCAATCATTTATGGCTTATTCAATCTTGTCTGTTATTACATTGTTTTTTTCTGGTTTTTTAATTGATAAATTTAGTAGCAGAAGATTATTAATTTATATGAACATACCTTTATTATTTTCAGCTTTTGTACTTTATTATTTTAACAGCCCATTTTCATCTTTTATATTCCTTGGATTGATCGGAATATCTAACGGACTAGCTAATGTTCTGGGATCTTCAACTTGGGCAGAAATTTATGGAGTAAAATATATTGGCTCAATAAAAGCTTTAACAACCGCCTTAATGGTCTTTTCAACTGCTTTTGGGACGGCACTTTTTGGGATTCTTATTGATAATAACTTTTCTATCGAGCAAATAGCTTTAGTTTCAGGTGCATATATATTATTCTCAATAATCTTGCTATTCTTAGTCAAGAATAAGCTTAATCCTATTTATATATAAAATTCTGCTTGATTTTTTTTAAAGCACTGTATAGATACTGCCCATGGCTAGAGTAACTGTAGAAGACTGTATAGATAAAGTTGAAAGCCCTTACGAGTTAGTTCTGGTTGCAAAAGAAAGAGCAACCCAACTAAATTCAGGCTTAGAACCAACACTTGATAGAAACAATGATAAAAATACAGTTATTGCATTAAGAGAGATTGCTGAAGAAACTATTAAAGTTCCAGATTTAACTGAGAGTGCTGTTCATAAACTCAGAAAACATGTAGAGCAAGTTGATGATGGTGCTGGTGATGATGAAGCAGTAGGGGATGATTTTGAGAGCCTTTATAAAGGTGAAATTTCAAAAAGCGGCACTCCAATATTACCATCAAAAAGAGCAAGAAAAATTCCAGAAAAAATACAAGTATCAAAAGAGGATTTAGATGAGTTAACAGTAACAGCAAAACCTGATGTTGCTGTTGAGCCAGAATTAGAAGTGAGTTCTGAAGAGCCGGAATTAGATGTTAGCTCTGAAGAGCGAGATGTATCATTAGAAGAAGTATCTGCAGCAGAAAATGAAGTATCTGCAGCAGAAAATGAATCATCTGAAGTAAAGTCTGAAGATTCAGACACTACAAATAACTAGAAAAATAATATAAAAGTTAATCATGAATAGGAAAGTATCAGTTGCTCCTATGATGGATTGCACAGATCGTCATGAGAGATTTTTTTTAAGATTAATTAGCAAAAATACACTTCTCTATACTGAAATGGTTGTATCTGAAGCAATCCATAGAGGTGATAAAAAAAAATTATTAGAATTTAATATTAATGAAAAACCAGTTGCCCTTCAAATAGGAGGATCTTCGCCTAACTTACTAGCTGAAGCAACAAAAGCTGGAGAAGATTTTGGTTATGATGAAATAAATTTAAACTTAGGTTGCCCCAGTAAAAAAGTTGAAAAAAATAAATTTGGTGCATGCTTAATGAAAGAACCAAATCTAGTTGCAGACTGTTTAAGTAAAATGCAATCTGTTACAAAACT
Organism: uncultured Candidatus Pelagibacter sp.; assembly: GCA_905618895.1. GTDB lineage: Bacteria > Pseudomonadota > Alphaproteobacteria > Pelagibacterales > Pelagibacteraceae > Pelagibacter. The sequence goes on from CAJQTA010000059.1 coordinate 5,758, forward strand.
ACCAGTGACAATCAAAACTAGAATTGGGTATGATGATACTGAAGATTATGAAAATTTACATAATTTTATCTCAATATTAAAAAATACAGGCATTAAAACTTTTATCATTCATGCAAGAAAAGCAATTCTAGGAAAATTCACACCTAAACAAAATTTGAATATTCCACCCTTAAAATATGATTTTGTTTATAAATTAAAAAAAGATTTTCCCAACGAGGAAATAATTATTAATGGTGGTATTACCTCGACAGAAGAAATGAAAGATCATTTAAAAAAAGTTGATGGCGTCATGATTGGAAGGTCTGCTTATCATACGCCCTATATATTGGCAGAGATTGAAAAACAAATATTTAATAATGAAGATGTTCCAAGTAGACAGGATATTATGGAGCAACTATTACCTTACATAAGAGATGAAATAAAAAAAGGGACTAGACTGAATCAAATTATGAGGCATACTTTGGGACTTTTTCATGGTCAAACAGGCTCTAGTTTTTGGAAAAGATATTTAACAGAAAATATGTGTGTACGTGATGCTGATGTTAAAAAAATTGATCATATCATGGATAAGATTAAATTTAACAATGTTGATACTTCAGTAGGTCAATCTGCTTAGCTATTTATTATCAAACGAATATATATACTTTGCTTTATTAATGGTTTTTACTGCAATACCTGTAGGATTTGTAGCTGGACTATTTGGAATTGGTGGAGGATTAATAACTGTCCCTTTTTTATTTTATATATTTGGATCTCTTGGTATAGACCAACAATACATAATGCATTTAGCTGTTGGAACCTCTTTTGCTATTATAATTCCAACATCAGCCGTATCTGTTTTTACTCATCACAAATATAAAGCAGTTGATTTCAATATTGTTAAAAGCTACGGAATATTTGTTGTTATAGGAGTTATTATTGGAACTATTTTTGCTGGGTTACTTAAAACAAAAACATTAGTTCTTTTTTTTTCAATTGTTATATTTTTATTAGGTATTTACTTACTTTTATTAAAAGAAAAAGAAAAAAATACTATTCTTAAGATTAAATTACATTTAAAAATTATTTTAGGTTTTTTAGTTGGCTTTATTTCTGCACCAATGGGTATTGGAGGCGCTGTAATGAATGTACCAATTTTAAAATTTTTTGGATACTCAATCAATAGAGCAATTGGAAGTTCTGCTGCAATAGGTTTTTTAATAGCAATATTTGGAGCAGTTGGATTTCTAATAACTGGAACCTATTTGAATACAAATATTCCACTGAGCATTGGCTTTTTAAATATACCAGCTTTTTTAATTTTTATACCTATTACAACTTTTATGGCAAAAATTGGCGCAAGAACTGTTCACAAAATTGAAAAAAAAAAAATCAGTAAATATTTGGGATTTTTTTTACTTATTATCAGTGTGAAATTTTTGTATGAATATTTTAAACTTTAAATGACAAATAAGATAAATAAAAATTTTTTAAAAGATTCTCACCATATAGTAGATTTAAAATTATGTAGTGTTAGGTTGATTGACAACAGCAATTTTCCTTGGATAATTTTGATTCCTAATAGAAAAAAAATAACAGACATCACAGAACTAAATTCAAGAGATCAAATTCTTCTTATGAGAGAAATAGTTTTTTGTAGTAATTTAATGAAGAAAGCATTTAAAACATCAAAGCTAAATATTGAAAAAATTGGGAATATAGTTCCTCAATTACACATTCATATTATTGCAAGATCAAAAAAAGATTGCTCATGGCCTTTATCTGTATGGGTTGTGAAAAGAAAAAATTATTCAAAAAATTTTTTATTAAACCAAATTCTAAAACTTAAAAAATTATTTTAATGTTTTTTTAACTGCCATCATAAATTCTGTATAATCATCTTCATCATTTTCAAAAATTTCAACATAATCATCTTCATCATTTTCAGAAATTAATGTGTAATGTGTACTTATAGTTTGGTATTTTACTTTAACGGTATTAGTAGGTTTGTTTTGGTTAAAGCTTTGCACAAAAAGATCTCTTACATATGTTGATGGATCTTTTCCCAATTGTTTTTTTAAAATATTGTTTGAACTATATGACAAACCTGCTTGATAAAGACTTCCAGTTTTAGCTGCAGTAAAGGCCGGACCAAAAAGTGTGGCAGTTGTCTGCACACAATTGTTGAGCGACATTAAAAAACATAGACTAATAACAAATAAAATCTTTTTTAGAAAATACATAATAATTTTTATATTAAACAATAGTTTAGAGGAGGGTAGTTACAGTCTCCCTACGCCACCCCCCTTAAGATGTTAATACACGATTCTCTTTGAAATCTTTAACTCGTAATAGTTGAATCTTGTTGTTATTCTAAATAAATTTTGTTAGTTATTTATCCTTAATTTACTAAAAGTGAGCTTTAAATGAATAAAGAAAATTTAGATTTTTTTATAAACAACAATATTCAAATTAGCATGAACAGCTTTATTTTAAGCCTTATTACTGCTGCAGCATTGAGTTTATTGGTTCAGTTCTTTTATATAAAATTCTCCTCTACTTTGTCTAACAGGATACACTTTTCAAAAAATTTTGTAATATTGGGAACAACAACGTGTATCATTATTATGATTGTAAAGAATTCATTGGCATTGTCTTTAGGGTTAGTAGGTGCATTATCAATAGTAAGATTTCGTGCAGCTATCAAGGAACCAGAAGAATTAGTTTATCTTTTTTTGATAATAGCAATTGGTTTGGGATGTGGCTCAGGACAGATTAAGATTATTGTTGTAGGTGTTTTATTTTCACTAATTATAATATTTGCTTATTATCAATTTTTAAGCCAAAAAAAAATAGAATATTCTGAATTAATTAATTTAGCAATTGTAATTGATGAAGACATTAAACAAGAGGAGATTTCCAAAATTATTGAAGAGCTAAAGTCAATTTCTGATGAATTAAATTTTGTATCTATGTCAAAAACAGAAAAAACTACAAATATAAATTTAGACATTAGACCAAAAAATTTCGATGAAGTAATAAAAGTTACAGAAACCATTAAACAAAAATTCAAAAAATCAAAAACTATAGTTGCGCGTAATAGTAATTTGAATTTATGATTCTAAAAAGTCCTATTAATAAAAAAATAAAAAAAAATTCAAAATTAAAAATTTTTTTAATTACATATTTTTTTTCTACAATTTCAGTTCTTGCTGTACTCGTAATATTATTTTTTACATCATACACTGTAAAATTAAAAACACTCAAAGCTCTAGACCACTTATCTAAAGATGGGAGGGTGGAGTACATTTATATATTTAATATAGCTTATAAAGCTATCAAAAGTAATTTCTATAAAGTTGAAAGAATTGATCTAGACATTAAATTTGATGATATCATTACTTTAGAAAATGAAAGAGAAGTTGCTATAAAAAATGGCTCACTTGGAGTCAAAAAAAATTTAAGTAAAGTTCCTATTGTTGTAAAATATAAAGATAAAGAAATTAAGGCTCAATTAAGACTCAAGGGGGATAGAAAAATTCATTATGAAAAAAAAAAAGATTCTTCATACAACGTTTATTTACCTAAAGGAAAAACAATTCTTGGAGTAAATAATTTTTCAATTCAAAAACCTGGTGTAAGAAATTATATCCATGAATGGATATTTACAGAATTAGTAGGTGATTTAGGTTTAATAAAACAAAAATATGAATTTTTTGATCTTTACATTAATGGAAGTGGAAGCGGATTATATGTGCTCGAAGAAAAAATGGGAAAAGAAATTTTAGAGAGAAATGGGAAAGTAAATGGACCCATATTTACTACAAATGGTGATTATACCAAAAGCCACTTAAGTGAAGAAATATTTCAAGTATACAATGATAAATTTTGGACCAAAGATGAAAATCTTTATTTAGTAAAAACTGCTAGAAAAAAACTTACAGAATTCTTTAAAGGAAATAGACACGCAAAAGACACTTTTGATATGGAAAAATTTGCAGCTTTTTTTGCAATAATGGATGCCACTTATACTACCCATGCTTTATTTGATAATTCAAAACTTTATTATAATCCTGTAAGTGAGCTATTTGAACCCATTCCAAGAGATGGTCACAGACAGCTACCTAATTATCATAAATTTAACAGTAATTATTATGAAAAGATTTTTTTAGATTCTATTTACAAAGCTGAGTCCAGTTTAGAGCTTGGTGGTACCCTTCAAATTAATGAAAGTAGACAATGGTGGATAAATAAGTTTTTTACACATAAAAATGGTGAAATTAATTATGATTTTTATAAATTGTATTTAAAATATTTGACTAAAATTAGTTCTGAAGAATATTTAAATTCTTTTTTTGAATCAAGAAATAAAGAAATAGAAAGAATAAATTCTTTGATTTATTCTGACTATTTTTTCTACTCAACAGCAAGAGGATACACGTGGGGACTTTATTACTTTAAAAAGAATGATTTATTCCATAGAGCAAATATAATCAGAAATAGATTAGATACTGAAGACAAAAATATCAATGCTATTATTGATGACAATAAAAATTTAATTATTGATGTTGCTTATACATACCATGATAGAGTCAAAAATCTTAAAAGACTAGATGATTTAGTGGTTAACTCTATAAATTGCGTCAAAAAAGAAAGTACAGAAAATTTAGAAAATACTAGTGAGATAATTCTTGAAAAA
>CAJQTA010000060.1 GCA_905618895.1 uncultured Candidatus Pelagibacter sp.
GTTCAGCAGATTTAATTTCTAACACTTTAACTTTTAGCTTATCTCCCGTTTTGTATTTTGCCAATTCTTCTTCTGTATTATTAAGATATGTTAAATCATTACAGTGTAGAAAAGCATCAACATCTAGGTCATCAACTTTTAAAAAAACTGAATATTCATTTTTACTAGAAACTTCACCTTCAATTTCAGTTCCAATAGGATATTTTTTTTCAAATAATTCAAATGGATTATCAGTAGTTAAACGATGTGATATTGCTACACGTCTTTTTTCTTTATCAATTTCTGTTATAACCACAGGAATTTCGTCTCCCACTTTAAACATTTTTTTTGCTGATGGATTTTTTTTTGTCCAACTTAATTCAGATGTATGTAAGAGAGTAGATAATCCTGGTTGAAGTTCCGCAAATAGTCCAAAATCAACAACTTTCATTACTTTAACTTGATAAACTTTATTTAGTTTATAATTTGAAATATCATCAAACGGATCAGGACTAAGTTGTTTTACTGAACACCCCACTTGAAGTTTTGTCAGGTCGACACTAATAACTTTTAAGTCCATAGCCTCGCCTATGCTGAAGAGTTCGTCAGCATGATTAATTCTTGAATATGAAAGTTCAGAAGTATGACACAAAACATCTAATTCGCCATTGACACTAAAAAAACATCCAAAACTTGAGTATCCCTTTACCTGAGCTCCTTTGATAATATCTCCTACTTTATATTTTTCTACTAAAAGTTTTTTATCTTCTTTTTTAAATGAGGATATAATTTCTCTACGTGATACACATGCATTTCCTCGGATTTTATCAAGTTTAATTAATGCGAATTTTTGTGGCTCATTCATCAAGTGAGAAATATCTTTAAGTGGTTTATCTGATATCTGACTACCAGGTAAAAACATTAAAGATCCTGTATCAATGTGCTCAACAATACATCCGCCTTTAACACGACCAGTAATTTTACCCATGATTGGTTCATTTTTTTCATAGGCCTCAACTAGCTTGTCCCATCCTTCAATTTTCTGAGCCTTAGATGCCGAAACTAACACCTCACCTTTTTTGTCTTCTAATCTTTCAAGTAATACAGATATTTTTTCTCCCACTTTAGCTTTATCAAGCATACCCATACTTTTTAATTCATTTATATCTAATATCGGTTCAGATTTTAGTCCTGGCACTTCAAGGAAAACAAAATTATCAGTTACTTTATTAACTATACCTGTGATTATTTTTCCTTCTTCAAGATTTTTATTCTTTGTAAACTGAGAATTTAGTAGTTGTTCGAATTCTTTTGATGCAGGGTTTGAAAGGTCTTTATAAATTTCCATTAAGCGTTAATTTTTTTATCCATAATTTTTTTTATTTTTAAAAAGCATGATCTTTTAGTGTGCTTCGTCGTGTTTATCAATACCGAATCTTTAGTTTTTTTTAGGGGTGATATTTTTCTATTATAATCACTTTTATCGCGGTTTTTAATGCTTTTAAGCACATCCTCAAAGGAAATTATTTTTTTTAATCCCTTTAGCTCCTTGTACCTTCTTAACGCTCGAGTTTTAGTATTGGCAGTTATAAAGAATTTAAAGTCAGCATCTGGCACTATTTTTGTAACAATGTCTCTACCATCCAAACATGAGCCATTATATTTTTTTGGAGGGTGATAAGCACATCTTATTTGAAAGGCATGAACTAATTTTCTTATTTTTATATCTTTTGATATAATAGATGCCATGGTTCCAACCTCATCTGACAGTAATCCTTTATTGTTTAAATCCCCCATAGTTAGTTTGCTTATTCTCTTTTGAATGAGCTTATAATTATATTGCAAGGGGTTTTTAATCTTAATATTAGCAATTAATCGATATATTTTACCCGTATCTAAATAAAAAAGATTATAATGCTTAGAAATTAACTTTGCTTGTGTGCCTGCTCCAGCTGCAGCGGGAGAGTCAATCGCAACTTTTATTATATTTTTATATTTTTTCATTTTTATTAAGTTGACTGATTACTTTTAAAAAAGACGGAAAAGAAGTATTGACCGAGTCTTTGTCGTGTATTTCCCATTTTCCACCACAAGTTAAAGCAGCAATTGTACTCATCATAAAAATACGGTGATCTTTTAAATAGTTTTTGATTTCAATTGAATTTGTTATTTTTAGTTTTGGGTTTCCATGTATTTTTATAGAATGATTGGTTAGTTCAGTTTTTATACCCATCATATTTAAAATTTTTGAACCCCATTTTAGTCTTGGACTTTCTTTTTGATTTAGTTCAGAAAGGTTTTTAAAATACGAAACACCTTTTGCTTTTGATGCGACTAAAAAAATAATTAAAAATTCATCTATAGCGCTAGTATTTAAATATGATGGACAGTTAATTGCTTTAAGATTCTTTGAACTTTTTACAAAAATATCAGCAATATTTTCACCCTTATATTTCTTTTTATTTTTAATAATAATTTTAATACCTATTTTTTTTAAAATTGTTATAATACCAGTTCGTGAAGGATTTATATTTACATTTTTAATTAATAGTTTTGAATTATTGGATAAAGCTGTAAGGACTATAAAGAATGCACTTGAACTGATATCAGCCGGTATTGTATAATTGAAAGATTTTATTTCTTTTCCTCCTTCAATCTTAATAAAATCATACTTAGAGTTTTTTTTTATTTTGATTGGTACTTTTAAATATTTGAAAAGTAATTCAGTATGATTTCTAGATTTTTTTGCTTTAATTGAAGTTATGCCGGGTGTGTTTAGAGCTGCCAACATTATACTACTTTTACATTGAGCAGAGCCTCTATCCTCTACATAGTTAATCGGTTTTGTAAATTTTGAACCTATTACCGACAAGGGTAATTTTATATTTTTATTGGGATAAAATGTAGCTCCAAATTTTTTTAGTGGCTCAGTTACTCTAGAAAAATCTCTTTTCGATAAACTTTTATCACCAATTAATTTAATTTTCTTTTTAGAGTGAACTAACAGACCCAATATTAATCTACCTAGTGTTCCTGAGTTACCAGCATTTAAAATTAGATTATTCTTATAGTTGTAGCTATTAAGACCTCTACCGATAATTTCACAATAATTATCTTTAATTTTAACTTTTACACCTAATTTTTTTAAACATATTATGGCACTCATTACATCCTCAGATTTTAAAAGTTTATAAGCTTTTGATTTACCTATAGCCTGAGAAGCTAGTAGCACCCATCTTATAGAGAGACTTTTATCACCATCAATAATTATTTTTGAGTTGTAAGGTCTGATTTTCTGATTAATCTTAATAGAATTATTCATTTAGAATTAAATTTTACCTTAATTAATTTTAAATGAATCGCCAAAGTAAGCAGTTTTTGCCTCATTATTTTTTATTAACTCAGAAGGTGTTCCGCTTGCAATCACCTTACAATTTGAAAGGACAAGTGCAACATCTACGCATGTTAAAAGATCTCTAGCCTGGTGATCACACAGCACTATTGTAATATTATTTTCACTTTGTAAATTAACTATAATTTTTTGTAAGGTTTTAATAGTCATTACATCTAATGCTGCAAACGGTTCGTCTAGAAGAAGAATTTTTGGATTACCCAACAATGCTAATGCAATAACTAATCGTTTTTTTTGGCCTCCAGATAAATAACTAGCCTTAACATCTCGAACAGCATCTAATTCAAATTTTGCTATTAAAGAATTTATTTTTTCATTTCTGATCTTTTTATCTAAAACTAAAATTTCACCTATTGCTTTTAAATTTTCCAAAAGTGTCAAATCATGAAAATAACCACCATATTGAGGAACATAACCAATTTTGAATTGTGTAGTTCTTAAGTAAATTGGATAATCATTAACAACTTTTGAGTCTATGATGATGGACCCATAATCAGGTTTAATTAAACCAGTCAGAAGGTTAAATATGGTGCTCTTACCAACACCATTTGGGCCAAGCAGACCAAGGATTTGAGATTCGTTTATTGTAAAGTTAACATTATCTAATATTTTTCTTTTTCCAAATGAAAGTGATAACTTATCTATTTTTATTATTGGTTTATGAGTTTTAAATGATTTAATTCTAAATTTTTTAATTATAGCCATTAGTTGATACTTACAATTTTTACTTTTTCTGATTTGTTAAACATAAAAATTTTTGAGTTTTTTGTAATTAAATCAATTTCTATCTTATCTGCTTGGAGTTTAGTATTCAAGTTTTTATAGCTTATATTGTTAAATACAGTGGCTAGGTTTTTTTTAAAATCTAAATCTAAATTATCTGAAGTAATATGATGCTCAGAATAAACAACTGATACATTTTCATAGAAATTCGTATTATAGTTAATATTATTGTAGACTGCATTATCGGCATAAATATTTACTTGCCCCGAGTTTTTCAGACTTATAGTAGCCGTAACTTTTTTTAAATAAACTATTTCTTGTTTATCACTATCAACCTTTCCAAATTTAGAATTAATAATGTAACTATTGCCCTCTTTGTCTTCTGATATGTATTGGATATTATAAATTAGGTTGGATTCCTTTATCGGCAGATTATCTGATTTAATTTTATTATTATCCGAAGGTCTATCTGTAATATTATTTCCAAAATAAACTCTAAAAAAAATAATAGAAATCAGTAAAATAATTAATAGAAGAAATATTTGTAAAAATAATTTTTTTTGCATCTATCTATTAGTTAGTAGTGGCTTCAAGTATGTTATGAATATGAATAATACCAATAGTTTTATTCTTATTAGTAAAATTGTTTACACATAAGCTAGTAATTTTATTTTCATTCATTATTGAAAGAGCTTTCATAGCTAGGGTATCTTTGTTAACACTAATTGGATTTTTGGTCATTATTTTTTTAACCTTCTGTTCATGAAAGTTTTTATTTTTTTGACTTATTCTTCTTATCTGTCCATCTGTAATTATTCCTGTCGTTTCCCCCTTACTATTTCTTGCTATCAATGTTCCTAACTTTTTTAATGTAATAATTTTTAATGCATTTTTCATGCTAGAATTTTCGTTAATAAAAGGAATTTTTTCTTTCGTTAACATTAAATCCTCAACGGTTCTAAGTTTAGTGCCTAAATTACCTGAAGGATGATATTTCTTAAAATCTTTTTTACTAATTTTTTTTTTATTCAGTGTTGCAACAGCTAAAGCATCTCCAATACTTAATTGGCTGATTGTACTTGAGGTAGGTACAATCCCAAGGCCCGCCTCAACAACCTCAGGAATATGTAATTTTATATCAGAGGCTTTATATAGAAGTGAATTTTTTTTTGACATTATGCCTATCAAGGTAATTTTATTTCTATTTGCATACTTAATAATATTTTTTAATTCCTCAGATGTCCCCGAGTAACTTATTAAAATTAAAACATCTTTCTTAGAAATACTACCCATGTCACCATGTGAACAGTTATTTGCAGAGACAACAAATGAGGGAGTGCCCACTGACGATAATGTTGCTGAGATTTTAGCAGCTATAAGACCACTTTTTCCAACACCACATAAAATTATCTTAGAGTTACATTTTATAATTGCATTTACTGCATCATTAAAAGAGTTATTAATTGACCCTTTTAATTTTTTTAAAGCCTTTATCTCAAGATCAATTACGTTTTTTGCAATTTTTTTATAATTTTCTTTTTTCATTTAATGAGACCAGATGTCATCCTTAAAAGAGGCCAAGTCTAAATTAACTCTAGTTTTTAAAAATTTTAAACAATCATTATATAAATCTATTCTATTTTCTCTAATCAAAATTTTATGAAGTTCTTCATGAATTTTATGTAAGTACAGCACATCATTAGCACAATATTTTAATTGGGCTTGAGAAAGCTCACCACCAAAGTCAGAACTTTGAAACTGCTTGCTAACATCAATATTGATAAATTCTTTAATTAAAGTTTTGAGTGAGTGACTATCAGAATAAGATCTGGCTAGTTTAGAGGCAATTTTAGTATCCAAGACATTTTCAACATCAACTTTTAAGTAATGTTTAATGTGTGCCATGTCAGCTCTACCATAATGAAAAATTTTAATTATATCTTTATCTGCAAGTAATTTTTTTAAATTTGGAGCATCATAGGTATCTCTATCCAACTGAACAATATGAGCATCAGAGTTTCCAGATGATATTTGGATGAGACACAATGGATCTCTTTGCACATTTAAACCAAGAAACTCTCCGTCTATCGAAAGCAGCTTGCCTAGCTCAATGTCTGCTGGTATATCTTTTTTGTGTAACTTTATAATTGGGTTCATTTTTAAGTATATATATATGAAAGCAAAAAATTGTCTAATTTTTGGCGGTAGTGGTCAAATAGGTCGTCATTTAATAAGAAAGCTAACAAAAAATAATTATAAAGTTACCGTAGTTACGAGAAATCTCCATCAAAAAGGGTATGTAATTAAAACTCAAGCCAACCCAGGCTACATTGATATTGTAGAGGCTAATATTTTTGATGAAAAAAAAATTAGAAAACTTTTTAGTAAAGCAGATATTTGTATTAATTTAATAGGAATTTTATTTGAAAAAGGAAAAAGTAGCACTTTTGAAAATATTCATACTATATTTCCATCTTTACTAGCCATGCTTTGTAAAGAGTACAAGGTTCAACAGTTAATTCATTTATCAGCCTTAGGTATAAACGAAGCATTAGACTCTGATTATGCAAAAAGTAAATTAAATGGAGAAGTGAATATTCAAAAAAACTTTTCTTTTGCGACAATATTAAGACCATCAGTTGTATTCAGCTCATCAGACAATTTTTCTGTATCAATGATGAGTTTATTAAATAAAATTCCAGTTTTTCCTCTTTACTACAATGGAAAAACAAAATTTATGCCAATACATTGTTCTGATTTAACTGATGTTATTTATCATGTTATTTCAAAAAATATTCATTCAAAAATAATAGAATGTGTTGGGCCAGAGACACTTTCATTTAAAGAAATTATTAAAAAGCTATTAAAGCTCATGGGAAAGAATAGACTTTTAGTTCCTCTTCCATTATTTATTGCAAATATTTCAGCAAATTTTTTTCAGTTATTTCCAAAACCCATAATAACTCACGACCAAATTAAACTTCTTCAATATGACAATATTATTTCTGGAAAATATCAAACCAATTTTGATATTGGTGTGCCGGCTACCTGTTTTTTCGAAAAAGAAGTAGAAAAATATTGTTATATGTGGAGAGATGGTGGAAAATTTTCTACAAAAAAATATAATACTCCAAGCGATATAAATTCTTAAAACTTTTATAAGTCTACAATGCTATCTGTATCTTTAGTTGAATAATGAATAATAAAATTAATAAAAAAATTATTTAAGCGGATTTAATTTTTTTTTCCATATATTGAGGAATATCTTCTTCTTTAACATTTACATCTTCTTTTTTATTTTTTTGCTGGTAGCTATATAGCAAATGAAGTTTGCAATAACTGAAGTCTTTCAAGGATGACCTTCCACAAAAATAAAAATTTTTATCAGTAGGATCGTTTATAGGATATTTACAAATATCTTCTGTTAGCTCTTCTAGCTGCTTGGGGTTTTCAGGCTCAAAATTTTTTTCTATAACCAGCGATTGAAAGCGACTTTTTTTGCCTCGTTTCTGAGTTGAATTATTATTTTCATTATCAGTATTTTGAAAGTTTTGATTTGAGGAAACACTTCTAGTTTTAATTTTAGAGGATAAATTAAGTCGATTTGCTTTTCCAATAATAGCGTTACGTGTGACATCTCCAATTATCTTGCTAATTTCTGCTGCAGTATGAGTTCCCCAAAGCTCTTTTAACTTGGCTACTTTTTGTTCATTCCAGCTCATATATCTATATTTAGTGTGTTAATTAGTTTTATAACTATATATAGATCACATACGTTTAGAAAAAAAACAAGCAAAACTTTAGTTTTCTTCACAATTAATAAAAAAAATTTATATATGATTACTTATGGTTGAATTAAATAAAAAATATCAAATTGGAGTGAGGAGATTTGGCTTAATAAACTGGATAGGTTTTAAAAGTTTATGGCTTAAAGAATGTAATAGATTTATGGCAGTTTGGCAGCAAACCCTTCTATCCCCACTTGTATCTAGTTTATTATTTTTATCTGTTTTATCTTTAGCATTAGGAAATGATAGAGGAGATGTTCTTGGCTATTCTTTCATAAGTTTTTTAGCTCCAGGATTAATTGCAATGAGCATATTAACTCAATCATTTAGTCACTCAGTATCTTCTTTGATGATTGGTAAAATTCAGGGGAATATTGTTGATATGCTTTATGCGCCCTTGTCAGCACTTGAAGTTTCAATGGCAATAATATTAGCAGCAATAACCAGAAGTTTATTAATTGCAATAATTTCAATTATTGTATTTTCTATAATAGTGAAAATTCCAATAAATAATATTTTTTATATTTTTATTTTTGGATTTTTAAGCTCTTTTATTTTAGGAAGCTTAGGTTTTATAACGGGTCTTTGGGCTGAAAAATTTGATCACACAGCAACTGTAACTAATTTTATTATTACACCATTAAGTTTTTTATCTGGTGTATTTTATTCTATAGATAAGTTGCCAGAATTTTTTCAAACTATAAGTCATATTAATCCATTTTTTTACATGATTGATGGATTTAGATTTGGTTTTCTTGGCAACTCAGATGGATCTATAGGTATTGGAATAATATATTTAACAATATTAAGCTTTCTAATGTGGTTTATAGCTTTTTATCTTTATAAAAAAGGTTACAAAATTAAATCATAAATGAGCGCTTTAGCAAAAAACTATAACAGAAGAAAAATTGCTTTCAAAAAAGGGAAAGGAAGCTTTCTTTATTCTATAAATGGAAAAAAATATTTAGATTTTGTTCAAGGCATAGCAGTCAATTCGCTTGGACATGCCAATCCATATTTAATAAAAGCAATTAACAAACAAGCAAAAAATCTTTGGCACGTATCTAATGCTTTTATTATACCAGAAAGTGAAAGGTTAGCTAAACGATTAGTAAAAAAAACTTTTGCTGATTTTGTAATATTTCAAAATAGTGGAGCAGAAGCAACGGAGGCAGCAATTAAAATCGCAAGAAGATATTTTTATTCGATTGGACAACCTCAAAAAAATAGAATTCTTTGTGTAAAAAATTCTTTTCATGGAAGAACTTTGGCTACAATATTCGCAAGTGGTTCAAAAAAAATGACGGAAGGTTTTGGTCCAAAAGTAGATGGTTTTGATCATTTTACTTTTGGCGATCATAAAGAATTAGAAAAAGCCATAACAAAAAAAACAGCAGCTATTATGG
>CAJQTA010000061.1 GCA_905618895.1 uncultured Candidatus Pelagibacter sp.
ATGAGCAGATTGCTCTATAGCATGAACGCCCGAATCTGTTCGTCCAGATCCTATAATAGATATTTTTTCATTTAAAAGTTTGGATAATTTCGTTTGAATTAATTTTTGAATTGATTTTCCTTTTGACTGAATTTGCCAACCTACAAAATTAGTTCCCACATACTCAATTATAATTTGATATCTATGCATTGTTCAAATTTGAACCCTTTTTGATTTGTGATCCAAGCATAAACTCACTAATATTTTGTGGCTTTTTTCCTTGTCTTTGAATGTTTATAACCTTTATTGATTTTTTATTACCACAGCTAATTTCCAAATAGTCATTTAATACATCTCCAATTTCACCAATACCAGATGCTAACTCAGCTTTTAAAATCTTATACCTCTCGCCTTTGTGAATAAAAAAAGCTCCTGGGCTTGGGTATAATCCGTTTATTTTGCCAATTATATTTTCTGCAGACTCAGTCCATTTTATTTGACCCTCAGATTTATCAATTTTAGACGCATATGTTGCTTCATTATGTTTTTGTTCTTTAAATTCTATTTTGTCTTCCAATATATAGTCAATATTATCCAAAATTTTTTTTGCAGCTAGTAAAGAAAGTTTTTCTGAAATTATTTCTGCATTATCTAATTCTGTAATTTTTATTTTATATGAATTACAAATTGGCCCTGTATCTAATTTTTCTCCTATTTTCATGATGCTAACTCCTGTTTCTTTTTCTAGATTCATAATTGACCTTTGAATTGGTGCAGCACCCCGCCATTTTGGAAGAAGTGATGCATGAATATTTATAAATCCTTTTTTAACTAAATTTAAAAATTCCTTTGGAATAATTTGACCATAAGCTACTACAATTGCTAAATCAGCATCTAACTCTTTTAAATATTTATACTCTTCCTTATTATTTTTTAAAGATGCTGGCGTTCTATATTCTATATTTAAAGTTTCAGAAATTCCTTGAATTGGAGATTTGTTAATCTTTTGACCTCTTTGAGATTTTTGCGGGGGTTGTGTGTACACTGTGGATATTGAATATCCATTTTGATATAAGGATTTTAATATAGGTACAGCAAAAAAAGGCGTACCCATGAAGACAATTTTTTTTAACATTTATTAAACAACTATTCTATTTAATTTATTTTTAGAAAGTTTTTTAATGATCATTGATTTTTTTAATTTTGATAAATAGTCTATAAATAAGATTCCTTCTAAATGATCCATCTCATGTTGAATGCAAGTTGCCAATAAACTGTCCGCTTTTAATAATTTTTTTTTTCCTTTGTAGTCTAAATATTCTACATCACATGCATTTGGTCTTTCAATTTCTGCAAATTGACCTGGTACTGACAAACAACCCTCTTCGTACGTTGCTTTTTCAGGGTTTTTTTTTTTGATCACTGGATTAACAAAATACATTGGTTCTTTTTTATTTTCGTCTTTACTAATATCCATAACAATAATTCTTTTAGGAATTCCAATTTGGATTGCAGCTAAACCAATACCATTTGCTGCATACATAGTATCCAGCATATCATCCATCAACTTTTTTTCTTCAATCCCGACTCCCTTAACAGATTTTGAAATTTGTCTTAATATTTTGTTTGGCTCTGTTAAAATTGTTTTGACTGACATAATTAGAGATTATTTTATTATAATTTTTAAACTTTTAAAGAAAGAACTTTGAGCAAGATTTCATTTCTAAGGGGATCAATATTCAGCATATTCAGCGTGCTAATGATAAAATAGAGCGTTTCAGGGTCCAAATCTTTTAGCTCATCTTGTCCTATAACTTGAACTAATCTGAGCATTGCAGATCCCATATCTCCATTATTAATATAAATTTCTATATCAGCGGGTATTTGAGGATTTTGGGAATCGTAAAGATTTTTGTATTTTTCTGAAACTTTAACACCATCTGACTTAAGAGCCTCAACTAAGATAATATCTTTCAAGGAGAAAAAGTATTTTTTGTCTCTTTTTATCTTTTTTAGAGATTCATTCAGTTCTTTGCTTATATTTTTAATTGAAGAATCTTTTTTGAAATAATC
>CAJQTA010000062.1 GCA_905618895.1 uncultured Candidatus Pelagibacter sp.
CAATTAAAATTATATGGATAAAAATTTATACATTGATGCATCGCATCCTAATGAGACTAGAGTTGTACTTAAATCAGGCGAAAACATTGAAGATTACGAATACGAAGGTTTAAAAAACACTCTAATAAAGAATAATGTCTACTTAGGGAAAGTTAGTCGCGTAGAACCATCTCTTCAAGCAGCCTTTATTGATTTTGGAAGAGACAGGCACGGGTTTTTATCCTTTAACGATATTCAATCAGATTATTACCAAATACCACAAAGTGATCTAGATAAAATAAAAGAAGAAGAAGAAAAACAAAGAACAGAACTTCAAAAAGAAAGCGAAGAACAAGAAGAAAAAAATATCAATGAAGGAAAATTAGAACTTGATGATCCAGTTGAAAAAAAACCAGAACCTGAAACTGAAGTAATATCAAGTGAAGATATTAAAAAACCAGAACCTAGGTTTCGAACAAAAAGATACAAAATTCAAGAAGTTATAAAACCAAATCAAGTAATACTTGTCCAAGTCTTAAAAGATGAAAGAGGACAAAAAGGTGCCGCTTTAAGTACTTTTATTTCTATAGCAGGAAAATATATTGTCTTAATGCCAAATACTCCAAAAGGTGGTGGCATATCACGTAAAATTTTTAATCCAGGTGAAAGAAAAAAAATAAGAACAATTTTAAATGAAATTATAATCCCTAGTGAAATGGGTCTAATAGTTAGAACAGCTGGATCAAATAAAACTAAAAATGAAATAGACCATGATCTTCAAACTTTAATAAAAACTTGGAATTCCATTAAAGAAACTGCTCTAAACTCTATCGCGCCTGCTCTTATCCATCAAGAAAGTGAAATAATAAAAAGAACTTTAAGAGATATGTATGATGAAGATACAAAAAATATAATTATTGAAGGAAATGAAGGTTATAAAAAAGCACAAATTTTTATGAAAATGATGATGCCCGCACATGTTAAAAGAATAAAGAAATATAGAGACAAGATACCTTTATTTTTTAAAGAAAATATTGAAAATAAATTAAATGAAATTTATAATTCAGAAATAAAATTAAATTCTGGTGGTTATTTAGTTATAAACCCAACTGAAGCGCTAGTTTCAATCGATATAAACTCAGGTAGCTCAATTAAACAAAAAAATGTTGAGAGCACAGCACTTGATACTAACCTTGAGGCTGCAGAAGAAATATCAAGGCAAATCAAAATTAGAGATCTATCTGGTTTAATAATTATTGATTTTATTGATATGTTGAGTTTTGGAAACAGAAGGCTTGTTGAAAAAAAAATTAAAGAAAAATGTAGAACAGATAGAGCAAGAATTCAAATTGGAAGAATTAGTAATTTTGGATTACTAGAAATGTCGAGACAGAGACTCCGGGAAAGTGCTGTAAAATGGAAAGTAACATTAACAGATGAGTCTTTTGCTTCAAAAGTGTTAAAATTAGTAGAAGTTAAAGCTATTTTAAGCAAAGCTAAATTCGTAGAGCTTAAAATTTGTGAAAGAATATCTGATTTTATGAAGCAAAATTTTATTGATGACCTTAAATATTTTGAAGATAAAAATAAAATAAAAATTGATATTATTGCTGATAATTCATTAATAATTCCAGAATATGTGATTAACCTTCAAGGTAAAACAAAAAAAATAATAGAAACTATCAAGCATATTGAAAAATTAAAAAACTTAGATGAGCAAGAAAAAGAATTTAAAACTTTTGATAAATCTATAAAAAAGAAACCTTTTAAAAAGAAGCCTTTTTTTAAAAAAAAATTTTATAAAAAAGCTGTTTAGATAATTCCCTTTTTAGGTGAGGATGCATTCCCGTATAATGATTTTTCTATACGTCCAGCCAAGAAAGATTGTCTTCCACAAATAACTCCATTTTTAAAAGCTAGTGCCATTTGAAAAGGTTTTTTAGCTTTTGCAATTGCAGTGTTTACTAAAACACCATCACAACCCAGCTCCATAGCGATAGCTGCATCCGAAGCTTGTCCTAGACCGGCATCAATTATCAAGGGAATTTTTGTCTGACTTCTTATAATTTTTATATTTGTTGTATTTTGTATTCCCAGACCAGAACCAATTGGCGCTGCCAGAGGCATTATAGCGTATGCCCCAACATTCTCTAATCTTTTTGCCATTAATGGATCGTCATTACAGTAAACCATAACTTTGAAGCCTTCTTTTGTTAATACCTCTGTAGATTTTAAAGTTTCTATCATATCCGGAAATAAGTTTTTTTTATCTCCAAGAACTTCTAATTTAACTAATTTCCATCCACCTATTTCTCTTGCTAGTCTTAAAGTTCTAAGTGCTTCAATTGAGTTAAAGCACCCCGCAGTATTAGGTAAATAAGTTATTTTTTTTGGATCAATGTAGTCCATTAATAATGGTTTTTTTTTATCAGAAATGTTAACCCTTCTTACCGCAACAGTGACTATTTCTGCTCCTGATAAATTAATAGCTTTTGCACACTCTGACATATTTTTATATTTACCAGTGCCAACTATTAATCTAGAATTAAATTTTTTATTAGCTATTACTAGCTGATCTTTTCCCAATGTTAACCTCCTCCAATAAAATGAACAATCTCAATTTTATCATTATTTTTTAATTTAATTTTACTTAATTTGTTTTTATCTGTTATTTCTCGATTTAATTCAATTGCTACTTTTTTAATAGAAATTTTTAATTTTTTCAAATAGCTAGATAAAGTTAAATTATCGTTAATTGTTGTTAATTTACCATTTACCTTAATTTTTATTTTTTTTATTTTTTTCATACTATATAAGTGTTTAATGAATAATAATATTATTGTTATTAATGGTCCAAACCTTAATCTATTAGGTGAAAGAGAACAATCACAATATGGATCGATAACTTTTAAAAAATTAAAAGAAAACTGTTTAGATAAAGCAAAAGAATTAGATATTGATTTAGAATTTTACCAATCAAATATTGAAGGTGAAATTGTTACTATTATTCAAGAAGCTAAAAATAAATTTGATGGAATTATTATTAATGCTGCTGGTTTTACTCATACATCTGTAGCTATAAGAGATGCATTGGATATTTTTAAAAAACCAATTATCGAGCTTCATATATCAAATATTTACAAACGAGAAGAATTTAGGCAAAAATCCCTTATAAGTGACGTTGTAAGTGGTGGTATTTTTGGATTAGGAGATAATGGATATATTTTAGCCATAATTTCAATGCAAAACTTTTTAAAAAATGAAAATAGATAAAAATATAATTAAAGAATTAACGGATTATTTAAATGAGTTTAATTTAACTGAGATTGAATATACCGATAAAGACACTAAAATTAAAGTTTCAAAGTCGACCTTACCTAGTGCTAATCAGTTTGTGAATTCAAGCAGCAACCCTTCTTCTGGGAATGTAACTGCTAGAGATTTGTCAAAAGTAATTACTGGAACAAAAGTCACTTCTCCAATTATTGGTACCGCTTACCATGCTTTAGAACCTGGCGCTAAGAAGTTTATTGAAGTAGGAAAAAAAATTAAAAAAGGTGATACGGTCATGATCGTAGAAGCTATGAAGACAATGAATCATGTACCTTCTACAGCAGATGGAGTTGTAAAAGAAATTTGTGTAGAAGATGGTCAACCTGTTGAGTTTGGCCAAACTATTATTATTCTAGATTAATGTTTAAAAAAATACTAATTGCTAACCGAGGAGAAATTGCAGTTAGAATTATACGTGCCTGCAAAGAATGGGGAATAGCTACAGTAGCAGTTCACTCTGATGTTGACAGGGAAAGTATGCACGTAAGAATGGCAGATGAAAGTGTTTGTATTGGCTCTCATCAACCTGCTAATAGTTATTTAAATGTTCCTGCCTTAATGTCAGCTATTGAACTTACCAAGGCTGATGCAGTTCATCCTGGGTATGGTTTTTTATCTGAAAATGCAAACTTTGCAAAAGTTCTTGAAGAAAATAAAATAAAATTTATTGGCGCTTCTTCGAAATTAATAAGCATGATGGGTGATAAAATTCAAGCAAAGAAAATTGCTAAAGAATATGGATTGCCTGTTATTGAGGGTTCCGAAGGTGGTGTTATAAATATAAGTCAGGCAAAAGAACTTTGTAAAAAAATTGGTTTCCCAGTTTTAATTAAAGCTTCTGGTGGAGGTGGTGGCAAAGGCATGAAAATTGTAAGAAAAGAAGAAGAATTTGAAATATCTTTTTCAACAGCAAAATCTGAGGCTCAAAAATATTTTGGAAATGATGAGGTTTATATTGAAAAATTTTTTCAAAATCCAAGACATATAGAGGTTCAAATATTGTCAGGAAAAAATAGAACTATTCATTTGCATGAAAGAGACTGCTCTGTCCAAAGAAGACACCAAAAATTAATAGAGGAATCCCCCAGTCCAGTTTTAACAGATGAAATTAGAAAAGATTTATTTGAAAAAACTGTAAATATGGTTAGCAAAATTGGTTATGAAGGTGCTGGAACTGTAGAATTTATTTACGAAGATGGAAAATTTTATTTTCTTGAAATGAACACAAGAATTCAAGTGGAACACCCTGTGACTGAAATGGTGACTGGAATTGACATAATTAAGGAACAAATTTGGATTGCCTATACTGGAGAAACAGCTCTGAAACAAAGTGATATTAACCCAAGGGGTCATGCCATTGAGTGTAGAATTAATGCTGAGGATGCAAGTAAAAATTTTCAACCATCACCAGGAACTATAGGAATGTGTCACCAGCCATCAGGTTTTAGAACAAGAGTGGATGGTTCAATATTTCAAGGTTACAAAGTAACTCCTTATTATGACAGTATGATTTGTAAGTTAATAGTACAAGGTAGAAATAGAAAAGAAGCCATTCAAAGAATGAATCGTTCATTAGATGAATTTGTGATTGAAGGCATTACAACAACTATACCTCTTCATAAAATATTATTAAGCCACAAAAAATTTATTAATTCAGATTTTAATGTAAGTTGGCTAGATAATGAAAAAGTTATCTAATAACACTTCGTTAACCAAATATCATAAACTGGATGATCAAAAGGATTAATAGTAGGACTTGATAAAAAAGTCCAACCATTAAAAACAAAAACCTCATCGTTATTGTTATTGGTTAAGTCTTTAACTTGAAGGTAGGCAGTAACCTCAGGATTATCATCAAATTCTGAATTTTTACATTTTAAACTTTTTATTAAAAGATCTTTAAATTTTTTTTCTTCTCCTATTTTCATTTTCAAAAGAGTATTTTTAGAGCTAACTTTATCTAAAATCTTTATTTCTATGAATTTACCTTCAGAGTTTTCTTGATTTGCTAAAACGCTATTTAAAGAGATTAAACTTATAAAAATAAAATAAATTAAAATTATTAAAAAATTATTTTGTCCAGCTTTTATATTTTTTTTTAATTTCATCATTGTTATTATTTGGATGATAAGCGTTTTTTGTACCTGTTTGGTTAGACTGATGTGGTTTTTGCCAATCATATTTTTCTAAATTATGATTATTTTCTATCTTATTATTTGTAAAATGAATCCAAGAGTACCACTCATTAGGTATTTTTGAGGCATCAATTTCACCATTATAGATAATCCACCTCTTACCTTTTCTGCTTTCATAGTATTTGTTTCCAAATGAATCAGTGCCAATTAATTTCCCAAAGAACACAGTTTTTAGTTTTGTACCTATGGTCTCTTGATTCCACCAAATGAAAATTTTTTTTAAAAGTGTCAACATATGATTTTATTAATTGTTCAATTTAAAATTGTATAATTTAAATTAGACTAAAGTATGAATTTGTATATAAATTAATTATCTTAAGATTCAAAATAAATTTTAATTAGAGGAAAAATGGCAAAATACTTAGTAGAAACTTATTACACATGCAGCTTCAAAGTTAATCATTATCTAGATGATATTAATGAAACGGAGCTTGCAAAACTAGAGAAGCGTGATGACGGAAAATTTGAGGTTTTAGATGTTAAGTTAGATACTAGAAAAACAAAAAGCTTAGATCCAAATAATAAAGCAACTGAATCTAAAAAATTAGATATTATATCTGAGCAGACCCAGCCTAAGATTATTTCAAAAGAAAATAATACTACTTTTGTAAAAAAGCTAAACGAAGGTGTAAGCAAAAGATTTAGTATGCCCGATAGAAGAAAAGGATACATACAAAAAGCTACAATTGGTAACCATAAAGTCTATCTACATACTGGTGAGTATGAAGATGGAAAGATAGGAGAGATTTTTATTGATACAAGTAAAGAGGGAGAATTAGTAAAAGCATTAATGAATAATTTTGCAATAGCCATATCCTTGGGTCTTCAGTACGGTGTTCCATTAGATGAATTTATTAGTGCATATGTTGATACTAAATTTGAACCATCAGGAAAAGTTCACGGAAATGATAGAATAATGAGCGCTTCATCAATACTAGATTATATCTTTAGAGAACTAGCAATCTCATATCAAAATCGGGAAGATTTAGCTCATACTCCGGCAATTGGAGGGTCAGATAGACCAGGATTTGAAGAGGAAAATACCGATGATCAAAACCAATTACTAAAAATTGTAAAAGATATCACTAGTAAAGGTTTTGTTAGAAGTAATTACAAAAAAAATCTTGTAGATTTATCTGATGTTAAAATAAGTTTAAAAGGTAAGAAATAACGTTATTTTTTTATCTTTATGGCTAATCCAAGCTCTTTTAATTGTTCTTCGTTAACATTTGAAGGTGCATTCATCATTAAATCTTGAGCATTTTGATTCATTGGAAACATTGTAACTTCTCTAATATTTTTTTCATTAGCTAACAACATAACAATTCTATCTATACCAGGTGCAATACCTCCGTGTGGGGGGGCTCCGTAACTTAGGGCATTAATCATACCGCTGAATTTTTCATCTACTTGAGTCTTTTCATATCCAGCAATTGAGAACAGTTTATACATTAATTCAGGTATATGATTTCTAATTGCTCCA
Organism: uncultured Candidatus Pelagibacter sp.; assembly: GCA_905618895.1. GTDB lineage: Bacteria > Pseudomonadota > Alphaproteobacteria > Pelagibacterales > Pelagibacteraceae > Pelagibacter. Next base: position 6,991 of record CAJQTA010000062.1, read on the forward strand.
GAAGATAATTCTATTCCATTACAAACGATATCATATTGATAAGCTTTTATATTTAATGGTTCATCAAAATTGATGTCCTTAATATTTCCTTGAGGCATTGAAAAAGGATTGTGGCTAAATTTAATCTTGTTAGTAATTTCGTCTTTTTCAAACATTGGATAATCAACTATCCAACAAAAAGCAAAGATGTTTTTATCTATTAAATCTAAATCATTAGCTATTTTATCTCTTGCTTGAGAGGTAATCTTTTCAACCTCATTAATTTTTCCACAGGCTAAAAATACACTATCTCCATCATTTGCTCCTGTGATTTTCATTATTTCTTCTAGTGCAGCACTTGAAAAAAATTTTCCAACAGGTCCTTTTGCAGAAATTTGTTTATCTTTTTCTATTGTAAAGTATGCCAATCCTGAAGCACCTTGATCTTTAGCCCATTTATCTATGTTATCAAAAAAACTTCTAGGCTTGTCCTTTGTATTTTTGGTTACAATACATCTTACTTTAGATCCAGATTTTACAAGTTTTTTAAATATTTCAAATGTTACATCTTCTCTAGAAAAAATATTTGTTAAATCTGAAATTAATAAAGGGTTTCTTAAATCTGGTTTATCTGAACCATATTTAAGCATTGATTCTTCATAAGATATTTTTGGGAACTTTGCATGCATTAATTTTTTTAAAGAAAACTTTTTAAAAACATTAACTATTAATTTTTCTACTACTTCAAAAATATCTTCTTGTTCAACAAACGACATTTCTAAATCTAGTTGATAAAATTCTCCAGGGCTTCGATCGGCTCTTGCATCTTCATCTCTAAAGCATGGTGCAATTTGAAAATATTTATCAAATCCTGATACCATTATTAATTGTTTAAATTGTTGTGGTGCTTGTGGAAGAGCATAAAATTTACCAGGATTTAATCTACTAGGTACTAAAAAATCCCTGGCTCCCTCTGGACTTGAAGAGGTTAAAATTGGAGTTTGAAACTCTAAAAAACCTAACTGAAACATTTCATTTCTGATGAATGAAATAACCTTTGATCGTAAAATTATATTGTCATGAATTTTTTTTCTTCTTAGATCTAAAAATCTATATTTTAATCTAATTTCTTCTGCATATTCTTGGTCTGTAAAAACTGGCATTGGCAATTCTTTGCAGGTGCCAAGTACTTCAAATGAATCTATGTTTACTTCAACTTCACCAGTTTGCAATTCTAAGTTAATTGTTTCCTCACTTCTTTCAACAACTTTGCCATTAATTTTAATTACACTTTCTAACTGTATTTTTTCTAATTCTTTAAAACTAGAATTGCTCTTATCAATGATACATTGAGTTATTCCATAATTATCTCTAAGATCGATAAACAATAGATTACCATGGTCTCTTTTTTTATTAATCCATCCTGATAGAATAATATCTTGGCTACTGTTTTTTTTTCTTAATTCACTACAATTATGAGTTCTATATTTATTCACTTTAATTTTCTAGTGCCTCGTTAATAATCTTAAAATCAATTGATTTTTTTTTTTTTAAACTAATCTTGTCAATTTTATATATGAATTCAAATATTTTGCCATACGATCTCTCAATTCTTTTAATGATAAAATCTATCAATTTTTTATCTAGTGTAATTTGTCTATCTGATAAATTTTTCAATATTAGGGCAAACATCAGTTCATCATCAGGTTTTTCAATTTTTGATAAAAGACAATTTTTAGTTCTTGAGCGTAAATCCTCTAATTGAAATTTAATTTCAGTAATCATTTGTGATGAAGTTATTATTAAAAACTTATTATCATTATCAATTATGTTAAATAATGTATAAAGTAATTTTTCATCTATATTGACATCAAGATCTTCTAAAATAATATTCTGATATACCTTGATTTCTTTTAAGTTTTCATTACATAATGAATTAGATTCAATTTTAATTCCTTTAAATTTTTTTAGGAAGATATTAATTAAATGGGTTTTTCCAGAATATTTATCACCATTAATATTTAAAAAATTTTTTTCCCATTTTGGCCATTTGCTTATTAATTCATAAGTATAAAAATTACTCTTACTAACATAAAAATCATCGTGTTTAAAATTTTGCTTATAATCAAAATCTAATAATAATTGATTTAAGCTTTTCATTTAATCGTCCATATATTATTTTCTTTAATCAAATCAAAGTTTGCTTTTTTCATATCTTTTAAAAAAGTTTTTGGTGAGCTGTTATATATTACTCTGAAATAAGTATTTCTATTATCAAATTTTAAAATATAAAATTTTGATATTAAATCTGAGCTACCAAGTGTTTTTTCTAACAATTTAATTTTAGAGTATTGACTTGATTTAATTGAAACTGTTAATGGAAGTTTTATTGAAGTGTTTATTTCATTAATTTTTTTCCAATAATTTTCATAAACTTTTTTAAGTTTATTTAAAACGATTTCAAAATTTTCTTCATTTTTTAAATCTACTTTCTTAAATATTTGATTGTTAACTTTAAAAGAATTATTTAAATTTATTTTTGAAAGAACTCTTAATTCATCTTTATTTTTAAATATTATTGTTATAATATAATCTTCTAAAGAATATTTCTTGATTAATTCTGTAAAATCATAATCCTCTATAATTTTAGAATTTTTCTGAATAATATTTAAATCCTCAAGATCTTCACTTGGTAATACATAATCCAACAGATGAAAGTTTTTAGTTTTATCATTCCACTTTTGATAAAAGATGTTTTCAGTAAATAAATAAATATTATTTGTCTCTAGATCTATAATAATTGGAATTAATAACACTCTATTTTTTATTGGCATTGAAGGAAATATATTTTTCTTTTCTAAAAAAATTAAGATATTTTTTTTGTTAAATGTTACTTCTAATTTGGCAAAATACTCATTATCGATGAATCTTTCATCGCTTATAGTGAATGAATCAATCATACCTTTTAATTCTTTTAAGGATGTTTTATCTATTCTGCTTCTATCCTCCGTTGTTGTAATCATTGAAATTAAATTGTAGAAAGCTTCCTTAAACCCACTATCTATTACTTTACTCTTGCTAAAATTTAGCTCAAATGGTGCTGAGATCTCAATTTCAGATATTTTAAAAGCATTTGCGTGTAAAAAAGTTGTGGAAAAAAAGATTATAAATAGAACGTATGAAATAAAAAATATATATACTTTTTTTAATCTTAATAATTTATTTTTAATTTGCATAATTTATACTAGTGAAAAAACACAAATTTACATATGAAAAAAGCGGTGTAAACATTAATGCTGCTGATAATTTTGTTAAATTTATATCTAAGATTTCATCAAAAAATAAAGGCAATAAAAAGTCTAATATTGGGAGTTTTGGTTCTATATCCAGTATTCCAAAAAACTTTAAAAATCCCAAAATAGTTGCTTGTACGGATGGTGTTGGTACCAAAATAGAAATAGCTAATACTTTAAACAAATACGATACTATTGGCATTGATCTAGTCGCAATGAGTGTTAATGATTTAATTGTGCAGGGTGCAAAACCTTTATTATTTTTAGATTACATATCAATCAATAAAATTAAATTAAAAAAATTAAGATTGATTATTAAAGGTATCGTAAAAGGTTGTAAAATTTCAGGATGTGATTTAGTTGGTGGAGAAACGGCTGAAATGCCTGGCACTTATGAAAAAAATAAATTCGATATAGCCGGGTTTGCAGTTGGTGTTGTTGATGAAAAAAAAATCTTACATAAAAAAAAAATAAAAAAAAATAACTTAATACTTGCTATACCTTCGAGCGGCCTTCATTCAAATGGTTATTCATTGGTAAGATATGTTTTAAACAAACAAAAAATTAATTTAAATAATAATAAATTTCTTACGAAAGAATTAATAAAACCAACTAAAATTTATGTTAAAGAAATTTTAAATTTAATTAATAAAAATTTAATAAATGGATGTGCCAATATAACTGGTGGGGGGCTTGAGGACAATATTAAAAGAGTTATTCCCGAAGGTCTTGTTGCAGATATTGATTTGAATAAAGTTAAAACTAAAAAAATTTTCAAATGGTTAAAGCAAAACAATATAGAAAATAAAGAGATGTTAAAAACATTTAATTGTGGGATAGGGTTTTGTCTTATAGTTAATTCAAAAAATTTAAATAAAATAAAAAAATTTTTTACTAAAGAATATAGTCCATATGTTATTGGAAAAATAATTTCTGGTAAGGACAAAGTTAAACTTAATGGAAAAATTGACTGGTCTTAGAAAAATAAAGACTGCTGTTTTTATCTCAGGAACAGGTAGTAATTTAAAAAACTTAATAAAATTTTCAAAAACAAAAAAATCACCTATTGTAATTGATTTAATTATCTCCAATACTGCTCTAGCAAAAGGATTAAGGTATGCTGATCAATTTAATATTAAAAAAAAAGTGTTTAATTTTAAAAATAATAAAATTAATAATAATAATATTTTGATATATCTTAAAAAAAATCAAATTGAATTTATTTGTCTAGCTGGATTTATGAAAATTTTATCTTCAAGTTTTATAAAAAAATTTAATGGTAAAATAATTAACATTCATCCTTCTCTGCTTCCAAGGTACAAAGGGTTAAACACACATGAAAGAGCAATCAAAAATAAAGATAAATTTGCAGGGTGTTCTGTTCATTATGTGTCTGCAAAATTAGATTCTGGAAGAATTATCATGCAAAAAAAAATTAGAATAAATGCTAAAGATACTCTTATTTCATTATCAAAAAAGGTTCTAAAGAAAGAACATCAACTATACCCTGATTCAATTTTGAAAATTTTTAACTAATTCTTAAAAAAAAAATCTATTTCTATTTTAGCATTATCCACACTATCAGATCCATGTACTGAGTTTTTATCGATAGAAATCCCATATTTTTTTCTTATAGTGCCCTCTTCTGCATCTTTGGGGTTTGTTGCACCCATAAGTTCTCTATTTCCTAATACTGCATTTTCTTTTTCAAGAATTATAACAACTATTGGTCCTGATGATAAATATGCACATAAATCATTATAAAAAGGTTTAGTTTCGTGAACTTTGTAAAATTGTTCAGCTTCAGATTTTATTATCTGAATTTTTTTTTCTTTAACAATATTAAATCCCTTGTTTTTAAACATTTCTTTAATTTCATTCTCTAGATTTCTTTCAACTGCATCTGGCTTAATAATTGATAGTGTTTGCTCTGTATTACTCATAATCATCCTCTATTAGTTGATTTAATAATCTTACTCCATAACCAGTTGCTCCACCTGAATTTAAAGCTCCACCATATTTTGAAAAAGCCATACCAGCTATATCTAGGTGAGCCCAAGGTGTTTTGTTTATAATAAATCTTTGTAAAAATTGTGCAGCAGTTGTTGATCCTGCTCCACCTACATAATTTATATTTTGCATATCAGCATTTTTCGATTCTATAAGTTTATCAAAGTTTTTATGCAATGGCATTCTCCACAATTTCTCTTGCACTTTCTCACCTGCATCCAATAATTGTTTTGATAATTTTTCATTGTTTGAAAAAAGTCCTGCGTACTCTGAGCCTAAAGAAACTATGATAGCACCTGTTAAAGTTGCTAAATCAACCATAAATTTAGGTTTAAATTTTTTTTCAGTAAAAGTTAGAGCATCAGCTAAAACTAATCTACCTTCCGCATCTGTATTTAATATTTCTATTGTTTTACCACTATAAGATTTAACAATATCTCCAGGTCTTTGAGCATTCCCACCTGGCATATTTTCTACAAGCCCAACGACACCAACAGCATTAATTTTTGCTTTTCTTATCGCTAAATTTTTCATTAAACCAACTACTGTAGCGGAGCCCGCCATATCATAAGTCATGTCTTCCATAAACTTTGCTGGTTTTAGTGAAATACCACCAGTATCAAAACAAACTCCCTTACCAACAAAAGCTAAAGGTTTAGTGTCATTTTTTAATCCATTCCATTCCATTGTTACTAAGTAGGTACCTCTGATACTTCCCTGTCCAACACCTAGTAATGCATTCATCCCTAATTTTTTCAATTTTTTTTCATCATAGATATTTATTTTTAAACCATATTTCTTCAAAGAACTTAATCTTTTTGTATACTCGTCTGGATGTAAAATATTCCCTGGTTCTGACACGAGGTCTCTTGCAAAAAAAGTTCCCTCTTCTAATGCTTTAAATCTTAATTGATTTTGAGTAGATGTTTTATTTTTATTTCCTATGACATTTATAGAAATAAGTCTTTTATCTTTTTTTGATTTATAAATGTTAAATTCATAGGATTTTAATTTTAATCCATGTAGAAAATGTCCTACAAAATTTTTAATTTTGCTATTTACAGTATCCGAGTTTACAAAGTACTCATTTTTTTTATCATAATCTATATGGCCATGAAATTCTGCACCTAGGCTTTCTATATCAGATGTTTCTAAAATTTTTTTTATAGATACTAAAAATATTGTTTTTTTTGAATTAACTTCAAAAAAAAGTAAATTTTTTTTTAAATCACTGTTTTTTAATAGATCATGTATGTAGGAAAATTCTGAATTAGAAATATGTTTTTTTAAACCACTAATATTGAAATTTTCATCAACAAATAAGACAAGATTTGTTGAAGGTTTTTTCGAGTTACTATTTTTATAGTTAATTTGAATAGACATAAATTTTTAAATACACTCTGTGCGTGTTCGGTGCTATATATGATTAAAATTTATATATTTCAATGAAAAAATTATTATTTCGAAAGTTTGCAAAAGATACTTTTATATTTTTTACTGTTATATGTATATCTATTGGGTTAATTGTTTGGGTAATTCAAGCAGTAGGTTATTTGGACATTGTAACAGAAGATGGTCACGGTATTTACGTTTATTTTTCTTACAGTATTCTTAATTTTCCTAAAATAATTAGTAGAATTTTTTCATTTGTATTCTTTGTGTCTTTGTTCTACCAAATATCACAATATGAACTGAGAAATGAATTACTTATTTTTTGGACCAATGGTATTAATAAGATACAATTCGTCAATGTAATAGTAGCTTATTCAATCCTATTTTTATTTTTACAAATATTTTTAAGTTCATACCTTGCTCCATTTGGGCAAAATGAAGCTAGATCTTTTATTAGAAATTCTAATATAGATTTTTTTCCTTCTCTAATTAAAGAAGGAAAATTTATTGATACTGTATCAAATTTAACAATATTTATTGAAACTAAAGATAGCTCAGGAAATTATAAAAATATTTTTTTAAAAGATGACTTAAATGGAAACAAAAATGTTGTTGCCTCTAAGTATCAAGTTATTTACGCTAAGAAAGGAAATTTAAATAGTGTCGGTAAAAATAGATATTTTCAATTATATGAGGGAAAAATATTAAATAATAATAATGGAAAAATTACTAGTTTTAAATTTGATAAAATAGATTTTAATTTATCTAAATATGTTTCAAAAACAACAACTTTTCCAAAAATTCAGGAAGTTCCGAGTTCGATACTAATCGGGTGTTTATATTACAATTATAAAAAAAAGATAAATGAATTTAAGCGAGAAAATTTTGTTTGTAAAAGTCAATCAATAAATATGATTACGCAAGAATTTTTAAAACGATTTTATAAACCATTATATCTTCCATTGCTTGCTTTGCTAACTTGTTTACTTATTTTTAAATCAAAAGAAAGTACAAATTATAATTACTTTAAATTTTATTTATTTACTTTCATCTTTGTAATTTTAATTATTTCAGAAATATCTTTAAGATATGTATCTTCCAACTTAATTGGAATTTATTTTTTTATATCTTTTCCAATTTTAGTTTTTTTAATAACTTATTTTTTTTTATTAACAAGGTTTAGAAATTATAATTAAGATATGATTAAAACTTATCAAAATTATTTAATTAGACTCTTTGTAAACAAGATATTAATAGTTTCATTGGTGTTTTTTTCTTTAATAGTAATTTTGAGTGTTTTTGAAGAAATTAATTTTTTTAAAGAATTGGATGTAAATTTTCTTTTTCCTTTTTTTATGACTTTATTAAATTTACCTTCCACACTTTTTGAAATTTTCCCTTTTATTTTTTTAATTTCCACACAGTTCTTTTTTTTAGATCTAATCAATAAAAATGAATTAGAAGTTTTAAAAATTAATGGTCTAGGGAATCTTAAAATAATAAAAATATTATTTTTTACCTCTTTTTTCCTTGGGATACTATTGATTGCTATTTATTATAACTTTTCTTCTAAATTAAAATTCATCTATCTTGATCTCAAAAATAATCATTCAACTGATAATAAATATTTAGCAGTTGTGACTGAAAATGGCCTATGGATTAAAGATGAAGTTGAAGATGCTATATACATTATCAATGCTAATAAAATTCAGAGTCATTATCTTAGAGATGTTTTGATTACAGAGTTTGATAAGAATTTTGATCTAGTTAGAACAATTGAGGCAACTGAAGTAGATATAGAAGACACAAATTGGATTATTGTTAATCCCATTATTTCAAAAGATAATCAAACACAAAAACAAAAAGAAAATATAATTATAACTACCCATTTTAATCAAGAAAAAATCGAAGGATTGTTTAGAAGTTTATCTTCTTTAAATATTATTGAGTTAATAAAGCTTTATAAAGATTATGAATCCCTGGGATACGATACAATTGATGTTGAATTTCATTTGCATAAAGTTTTTTCATTTCCAGTTTTCTTATCTGTTATGACGTTATTTGCTGCTATAATAATGCTGAATATAAAACGGAATAAACCAATTATTTTTCATATTATTTTAGGTGTATTCCTCTCAGTGTTAATTTACTATTTTTACTACCTATTTAGCTTGTTTGGAAAAAGCGAAAAAATACCACTCTATTTATCAGTATGGTTGCCACTTTTCTTGCTATCAATTTTTACGTTTATTGGGTTAATTAGAATAAATGAGAAATAAAATTTTAATTTATTACTGGGTAATTTTTATTTTTTTAAGTATTTCAAATACTTTTGCTGAAGAAATTACATTTGATGCTACAGAAATTAATATTTCTAATGATGGGAATGTAATTAATGCTGGTAAAGGTGTCGCAAAATTAATTGAAGATAATATTGAGATAAATGCTGAAGAATTTAAATACTTTAAAAATTTATCAATACTTGAAGCTTACGATGGAATTGCAATAGCTGATAGAAATAATATCAAAATAAAGGCTAAAAAATTTAAATATAATAAAAAGTTATCAGTCTTGAACGCTACAGGTAATGTTGAAATTAGTGATCTAGAAAGAAATATTTTAATTAAATCTCAAAATATTTTTTACTATATAAAAGATAAAAAAATTGAATCACAATCAAAATCAACTTTTGTAGATAAAATTGGTAATAAACTTAGTTCTGAAAATTTTATCTATACTCTTAGTGATGATCTAATTAAATTTAATAAAGTAAAAATAATTGATACAGAAAAAAATATTTTAAATGTTGAAAAGGCATTTTTGAATTTAAAATCAAATAAATTAATTGGTAAAGACGTTTATATTAATTTTGATGATGCTTCATTTCAAAAAAATAGTGAGCCACGACTAAAAGGTAATTCAATAATTTCTGATGGTGAAATAACAACTATTCAAAAGGGAGTTTTTACTACTTGTAAAAAAAATGACAACTGTCCACCTTGGCAATTTTCTGCTAAAGAAATAAAACATGATAAGAAAAAGAAAACAATTTTTTATAAACATGCTTGGTTAAAACTTTATGACCAGCCTGTATTTTATTTTCCAAAATTTTTCCATCCAGATCCTTCAGTTAAAAGACAATCTGGTTTTTTAATGCCAACATTTGCAGATTCCTCAAGTTTAGGGGCATCATTTCATATTCCATATTATCATGTTATTGCTGATAACAAAGACCTCACATTTAGACCAAGATTTTATTCTAATGAAAAAATTTTGTTTCAAACCGAATATAGAATGGCTCAGGCTGAATCAGATCTTTTATTAGATTTTAGCTATATGCAGGAAGATAAAGCATCTGGTAAAAGTCATTTTTTTTCAAAGAGTAAAAAGAAATTAAATTTTAATAATTTTGATGAAAGTACGTTGAGTTTAGATATCCAGGCAACTTCAGATCAAACCTTTTTAAAAACATATAAAATAAAATCACCTTTAATTAATGATACAAATCGCTTATCTTCTTCTTTAAGAGTTTCTGCTTATAGAGACGATCTTGAATTTGATGTTGATTTTAAGGTTTACGAAGATCTAAGTAAAAAAAATAATAGTGATAAGTTTGAATTTATTTATCCAACTTACAATTTATTAAAACAGTTCGATACTAATCTTAATTTAAATGGTGATTTTTCATTCAGATCTAATGGATTTATAAAAAATTATAATACTAATGTTTTTGAAACGGTTGTAATTAATGATTTAATTTTTAACTCTAACTACTCAGTTTCTAATAATGGATTTAAAAATGATTACAAATTTTTAGTTAAAAATATTAATACTGATGGGAAAAATTCCACTGTATATAAAGGCACAACAGATAATAAGTTGGCAACTATTATGGAGTATAATTCATCTTATCCGTTAAAAAAAGAGAATCTTAATTACAACGATACATTGAAACCAATGATTTCCTTTAAGTTTAGTCCAAATAATACTAAAAATATGAGAGATATAAATAGAAGAATAGACTCTAATAATATTTTTAGTATAGATAGGATTTCTGCTAGTGATAGTGTGGAGGGTGGAGCCTCAATCACATATGGCGTGGAATTTTCCAAAACTAATAAATTTGACAAAGAAATTGTTGGTGCAAAAATTGCTAATATTTTACGATTAGTTGCTGATAATCATTTACCAAGAAATAACAATCTAGGTAGTAAAACGTCTGATTTTATTGGTGCTTTAGATTATATTCCAAATGATAATATTAAATTCAACTATGATTTTTCCATAGACAGCAATCTAAAAAATAAAAATTATGAATTACTAAGTTCAGAGTTTAAAGTAAATAACTTTATATCAACTTTTGAATATCTTAATGAAAATGACACATTAGGGAGTAAAAGTTATTTAACAAATAAAACTACACTTAATTTTGATGATTCACAAAACTTATCATTTGGAACAAGAATAAATAAAAAGACCAGGCTTACAGAATTTTATAATTTAATGTATCAATATACCAATGATTGTCTAATAGCAGCTCTAGAATATAATAAAGACTATTATAGCGATAGAGACTTAAAGCCAGAAGAAAATATTTTTATTAAATTAACTATTATACCTTTTGGCAAAACAAGTAGTCCAAACTTAAGAAAATGAAATTAAAAAAAATATTAAGTTTTATTATTACTTATTTGGTCTTGCTAAATTTTAGCTCAAATGCAGAAAGTGATATTTATATAGCATACAAGGTTGAAAATGAAATAATAACAAATATTGATATAAAGAATGAGTCAAAATATTTAATCGCATTAAACAATCAATTAAAAAATATAGATAAAAATAAAATTCTAATTATAGCGACAGAATCTATAGTTAAAGAAAAAATTAAAGAAATTGAACTTTTAAAATATTATGAATTAAATCAAAAAAATCCATATTTAAAAAAAATTATCAAAGATTTTTATTTAAAACTTAATCTAAATAATGAAACAGAATTTGAAAACTATTTGATTAAATATGATTTAACAATAAAAGATGTTTTGAAAAAAATTGAAATAGAAACAGTCTGGAATCAATTAATATTAGAAAAATATGAAAATCAAATAAAAATAGATGTAGAAATGCTTAAAAAAAAAGTTTCTAAAAAAAAAATATCTCAAAAAAAAATATCCTATCTATTGTCAGAAATTGTTTTTGAAAAAAAAGATCAACCGCTTAATGAAGTAATTGAAAAAATTAATTTGAGTATTAATGAAATAGGTTTTGAAAATACAGCTAATTTATATAGTGTTTCTGACAGTGCAAAATTTGGTGGCAAAGTAGGATGGGTTGAAAAAGAAAACCTTATGAAAAAAATATCTAGGCCAATTATCAAACTAAAAGTTGGTAATCACACTAAACCGATACAGGTTGGTAGTAATTTTCTAATAATAAAACTTCAAGATATAAAAGAAAATTTAATGGAAATAGATGCAGATAAAGAATTGGAAAAATTTATTAGCTATGAACAAAATAGACAATTAGACCAATTTTCAAAAATTTATTTCAATAAAGTAAAACTCAATACAAATATAAGTGAATTATAAACCTATTATAGTTATAGCTGGAGAGCCATACAGTGTCTTTTTAGAAATTTTTTTTAAAGCAAAAAAATATAATAAGTTTA
>CAJQTA010000063.1 GCA_905618895.1 uncultured Candidatus Pelagibacter sp.
GGGATTGTGATTTATCAAGCTTAGCAGTTAAATTAAGCGATAAACTTTCTTTAAAAAATAATCTAATATTACTCATTAATTTTAATTTAATTTATGAAAAATATTAAAGCAATAATTTTTGATGCATATGGCACATTATTTGATGTCAATTCAGCAGCAGAAAAATGTAAAGATAAAATTGGTGATAAGTGGGAAGATTTTGCAAATTACTGGCGAACTACTCAATTAGAATATACTTGGCTTAGAAGTTTAATGAATAGACATAAAGACTTTTGGCAAGTCACCGAAGACAGTTTAAATAAATCAATGAAGGCTTTTAAAATAGACTCTTCAATGAGGAGTGAATTATTAGACCTTTATAAAACACTTGCTACTTTTTCAGAGGTGCCAGAAGTTTTAAAAAGTCTTAAAGACAAAAATTATAAAATAGGAATTCTTTCTAATGGGACACCTGCTCTTCTTAACGAATTAGTTAAGAATAACAAATTAGACAATCTATTCGATGATATTTTTTCAATTGAAGAAGTTGGAATTTATAAACCAGATTCAAAAGTTTATGACATGCCAATTAAAAAATACAAAATACAAAAAAATGAAGTTGCATTTTTGAGTGCAAATACTTGGGATGTATCTGGTGGCGGAAACTATGGTTACAGTTCTATTTGGGTAAATAGAAATAATAATATTTTTGATAATCTTGATTATTTACCAAAAATACAAATAACAAATTTAAAACAACTATTACCCAAAATAGAATCTAAATAAACCTAAGCCTTATCTCCATATTCAGTCATATGTTTGGGAATTCTTTTATTTTTTCCATACATAAAATGATTTTCCATATTTTCTCTATATTTGCTTGCAGGTACTTTTAATCCTACAGATTCAGCAATCTCTCTAATTAACATTGGATTAGCTCCACAACACACTCCAAGGTAATTTATACCTAAATCATTTGCTGTTTTTGCAAATTGTCCAACTTCATATCTGTTGCAAAAATGTGGATCTAATGCTGTTGGAAATGTTCTTCCATGTGGTGATGGGCACTGACAGTTACTTCTATCCGGTAGGTTAAAAAATGTTGGATAATCTTCACTTGTTCTATACGGAATAGGTAGAGCACCTACATGACACTTCACAGCTTTTCTTATCTCCTTTAAAAAAGGAAGCATCGTTGAAGGACCTCTAAAACAATTTAAACCAACTACATCTGCACCTAGTTGCTCTAACTCCTTACAAGTATCTACTACAGATTTTCCATCTCTCATTACATTTTCACCCATTGGAGAAATTGTTAGAACTGTTGGTAGGCCTGTTTTCTTCATTATCTCTAATGCTTTAAATGCTTCTTCTGCATAATAGAAAGTTTCACCAATCAACATGTCTGCACCTTCCTCAACAGCCCATCCAATCATTTCAAAAAACATAGACTCAACTACTTTTTGAGATTCTTTATCATTGTGCTTCCAAATATTTGAGTTTGAAATATTACCTGCCATTAAATTAGGCCTACTTCCTTGATTGAAGTGTCGCTTTGGTGAATCTACTGCAACCTTTTTTGCGATTTTTAACGCTGAACGATTTAAAGGTTCAAGAAGTTCCTCTTTACCAATAACACGCATTTTTTCTCTATGTCCATTATAAGTAAAGGCCTCAACAATATCTGAACCCGCATGTTGAAATTCTCTATGCAAATTCTCTAAGACCTCCGGATGGTCCAACGACACCATTGGAACAAATTCTCCAGATGCCATGTAACCACGCCTTTCTATTTCAAATAAAAAACCTTCAGCGCATATAACAGGTCCATTATCTAATCTTTCTTTTAATCTATTTGTGCTCATTTTTTTTCTCCAAGTTTTTTGGAGAAAAAAGGTAACGTTTTAACAAGAGGGTTAAGTTCATAGGCCTCTTTTCTCCTTTTTAGTGCTTAAGCAAATGCAGGGTGCACAATACAGTTCAAATACCCGGTTTAAATTTTGAAAATTTCAAAAAAAAACCACCGACTAAAGCGATGGTTGAAGTGTCGCTTTAGCAGGATTTATAAAGCGCTCCGCAATTTAACTTAAATCAGCGCTATTCTATTTATACACATTTAATAAATGAAAGATACGGTAATTAATGGTGTAACTTAGATACTATCTAATTCTATTTTCTTCAAAATTTTTATTTAATTTTACTGAAATTGTACGTGTATTTCTTTTATTCCATTCTGAAAAAGATTTTAATATTGGCATAACCGAAAGGCCAAATTCTGTAAGTGAATACTCAACATTTGGTGGCATTATTTGAATGACTTTTCTATTAACTATTCCATCAGCCTCTAACTCTTTAAGCTGTTTAGATAGCATTTGTTGTGTAATGGTTTTCAATACTTTTTTAAACCCACCAAATCTCATTTTTTTTTTTTGTAGTAAGCCAAACAAGATCCTAATTTTCCATTTACCTCCAAGGAAGTAAACTGCTCTTTCTGCTGGACAATCTATTAAGTTTTTCATGGTATGTTTTTGTATACTAGTATGATTATTATGTGTTATTGCATTATTGATAACAAAGCATTATGTACAAGTCAAATAAATTGAAAGGGTAAATATGACCAAAGGAGAAAGAGCGGGCGATAGTGCAATCGCTGTTGAAGTTGAAAAAGATAAATCTTATTATTGGTGTTCATGTGGAAAGAGTACAAAGCAACCTTTTTGTGACGGATCACATAAAGGTACAGAATTTACGCCGCTGGCATACAAGGCTGAAGAAACTAAAAAAATGTTTTTTTGTGCTTGTAAACAAACTAACAATCCGCCATTTTGTGACGGATCACATAACAAAAAATAAAGGATAGAATGCAAAATTTAAATAATAAAGTTAATAATTTTTTTTCAAATATAGATGCATTAGCTTCTTTATTTTTTAGATTTGGAATAGGAATAGCTTTTATAATTCATGGTCTAGGTAAATTTCCTTTACCTCCTCAAGGATTAATTGAATATTTTAGCTTATCGCCTGCTCTCGCATCTTTAGTTGCTTTATCAGAATTATTAGCAGGATTAATATTAATCATTAGTGGCTTTATTAAAAATCCTTTTGGAAACTTGCTGACAAGGCTAGCTGGATTAATGATTGTTATTATGATGATTAATATATTTGCTATTGCACATCCAGACTGGTTCATCACAACAAAACTATTTACTAGTGAACAAATATTTCTTTTAATTGGTGGAATTTATTTTCTAATTAAAGGTAATCGAACATAAATATGGGTCAAATCGAAGTAAAAAAAATAATAGAACCCGTTGCGGCATCAGATGGTGCTGGGGTTAAACTAAAGAGAAGTATTGGTACTCATCTTATTGATTATCATGATCCTTTTTTAATGTTGGATGAGTTTGGTTCTGAAAATAAAGATGATTATATCGGAGGCTTCCCTCCCCACCCTCATAGAGGAATTGAGACAGTTACTTATATGTTAAGTGGTGAATTTGAGCACGAGGATAGCACCGGTGCTAAAGGTAGAATGTCTTCAGGAGATGTTCAGTGGATGAAAACTGGTGGTGGAATAATTCATTCTGAAATGCCTGCAATGACAGAAGGTAAGCTACATGGTTTTCAATTGTGGATAAATATGCCTGCTAAATTAAAAATGAACAAACCTGAGTACATTTATATTGATGCAGATAAAATGAGTACTCATAAAGATGCCGATAAAACTGTCAAAGTAATTGCTGGAAAATTTGAAAGTGCAGAGGGACCAGTTAAGGGCCACAACGTTGAACCTGTTTACTTTGATGTAGAGATTAAAGAAGGTAAAGAGTTTAGTTTTAATCTTCCTTCAACACATAATTCTTTAATTTACTTAATTGATGGAGAAATTAAGGTTGGAGATCAAAACCATGACCAAGCTAAAAACTCTACTTTAATTATCCTAACTAGAGGAGAAAAGTTGAAAGTTTCTAGCTTAACTAAAGCTAAATTTTTATTAATATCAGGAAAACCAATTGGCGAGCATATTGCAAGAGGTGGTCCATTTGTAATGAATACTAAAGCAGAGATATTGCAAGCAGTGCAAGATTATCATAATGGTACATTTGTAAAATAATGAAAAAAATTGAAATAGAAAAATTTGGTAGTCCTGAAACTTTACAGATCAGAGATGTTGAAATCGGAAAGCCAGGTCCAAAAGAAGTTCTTATAAAAAATTTATCAATTGGTCTTAATTATATTGATGTTTATCATCGAACAGGCTTGTACCCTATTCCTCTACCAAGTGGAATTGGTCTAGAAGCTTGTGGAATAATTGAAGAAATAGGTTCTGAGGTAGATCTATTTAAAGTTGGTGATAGAGTAGCTCACTCTTCAATGCCAATTGGCAGTTATTCTGAAAAACAATTATTTCCTCAAGAGAAACTAGTTTTAGTTCCGGAGAAAATTTCAGATGAAATTGCATCTTGTATTATGCTTAAAGGAATTACTGCTGAATATTTATTACACAGAGCTTACCCAATTAAAAAAGGTGATAAAGTTTTATACCATGCGGCAGCTGGTGGTGTTGGCCAAATTTTATGCCAGTGGGCTAATGCATTAGGAGCTGAAGTTATTGGCACAGTTGGTTCTAAAGAAAAAGAAGATATTGCTAAAAAAAATGGTTGTCATCACGTAATAAATTATACTGATACAAACTTTGTTGAAGAAGTAGAAAAGATTGTAGGTAAAAATGGAGTTGATGTTGTCTATGACGGTGTTGGCATAAAAACATTTGATGGATCAATCGAAACATTAAAAGTCAGAGGCATGATGGTCGCTTTCGGTAATGCATCAGGTTACGTTGATACTATAGATGTTAAGAAACATATTAATGCAAAAGGTTTATTTTTTACTCGTCCATCTATCGCTCACTATACAGCTACAAGAGAAGAATTAGTGGGGTCTGCAAAAAAAGTTTTTGATGCAGTATTATCTGGCAAAGTTAAAGTCGTAATTTTTAAAAAATATTTTTTAAGTGAGGCAAGAAAAGCTCATGAAGAGTTAGAGGCAAGATTATTAACTGGGCCTGCTGTGATTATTCCTAATTAATCTAAATCAACATCCATATCAGACATATGTAATTTAAGAGCATTTGTTGAAACCTGAAGTTCTCTAACAAAAATGATGATAGAAACCATCATTGATATGCAACAAGATCCAAAAATTATTCTTGCTACAAAAATTTCATTTAGATAAAGAGCAAAAACAGTTAACAAATTAAATAAAAGACCAAATGCAGCAAACATGATCGTCCATTTTAATAAAACAATTCTTCCACTTAGGTTTATAAATTGTTTTTTCCACTCGGGTGGAATATGGTTTTCATAAACATGTTCGTCATGTAGTTGCCGAATTAGCTTACTTAATGAGTGAAATCTATTGCTATAAATATTCATTAATAGCGGAATAGCTGGAAACATTAGAGCTGTTACTGTGTAATCTATATTCATACGAATCAGTTTGATTATGAAACTAGGCTTTGCTATTTACAAGTAAATTATTATGAAACAATTAAATCTCTTTATTGAATTAACAAGGTTAAAAAAGCCAATTGGTTTTATGCTTTTGTTTTGGCCCTGTGCATGGGGTCTAACTATTGCTTATGATTTTTCATACGGTTTTAATGACTATTTTTTTTTCCTGTTATTATTTTTTTTAGGTTCTATTTTAATGAGATCTGCTGGCTGCATAGTTAATGATATTTTTGATAAGGAATTTGACAAAAAAGTTTTAAGAACAAAACAAAGGCCTATTGCTTCAGGAAAGATATCAATAAAACTTGGATTAATTTATACTTTAATTCTTTGTTTTTTAGCTTTTTTGGTTTTAATAAACTTTAACACTCTCACAATTATTTTGGCATTAGGGTCTATGCCTCTAGCATTCAGTTATCCTCTGATGAAAAGATATACTTATTGGCCTCAATTGTTCTTAGGTATTACTTTTAATTATGGTTTAATTCTTGGATGGATATGCATAAAAAATCAAATAGATATTATTCCTATAATATTTTATTTAGGAGCCATATTTTGGACACTAGGTTTCGACACAATATACGGGTTTCAAGATATAAAAGACGATGAAATAATAGGGATAAAATCAACATCTATAAAGTTTAAAAAAAATTCAAACTTATTTTTAACAATATGTTACTTAATATTCACAACTACATTAATTATAGTAGGTCTATTTATGAACTTTAATATGATATTTTATTTTTTTATGATAATTCCCATATTCCATTTATTTTTTTATCAAATTTATAATTTTAATCCCACAAACCCTAAAAATAGTTTAAAAATTTTTAAAAGTAATAATTTATTAGGTGCTTTAATTTTATCTAATATTTTTATTGGGAAAATTTAAATTACTTATGAAAAAAAATGAAATTTTAAAAAGACTATATTTTGATTATACAAACAAATATATAAAAAAAATATTATTATCAGTATTTTTTGGGTTGTTAGTTGCTGGAAGCACATCTGCTATTGCATATCTTTTAGATCCAGCGATTAAAAAAATATTTATTGAGAAAGATCAAACATTAATTTTTATTATTCCATTTTTCATTATTGTAGCTTTTACAGTAAAAGGTTTGTCTTTATATTTGGCAAAAGTCACAATGATAGGTGTCTCAGAAGAAGTTAGAAAAGATATGCAGTGTGATATGCTTTCTAACTTAATCAATGCAGATACAAAATTAATTGATGGAAAACATACTGGAAAATTTATTTCAAGTTTAACTAATGATGTTTCTCATATAACAAACTTAATTAGTATCGCTATTCTTAATGTGTTTAAAGATAGTCTAACATTAATAGGGTTACTCACTGTAATGTTTTTCCAAAACTGGAAACTTTCTTTAATTGCAATCATAATGATTCCATTGGCTACTCTTGCTGCTAGAAGTTTGGGAAAAAGAGTTGGTAAAGTTGCGACCGAACAAATGCTGAAAGCTGGGGTACTTAATACATACTTAATAGAATTATTTAAAAATCATAAACTTATTAAAATATTTCAAAGAGAAAAATATGAAAATAACAGAGCTGAAAAATTCATAAATGATGTTAAGGAAAAATCAAAAAAAATTCAAACTGTTTATGTTAGGACTTCTCCAATAATGGAAACGCTCACAGGTATTATGATAGCTATATTAATATATTTTTCTGGAAAACTTATTTTAAGTAATGATTTAGAAATTAATAATTTTTTCTCATTTCTTGCTGCAATGATGTTGGCCTACCAACCCGTAAGATCTCTTGCGACTTTAAATATAACTATAGGCCAGGGTGTCTCTGCAGCTGCAAGATTACTGCCAATTATAGATGAAAAATCAAACTTAATTCAAAGTAAAAATGATTCCAAAATACAAATAACAAATGGAAGTATTGAATTTAAAAATGTTGATTTTAAGTATGATAGCGAGAGAGATAAGGTTTTAAATTCTGTTAATTTAAAGATGTTAGGTGGAAAAATGACCGCACTTGTTGGTCATAGCGGTTCTGGAAAATCTACAATATTAAATTTAATTCCTAGATTTTACGACTCATATTCAGGTGATATTACAATAGATAATCAATCAATTTACAAGTCTACGATTAATTCCATAAGGAAAAGTATTTCATTAGTTAGTCAAGACACCACTTTATTTGATGACACAATCAGAAATAATATTGCCTATGCGAATTTAGATGCTACCCAAACTGAAATTGAAGAAGCAGCAAAATATTCTTTTGCAAGTGAGTTTATAGAAAAACTACCTGATAAATACAACACAATCATAGGAGAAAATGGTACAAGATTATCTGGTGGAGAAAAACAAAGACTATCTATAGCCCGAGCAATACTCAAAAAAAGTCAAATAATTCTCCTAGATGAGGCAACTTCTTCGCTGGATGCTGAAACTGAGGATAAAATTCAAAAGGCTATAAATTTTTTAACTAAAAATAGAACTACTATTGTAATTGCCCACCGATTATCAACTATTCTTAATTCTGATAAAATTTATGTAATAGATGCTGGAAAGGTATCTGGAGAAGGAACCCATAAAGAGTTGTTGTCAAAATCAATTGTTTACAAAAACTTCTATGATACACAAATTAGAAAAGAGTAATGTTATTTATTTATAGAATAGTAATAAATTTAATTATATTAGCTTCTCCAATTATTATTTTTTTTAGATTATTAAAAAAAAAAGAAGACCCAATAAGATTTAAAGAAAAATTTTGTTTTTTTTCTAAAAAAAAATTAAAAGGAAAATTAATATGGTTTCATGGCGCTAGTGTTGGAGAGATATTAAGTGTAATACCATTAATTGAAAAGCTAGAAAAAAATAAGAATATCAAACAAATTCTGATAACCTCTAACACTTTAAGTTCCTCAAAAATATTATTCAATTTAAAATTAAAAAAAACTATTCATCAGTTTTTTCCAATTGATACAAATTTCCATTCTAAAAAATTCTTAGATTATTGGAAGCCCCACGTTGCTATTTTCATAGACTCTGAAATATGGCCAAATATGATATCAAATATTAATAAAAAATCTATTTCACTTATACTTTTGAATGCAAGGATAACTAAAAAATCTTTTAAAAGATGGAAAAAATTTATTTTTATTGCAAAAACTATTTTTCAAAAATTTGATATCTGTCTTTGCTCTAATATTGAGTCAAAAAAATACCTTAAGTTTCTTGGTGCAAAAAAAATAAAATATATTGGAAATTTAAAGTTTTCTCAAACAGAAAAAAATGAATATCATTTAAATAATAATTTAAAAAAATTTCTTTTATCAAGGCGGGTGTGGTGTGCTGCAAGCACACATGGAACTGAAGAAGCTTTATGTGCTCTTGCGCATAAAAAACTTAAAAAAAAATATAAGAATTTATTAACAATTATAATTCCAAGACATATCAATAGAACAGATCGAATTATAAATGAAATAAAAAAATTAAATCTTAAATTTCATGTTCATGGCTCAGAGAAGAAAATTCATAAAGATACAGATATATATCTGGTTGATTCTTATGGCCAAACAAAATCGTTTTTTAAGTTGTGCAAAATAGTTTTCCTTGGTGGATCTATTATTAAGCATGGCGGTCAAAATCCATTGGAGGCTGCTAGATATGGATGTAAAATATTATATGGTCCAAATATTTTAAATTTTTATGAAATATATAAACTTCTAAATAAATATAAGGTATCCACAAGAGTAAATAATTTAAATCAAATGATTGTTAATATTGATAGAATATTTAAAAATAAAACAGTTTCTTTTAAAATAAAATCTAAAATTAAAAATTTAGGAAATATAATTTTAAGTTCAACATTAAAAGAAATAAACTTTTTAATTAATAAAAAATGAAATTAAAAAAGCCTAAATTTTGGGACTATAAAAAACCCAACTATTTGTCATACCTTTTATTGCCATTTACAATCCCAATAAAATTAAATAATTTTTATTTAAATAAAAAAAGAATTAAAAAGAAAAATACTAAAAATATTATGACTATATGTGTGGGTAACATTTATATTGGAGGAACTGGAAAAACTCCCCTTTCAATAAAAATTTGTCAAATATTAAAAAGTCTGAATTTAAAGGCTGCTACAATAAAAAAATTTTACAAGGATCAAATTGATGAACAAAAATTATTAGCAGGTAAAACAAAGCTCTACTGCTTAAAAAATAGAAAGTCTGGACTTAATGAGGCTATCAAAGACAACATTGATGTGGCTATATTTGATGATGGATTACAAGATAATTCAATGAATTATGATTTAAGCTTTGTGTGTTTTAATAATTTAAAATGGATTGGCAATGGTTTATTAATTCCAGCAGGTCCACTCAGAGAAAATATAAAAAGTATTGCAAAACATGATGCGGTTTTTTTAAATGGTAACGATGAAGATGTCTCTAATTTAAAAAAGTCTATTAAAGAATATAATGCTAATATTAACATTTTTGAAACCCTGTATGTTCCAAATAATATCGATAGATTTAATAATAAAGAAAAATATTTAATTTTTTCTGGGATCGGAAATCCTGATAGTTTTAAAAAAACCCTAATTAAAAATAAATTTGATATAATTAAAGAATTAAAATTTCCTGATCATTATCAATATACTCACCAAGATATTAGCGAGATCAAACTGCATGCCAAAAAATTAGATGCTAAAATTTTAACTACTGAAAAAGATTATATCAAAATTAACCATAAAGATCTTGATGAAATTGATTTTTTAGGAATTGACCTTGTAATAAAACAAGAAGAGGAATTAATTAAGTTAATAAAATCAAATATATGAAATCAATAAAGTATTTTTTTCAATTTATAATAATTATATTTTTTTTCTTCATATTTAAAATATTAGGTTTAAAGCTTGCATCAAGTATTTCCGGCAAAATTGTAGCTTTAATTGGACCATTATTTAGATCTAAAAAAATAATAGAAGAAAATATATGCAAAGCCATTCCTAAACTAGACCCTAATAATGTTAAGAAAATAATTCATAAAATGTGGAGTAATTATGGAAGAATTCTTTCTGAGTATGTCTTTATGAAACAATTTAGATTATCAGTATTCACGAATAATTTACACATTGAAGGTCAAGAATTTCTAAATGAAATTAAAGATAGTAATGAACCTGTAATATTTATTTCAGGACATTTTAATAATTTTGAATTAATGGCTATGCATATAGAAAAATCAGGAATTAATTTGGCTGCTATTTATAGACCTCTTAACAATAAATTTTTAAATTTTGTAATGGAAAAGATAAGAAAAAAATATATTTGTAAAAATCAAATCAAAAAAGGTATTTCAGGTACAAAGCAATTGCTTTCATTTTTTAAAAATGGTTCATCTATTGCTTTAATGATTGATCAGAGAGTTTCCCAAGGTATTAGATCTAATTTTTTTAATAATGAGGCCCTTACAACCACAATCCCAGCTCAATTTATAAAAAAATTTAAGTGTAGAGTTGTTCCTATTTATATTGAAAGAGTAAAAGACATAAATTTTAAATTAACTGTACATAAACCGTTGAAGTATTTGGACAATGAGTCTATTGAATCTATAACTTTAGACTTAAACAGAGTGCTCGAAAAAATGATTTTAAAAAATCCAGAACAGTGGATTTGGTCTCATAATCGTTGGAAATAAATATATTTCTAGTTATTTTCTCTTTTTTGTGAAGCCTCTACATACGAATAATAAGGCTCCTGAAGATCAACATTCCAGTAGTTAAGTTCTTCTAATTTTATTATTTTACCTGATACTGCACAAATTACATGATCTCCTGTTTCAAGAATTTTAAAGTTATTTGGTAAATATTCTATTTTGGCTAATTTTTTATTCATTTTTAGTTTATATACTAATATATGAAAGTTGGAATAATAGTAAGCGGTGGACGTGAACATGCTATTTGTCAAGCTTTGAGTAAGTCTAAAAAGGTTGATGAGCTATACTGTTTTCCAGGTAATGCTGGAACAGCTTTAATTGCCAAAAATATAGCCTTAAACGTGGAAGATTTCAATGAACTGAAAAAATTTTTGTTATCAAACAAAATCAATCTAATAATAATTGGTCCAGAAAAATATTTAGTAGATGGCATTGTTGATTTTTTAGAGGAGCAAAATATCAAAGTATTTGGGCCTAATAAAATTGCATCACAGCTTGAGGGTTCTAAAATTTTTACAAAAAATATTTGTGAAAAATATAATATTCCAACAGCTAAATTTGGAATTTTTGAAAATATTAGTGAAGCAAATAAATTTATAGAAAAGAATAACTACCCTCTTGTTATTAAGGCTGATGGACTTGCTGCTGGTAAAGGTGTTTATATATGCAACAATAAAGCTGAAGCTACTCTTGGTATAAAGGAAATTTTTGAAGGTAAATTTGGTAAAGCAAAGAATATACTTATCGAAGAATTTCTTGAGGGTGAAGAAATGAGCTATTTTATTATAACCGATGGAAAAACAATAAAAAATTTTGAAACTGCTCAAGATCATAAAAGAGTATTAGAAGGTGATTTGGGAAAAAATACAGGTGGTATGGGTGCCTACTCTCCTTCAAGGTTGATTAATAATGAACTTGAAAAAAAAATTCTAAAAAAAATAATAGAACCAACGATAAAAGGTCTTAAAGAAATTGGAACAAATTATAAAGGCTTTTTGTATGCTGGATTAATGATTGTAAAAAATGAACCTTTTTTAATTGAATATAACGTCCGTATGGGTGACCCCGAATGCCAAACTATTTTACCAAAACTAAATTCAGATTTACTAGATATTATATTGGCATGTTGTGATGAAAAATTACATGAAACAGAAATAAAATGGCTTAACAAAAAAAGTTTATGTGTTGTACTTTGTTCAAAAGGATATCCAGAACAATATAAGAAAAATGTTTTAATTAAAGATATTGCTAAAATCAAACTTGATAGTGACGAGTACTGTTATCATGCTGGTACAGCAAAAAATGAAGGAAAAATTTATGCTATTGGAGGTAGAGTTTTAAATTTTGTTTGCTTATCTGAAGATTTTTCTAAAGCAAGAACAAAAATATTTGATTTAATAAAATTACTAAATTGGGATGGTGGTTTTTTCCGTAAAGATATCGGTTACAAAGTAATAGATAAATGAGAATAATATCGGGAAATTTCAAAGGGAAAAAAATTCTTCAGCCTAAGGATGAAACAACTAGACCTCTTAAGGATTTAACAAAAGAATCTATATTTAATATTATTGTGCACTCTAATAAGTTTGATGTTAAAATAGAAGAATCAAATATTTTGGATTTATTTTCTGGTATTGGATCATTTGGCCTTGAATGTCTATCTAGAGGGTCTGAGTCTTTAATTTTTGTTGAAAATTACAAAGAAGTATTGCCAATTCTAAAAAAAAATATTTCTAACCTAAATTACCAAGATAATTCTTTAATAATTGAAGAAAATATTTTTGATAAATTAAATTTTAAAATTTTTAAAAAAAAATTTGATATTATTTTTATGGACCCGCCTTATAAAGAAAAAAACTTGTCCAAATTGTTAACGGGGATAATTCAATCTGACGTATTGGCCAAAAAAGGGATAGTTATTATTCATAGACACAAAAATGAAAAAGATGAACTTCCAGATAACTTTAACATTATTGAAGAAAAAACTTATGGTATTTCTAAGGTTATTTTTGGCAATTATTCTTAAATTAATATCCTGTTGGTTTCTTTCTTTATCAACTCCACAGATGGTTGATTATACGGATTAACTTTCAAAGCCCTCCCAATTAGTATTGTCTCTAGTATAAAAAAACAAAATAACTCACCTAATGTTTTTTCATCTCTATTTAAAATTTCAAAACTTCTAAAGGGAATATTTTTTTTTAGGAATACATTTTCTGTTGCTGATTTTTGAGAAAATATTATTTGATTTATATCTTTATTTTTTAAATATTTATAAGAAGAAAGAATTTCTTTATTAATAATTTTAGGGGAATTTTTTTCTTTTACATAAAAAAAAGTAAAAAAATTATTTTTAGGTCCATCTAAATAAAGTTGCATCAAACTATGATTATCTTTAGGCATAGAGGAAATAACTGGTAGAATGCCATTTCCATTTTTTCCTAAGCTCTCAGCAACTAACTGTTGATACCATCTAAATAAATTATATGATTTTTCATCATAGTTTAGAATTATAGAATTAAATTTTTTTTGTTTTAAAAAATAAAGTGTGCTACTCACATTTTTTGTTAATAAGTTCATAAAATTTTTGTTTTTAACCAAATAATTTATTTGTTTAAATTTCTTTGTATCTAAGCCCATCAATTCAGCTGGTAGCATACCAACTTCTGATAATACAGAATATCTACCACCTATATAATTATTGTGGTAAATAATCTCGGCTTTTAACTTTTCAGCAAGATCCAATAAATAGCTTTTTTTATTTTCTGTAATAAAAATATTTTTATCTTTTTTTTTTATAATAATGTTTGTGTTTGAAATTGTTTCAAGTGTATCACCTGATTTAGAAACTACTAAATTAACACAGTTTCTTTTTTTTTTAACAGAGCTTTTATTTGGTTGAAGATTGTTAATAAAATGAAATTTTTTTTTAATCTTATGGTTTAAAAAATCATAAATAGATTCAGTTCCTAAAGTCGAACCACCCATTCCAATAACTCTAATATTGAAAAAATTTTTGAATTTTTTTAATATTTTTTTATTATAATTATTTCTGTAACCTGATCCTAATGATTTTAAAATCATGTTATTTTCTTTTAAAAATAATTTTAAATCTATTTTAATTTTTTTATTATTTTTTTTTAATTTAAAACTTTTAAAATTAATATTTTTGGTTAACATTAATTATTTTTAATTTTTTCTATTATAGATTTTTCTAAAGAATTATTTGTCGTTTGCTTTTTTGAATCTGTCTTAATCAAAGTTTTTCCTTTTCCAAGAATAACCCTTAGGTCTACCTCGTCATCACTATTGTTGTCTTGATCGCTATCTACTATTGTGTTTGGTAGGGGTAGTTCTCCAAATTCTGGTGGCAATACTAATGGATTTTTTTTTTCAACTAAAAACTCATCTGAAGTTGATCTTTTTGCTCCTGTCAATCCATCTTTTACACTTTGGCAAGCACTCAAGGCTATTAAAACCAAAAATAGATAAAATAAATTTTTAGATAAACTTTTCATTTTGTCTCATTCTTATTAAAAATTTCTGCATAAATAAGGCAAATAATACCTAATGTAATAAATATATCCGCAACGTTAAAAATAAACCAGTGAAAATTGTTTATATGAAAATCAATAAAATCTGGAACTGCAGAGTAGTAAATTCTATCAAACAGATTGCCTAATGATCCTCCTAATACAGATATTAGGGCATACATTTTGACTCCATTACTCCTTATAATTAGCACTAAAATGACAATAGTTACTGTGGCTATTATTAAGCTTATTATATTATAAACAATACTCTCATCAAAGGTAAGTAATCCAAAAGCAATTCCCTTATTCCAAATTAAATAAAGATTTAAATAAGGTGTTAAATAAATATCAACCGTATTCTCTAATTGTGCTATTTTGAGAATATAGATTTTAGATATTCTATCTACTAAAAAAATAACTGAAATTATTATTAAATTAATTAAAATTTTTTTAAAATTTATTTTAATCATTGAGTATTAAATATTTACTGTGTGCCTCTCGCATTTCTTTTTATTAATTTTCCAGCAAATAGGACATTTGTTTCCTTCTGCTTTTTCTGCGACAGCATTAATCTTTTCTGAATCATCTTTTTTAATTTTTACACCAGATGTAATGCATAATTCTGCAAAATCTGTATTCTCTGTAATTTTAAATAATTTATCATTTAGGCTAATTGTTAGACTCACTTCTAGACTTGAGCCAATTTCTTTGCTTGCTCTTTTAGCTTCAATACTAACATTGCAAATATCCCTAATTTTTTTTAACTCTATCCATTTTTCATTTAATTTTTTATTTTCAAATGATTTTGGGAAATCAATAAAATTTTCTAAATGAATACTTTTTTTATCTTTATTAATCAATGTATAGATTTCCTCTGTTGTAAAAGATAATATAGGTGCAAACCATTTTATCAAAGATTCAAGAATTATATTTAAAACTAATATACAGTTATTTCTTTTTTCTGAATTTTTTGGATCACAATATAAAGTATCTTTTCTAATATCAAAATAAAAAGCTGATAAATCAACAGTACAAAAGTTTAATAATTCTTTATAAAGATTATGAAAATCATAGTTGGCAAAATAGTTTTTAAAATTTTCATTTAAATTATAAACTTTATGCAACATATATTGCTCAAGTTCTGGTAATTCTTTTAATCTTAATTTTTCTAAATCTATAGGTTTAAATTCATCATTAAGGTTTCCCAGCAAATATCTAAAAGTATTTCTAATTTTTCTATATGATTCTGCATGTTGTTCTATTATTGAATTATCAATTCTTAAATCTTCTTCATAATTTGATGAGGCCACCCATATTCTTAAAATATCAGCACCGTACTTTTTTAATATATCCTCAGGTGCAATTACATTTCCAACTGATTTGGACATTTTAAGACCTTTACCATCTACAACAAAGCCATGTGATAAAATTGATTCATAGGGTGCTCTTCCTCTTGTTCCGCATGACTCTAGCAAGGAAGAGTGGAACCACCCCCTGTGTTGGTCCGATCCCTCTAAATACATTGATGCTGGCCATTGAAGATCATCTCTCTTTTCTAAAACGAATGAATGGGTACATCCACTATCAAACCAAACTTCTACAATGTCGCTAGTTTTATCGTAATCCTCTGCTTTGTATTTATTTCCTAAAAATCTTTGTGGATTATCAGAAAACCAACAATCAGAACCTTCTTTTTCATAAATGCTTGCAATATTTTCATTTACCTCAGCATCAACTAAAATTTCTTTTGTAGTTTTGTGAATGAATATTGGTAGTGGAACTCCCCAAACTCTTTGTCTTGAAACACACCAGTCAGGTCTTGTCTCGATCATTGCTTTTATTCTTTCTCTACCTTTGTTTGGGTAAAATGTAGTGTCATCTAAGGCTTTTAGTGCTTTTTTTCTTAGACCATGACTTTCCATTGAAATAAACCATTGCGGAGTTGCTCTATGAACAAGCGGAGCTTTTGATCTCCATGAGTGTGGGTAAGAATGAATTAACTCACCATTTGATAGTAATTTTTTTTGTTCCTTTAATTTTTCAATTACAATTGGATTTGCTTTAAAAATATGAGTTCCTTCAAATAAAGGAATATTTTTTGTGTATTTTCCATCACCGTCAACTGTCTCTATAGCTTTAATACCATGATTTAAACAAAGGTTAAAATCATCGGGTCCATGACTGGGTGCACAGTGGACAATACCCGTTCCTTGTTCTGTTGTAACAAATCTTGCTTCAAGCATTGGAATTTCATAATTATAACCAAGATCTAAAAATGGATGACTACAAGTAGTATCTTTAAATTCTTTTCCTTTAAATTTTTTAATCACTTTGTAATTTTTGATATCACAGTCTTTAATAACAGAATCTAACAAGTCTTCTGCAATTACTATTTTTTTATCTTTGAAGTCACCATCATCATCTAATTGGATTATTAAATAATCTAGCGCATCATTATAAGCCAAAGCTTTATTTGCTGGTATCGTCCAAGGAGTTGTTGTCCATATAACAACTTCTGCTCTCTCAAGTTCTTTTATGTTAGATTTTGTAACTGGGAAAGCAGTGTAGATCGTGTCTGATTTATGATCTTGATATTCAACTTCAGCGTCTGCTAATGCAGTTTTTTCAACTGTAGACCAAAGAACAGGTTTAAATCCTTTATATAAACTTCCTTCTTTTAAAAATTTACCTAACTCTCTAACAATTTGTGCTTCCGCATCAAAACTCATTGTCGAATAATAATTTTCCCAATCTCCAACAACACCTAACCGTTTAAACTGCTCTTTGTGAACTTCAATCCATTTTGCTGCAAATGCTCTACATTCTTTTCTAAATTCAACTATAGGAACTTCATTTTTATTTTTTTTATTTTTTTTATACTGCTCTTCAATCTTCCATTCTATAGGTAATCCATGACAATCCCACCCTGGAACATATACTGAGTCTTTACCGCTCATTTGATGAAATTTAACTATTATATCTTTTAAAATTTTATTTAAAGCTGTACCCATATGAATGTTGCCATTCGCATATGGTGGACCATCATGAAGTATGAACTTTTCCTTACCTTTGTTTGACCTTCTCAATTCTTTATAGAGGTCAATTTTTTTCCAATATTCTAGAATCTCAGGTTCTCTATTTTGTAAATTGGCTTTCATTGAAAAAGCAGTTTTAGGTAAGTTTATATTTTCTTTGCTCATTTTAACTTTTTTTTGCTATCTTTAGATCGCTTTGAATTTGTTTTTTTAATTGATTAACATTATTAAATTTTTTTTCTTTTCTTATAAATTTTATGAATTTAACTGATAAATACTTATTATAAAGATTTCCAGAAAAATTAAAAATATGAACCTCTAATAAAATTTTTTTTTGATTGAAAGTGGGCCTATAACCAAGGTTTGCTATTGCTTTTAAAGGCTTTTTAGAATCTTTTTTATAAACTTTGACCGCATATACACCTGGCATCGCAATTACATAATCCTTAATATCAATATTGCAGGTTGGAAAACCTATTTTTTTTCCTTGTTGTCTCCCCTTTTGAACAATTCCTTGAATCGACCAGTTTCTAGTTAATGCTTTATTAGCTTTTTTTAAATTACCTTTTTCTAAGAGAGATCTAATATACGTTGATGATATAATTTTCCTTCCTATCATTAATGGTTTTGGTTTTACTATTTTGTAACCATAAATTCTTTCTTTTTTTATTAACTCTTTAACATCTCCTTCTCTTTTATTTCCAAATCTAAAATTGTTACTAACAAATATATATTTTGCTTCTAATTTTTTAGATAAAATCTCTTTAATAAAAAATTCAGATTTAATCTTAGAAAAACCTTTATCAAATTTTTTTGTAATTATAAAGTCTACTCCTAAACTATTTAATGTTTTATTTTTTTGACTAATGTTTGAAATTCTAAAATTTTTAATTCTTTTATTAAAATACATTTTTGGCATTGGCTCAAAAGTAACGACACCAATATCTAATTTAAATCTTTTTTTGTAACTATTTGCTAATTTAAATAATTTTTGATGACCCAAATGTATGCCATCAAAATTTCCAATTAAAATTATTGATTTTTTATGATTTTTAGAAATATTAAAATTTTTATATATCTTCATAATTTTACCATTCAAGTTCAGTTTGAATAAAGTTTACAACTGTTTCATATTTTTTTGATACTATCTCAATTCCTTCTTTTTTAATTTCATTTTTATGAATACCATTTGATATTAATAATGAATCGTAATTTAAAAGATTGGCACCCTTAATATCTGTATTCAAATTATCACCAATTGATAAAACTTTTTTATTTTTGTTATTTATTGACTGATTATAAACTTCAGGGAAGGGTTTTCCAAAATATGTAACTTTACCTCCCATTTTTTCAAATACTAAAGCAACAGACCCTGCACACAATTCTCTTTTACTACCTCTATCAACAACCAAATCAGGATTAGTACAAATCATCTTTTTATCAAGATGTCCTTTAAATAATTCTTTATAGTAATTTAAGTCTTCATCGTGATTTTTGAACAATCCTGTACACAGTAAGTAGGAGCTTTCATTAATATTTTTTCCTTTATTATTTTCAAATTCTAAAAATAAATCAAAATCTCTAAGAGGACCTACGTGGTAAAACTTTTTATTCAGATAATTTTTTTTTAAATAACTTAGGGACGCTTCTCCTGATGAGTAAACTTTTTCTCTAATTTTCTCATTCATTCCCATTTTTTTTAAAAATGTTTTTACAGTGCTGTTTGGTCTTGGCGCATTAGTTAACAGAACATAGTTTTTCTTTGCTTTACTAATTTCTTCTAAGGCCTGAATTGCACTTTTATGGAGGCTTATTCCATCATGAATTACGCCCCATAAATCAATATAAAATATGTCATAATCGTTAACTATGGATCTTAATCCTTCGCTGTCTA
The DNA here is from genome assembly GCA_905618895.1 of uncultured Candidatus Pelagibacter sp. Lineage (GTDB taxonomy): Bacteria > Pseudomonadota > Alphaproteobacteria > Pelagibacterales > Pelagibacteraceae > Pelagibacter. Next base: position 19,660 of record CAJQTA010000063.1, read on the forward strand.
TATTTTTGCTCATTAAATGAGGTATAGACCAAAAAACTTACAATTTCTTGGCTTTTTTATTTTAGTTATTTTTATCTCTTTATCTTGAAAAAATACAAGCAGTAGCTATATGAGTCGCATATTAAAAGGAGAATTTATGAAATTTAAACCATTACACGATAGAGTTTTAATAGAAGTTTTAGACAGTAGTGAAAAAACTGCTGGAGGAATAATTATCCCTGATACAGCGCAAGAAAAACCTCAAGAAGGTAAGGTAATTGCTGTAGGCGGAGGAGCAAAAACAGAAGATGGAAAACTGATACCAATGGATGTTAAAGTTGGTGATAAAGTTCTTTTTGGAAAATGGTCAGGAACTGAGATTAAAATCAATGGTAAAGAATACAGCATAATGAAAGAGTCTGACATTATGGGTATTTCTGGAAAATAATTTAATTAAAAGGAGAAAATAAAATGGCAAAAGTTGTAAAATTTGACTCTGAAGCAAGAGCAGCAATGATAAGAGGTGTTAATATTTTAGCTGATACAGTTAAAGTTACACTTGGACCAAAGGGTAGAAATGTTGTTATTGATAAATCCTATGGTGCACCAAGAATTACTAAAGATGGTGTTACTGTTGCTAAAGAAATAGATTTAGAAGATAAATTTGAAAATATGGGTGCTCAAATGGTTAAAGAAGTTGCTAGCAAAACAAACGAAGAAGCTGGTGATGGAACAACTACGGCAACTATTTTAGCACAAGCAATTGTTAAAGAAGGTGTAAAATATGTTACTGCAGGTATGAACCCTATGGATGTTAAAAGAGGAATTGAAGCAGCAGTAGCGCATGTTAAGTCTAATTTAATTGCTTCAGCAAAAAAAGTTAAAGATAGCGATGAGATTGCTCAAATTGGAACAATTTCAGCTAATGGTGATAAAGAAATCGGTAACATGATTGCAAAAGCTATGCAAAAAGTTGGTAATGAAGGTGTTATCACGGTTGAAGAAGCAAAAGGAATAGAAACAGAGTTAGATGTTGTAGAGGGTATGCAGTTTGATAGGGGATATTTGTCACCATACTTTATTACGAATGCAGATAAAATGACTACTGAATTAGAAAATCCTTTTATTTTATTACATGAAAAAAAATTAACTAATTTACAGCCAATGGTTCCTTTATTGGAAGCCGTTGTTCAAGCTGGAAGACCACTTATGATTATTTCGGAAGATGTTGAGGGAGAAGCTCTTGCAACTCTAGTAGTTAATAAACTTAGAGGTGGTTTAAAAGTTGTTGCCGTGAAAGCTCCAGGTTTTGGTGATAGAAGAAAATCAATGCTTGAAGACATCGCAATCTTAACAGGTGGACAGGTTATCTCAGAAGACTTAGGTGTTAAACTTGAAAATGTTAAACTTACTGATCTTGGATCTTGTAAGAGAGTAAAAGTGGACAAGGATAACAGTACTATTATCAGTGGTAATGGTAAAAAATCTGACATTGAAGCTAGATGTACTCAAATTAAACAACAAGTTGGAGAAACAACTTCTGATTACGATAGAGAAAAACTTCAAGAAAGACTAGCAAAACTTGCTGGTGGAGTTGCTGTAATTAAAGTTGGTGGAGCAACTGAAGTAGAGGTAAAAGAGAGAAAAGATAGAGTTGAAGATGCTCTTAACGCGACTAGGGCTGCTGTTGAAGAAGGTGTGGTAGTTGGTGGTGGTTGTGCTCTATTATACGCTGCGCAAGATCTAGATAAACTTAAGGTTAAGGGTGACGATCAAAAAGCTGGCGTTACTTTAGTGGGAAAAGCATTACAAGCTCCTATTAGACAAATAACTTTAAATGCTGGAGTTGACGGCTCAGTTGTAGTTGGAAAACTAATTGAACAAAATAAAAAAAGCCAAGGTTACGACGCACAGAATGAAGAATACGTTGATATGTTTGCAAAAGGTATCATAGATCCTGTTAAAGTTGTTAGAACAGCTTTACAAGACGCCGCTTCAATTGCTGGATTACTTGTAACTACAGAAGCCATGATTGCTGACAAACCAGACGATAAAGATTCTGGTGCTGGTGGAATGCCTGGTGGAATGCCTGGTGGTATGGGTGGTATGGGTGGCATGGGTGGCATGGGAATGTAATTCGTTTCCATCTAGAGAACACTCTATAAACACACACTAAACAAAATTATTGCCCTCGGAATGAAAATTTCGGGGGTTTTTTTTTAAAGTTAAGTTAAATTGATTTATGAATTTTTTTCAGAAAATTTACCAAATTTATTATAAGCCTAAAATTTTTTACCCAAGAAGAACTTATTCACTTCTAGGTGAAGATACTATTATTAATAATTTTTTCAAAAAAGATAATGGTATTTATGTCGACATCGGATGCTATCATCCGTTGCAAGGAAATAATACCCACCTACTTTACAGGCGAGGCTGGAAAGGAGTAAATATAGACATTAACTCACTTTCAGTTGAATTATTTAAAATAAAAAGACCTGATGATATTAATTTAAGAGTGGCTGTTTCCGATAAATCTGAAAAAATAAATTATTATTTTAGAAAAAAAATTAACATGTTAAATACAATAAATAAAAATTTTGCTTCTAAAAATTTTCCAAATGGTTTTAAAAAAGATAAGATACAATCAGAGACATTAAATAATATTTTACAAAAAACAAAATATAAAAATTCTAAATTAGATTTAATTAATATAGATGTTGAGGGAAATGAATTTAAAGTGCTAAAAAAATTTAATTTTAAAAAATATTTACCTACAATTATATGCATTGAAATACATCATATGAGTAAAAAGCAATTGAAAAGGGACAAGATATATAGTTTGCTTATAAGAAAAAATTATGCTCTAATTTATCAAAATAAGTATGCATTCATTTTCAAACAAAACAAAATATAATTTTTATAATAGATATGTCTAAAAGATACAGCGGAAAATCATTTAAAGACTCAAGCATAAGTAAAAAACCTAAATTAACTTTAAAAGAAAAAAGAAAACTTAAAAAAGAAAAATCTAAGAAATCTTAGATATTGGTTATTTTTTTAATATTCTTCTTAATTTATAGTTAAGTGGTTTTTCAAAATATTTGAAGCTAATAAATGATATAAAAATTACAAAAGAAATATATCCAAGAAAAAAATATTCACTAAAAAAAATATCTTCTTTAATATTAAAATAACCAAATATTAAAATAATCATAATTTGAGTTGGCGTATGTAGTAAATAAAGAGCATATGTTAAGTCTCCACTAAGCTGAAAGAAAGTACCTATTTTTTTATTTGTAATAGTTCCAAAGGCTGAAAGAAATAATATTATTGCCGGAAAAAAAATAAATAACTTAAAGCTACCTATCCATGAGACAAACATTAAAATAATTGATATCGAAATTAAATAAAATTTATTTCTAATTTCTATACATAAATAATGCATTAAGATTCCAGAAAAAAATAATCTGCAACAATCAAAAAAAGAAGTGAGATAAAAAGTTTTAATATCCCAATATTTATCAACTAATAATAAAAAAATATAAATTAATATTATAAATTTTATTCTAAATTTATTTAATAATACGATTGAAATAAAAAATATACCATAAACTATTAATTCAATTGAAACACTCCATGTTGGTGCGTTGAATGAAAACGCCTCAGCCATTCCCCAGCCATGGATATAAAATAAATTTAATACAAAGTGATATAAATCATTTACCTTATGAATTTCAAAATTTCCATTTATTTTTAAACTAAGTAATTGTAGCCCAGCAACAATAATTAAAGTTAATAAGTGAAGTGGATATAATCTTGCAATTCTATTTATCAAAAACTCTTTTGAGGAAATTTTTTTTAGCTGATCTAAATATACATGTGCAAAAACAAAACCCGATATAGACCAAAACATTTCAACACCATATCTTCCATAATTATAAACCAATTCTAAAATAAAAAAAAAGGGAAAATTATTTCCTTCGATAACTAATTCTGGGTCATAAAAAGAGTTATAAGGGTAAAAAAAATGTGCGTAGTGAAATATTACAACTGCAAGTGATGTAAATAATCTTAATATCTCGATATATGAAAATTTCTTCATAATTAAGTTTTATTTGAGAAATGCTATAAAGAAAAAAGAAAATTTATTAAAGAAAAATCTAAAAGTCTTAAATTTTAGCTCTTTTTTGACTGTGTTTTTTGAAGGTAAAGCTTTTAGGTCTATCGCTTCTGCTTTTAAACTTTTTCTTTCCACCAAAACCAGAGCTTTTTTTATCTAAGCTAGTTGATGAACTTTCAGATGTTTTTTTTCCAAAGTATTTTGGGTTATTGGTAAAACCAGTTGGTTTCGAGTCTTCTTTTTTTGTAAAACTAGATTTTCCTTTGTAACCAAAACTTTTTTTCTCACCATCTCTTGATGATGAACTTGATCTGCCATAACTAGATGGTTTTGATTTGTCCCCGAAACTAGATTTTCTTTTGTAACCAAAACTTTTTTTCTCACCATCTCTTGATGACGAACTTGATCTGCCATAACTAGATGGTTTTGATTTGTCCCCGAAACTAGATTTTCCTTTGTAACCAAAACTTTTTTTCTCACCATCTCTTGATGACGAACTTGATCTGCCATAACTAGATTTATTCTCATCTCTAAATTTTCTTTTTTTATTGTATGGAGCTTTTCCTTTTTTTCCTCCTCTTGAATTTCTTCTTGTTCCACCTGGTGTAGGTTTAAAGTTTGGATCAATTAATTTACTAATTTCATTCCACATTGATCTATCGTCTGGGGTTAAAAATGTTAAAGCAGAACCTTCGTTTCCTGCTCTAGCAGTTCTTCCAATTCTATGCACATAATCTTCTGGCACTTGTGGAAGATCATAGTTTATTACATGCTGGATTAAAGGAATGTCCAATCCTCTTGCAGCAACATCTGTTGCAATTAGTATTCTCTTAAGACCTTTTCTAAATGAAGTGATTACACGATCTCTTTTACTCTGACGAAGATCCCCGTGTATGGCATCAGCTGAATGACCTTCTTCTTTAAGACGCTTAACCATTTTATCTGCACCTCTTTTAGTTTTAACAAAAACTAAAATTGATCCTTTTCTAGCTATAAATTGATCTATTAATTCATCGTATTTATTTTCCTTATAGACCTGAAGTGTTTCTTGTTTAATTTTTGCAATAGGAACAGATGTTGAACCTGTAGAAATTCTTTCTGGTTTATTTAAATATCTTTCGGAAATTCTAACAATATTTTGAGGTAATGTTGCGGAAAACAATAAAGTTTGATGATCTTTTGGAACATATTTTAGAATCATCTCTATTTGTGGAGTAAAACCCATGTCTAACATTCTATCAGTTTCATCTAATACTAGGTATTTTGTAGCTGATAAATTTAAACTTTTTCTTTTTAAATGGTCATTAATTCTTCCGGGTGTTCCAACGATTATTCTAGATCTATTGCCTAGCTGTCTAAGTTGTTTTTGCATTGCTTCTCCACCGATAAGCAAGGCAGTTTTAATATTAATTTTGTCACTAATAATGCTTTTAATTGCTGCCATTACTTGACTAGCTAATTCTCTTGTTGGGCACATAACTAAGGCAAATGCATTTTTATCTAATATCAATTTATTAACTAAGGGTATACTGAATGCTAAAGTTTTTCCTGTTCCTGTCTGAGCAGTTCCCAAAACATCTTTTCCTTCTAAGGCAACTGGTATTGCCATGCTTTGTATAGGCGTTGGAACTTTAAAATTCATTTTTTCCAATGAATGCTTCAAAGACTCTTCTATTTTTAATAGTTTAAAATTTTCCATTTTGATATTTAGATTTTTTAAAATTTAAGGAGATATGCTCTTAATCCTTTAATACGTCTAATTTTTATACTGATATCTATAGGTTTTTCGAACAATCACAAGAAGTGAATTTTTTTTAGAAAGACAAATCATTACTAAATAATAGGTTTTTTTAAGTTTTCAAATGACTCAATTAATGTATAAGAGCCTCAATTTATGAGCAACAATATTCGAAACATCACAATCATAGCTCACGTCGACCATGGCAAAACAACCATGATTGATAATCTAATGAAGCAAAGTGGTTCATTCAGAGAAAATGAGGTTGTTGATGAAAGATTAATGGATTCTGGTGAGTTAGAAAAAGAAAGAGGAATTACTATTTTAGCTAAGCCAGCTTCAATCGATTGGAAGGATTCTAGAGTTAATATTATAGACACACCTGGTCACAGAGATTTTGCTGCAGAAGTAGAGCGTGTTTTATGTATGGCTGATGGAGCATTATTGCTTATTGATTCAGCAGAAGGTGTAATGCCTCAAACTAAATTTGTATTAGCGAAAGCTCTTAAACAAGGTTTAAAACCAATTGTTATAATTAATAAATTGGATAAAGCAGATCAGAGGGCTGATGAAGTTTTGGATGAAACATTTGATTTGTTTGTAAGTTTAGATGCTAACGAAGAACAATTAGATTTCCCAGTTTTATATGCCAGTGGAAGATCTGGATGGGCAAGCAAAGAAGTTGATGGCCCAAGAGAAAATCTTCACCCACTATTAGATTTGATTATAGAACATGTTAAGCCTGCTGAACTAGACAAAACAAAACCTTTCGCAATGTTATCTACTCTATTATATGCAGACAGTTTTTTAGGAAGAAGTTTGGTTGGAAAAATATCACAAGGTACAGCAAAAGCAAATCAGGCTATTAAAGCAATAAATCTTAATGGTGAAAAAGTTGACGAGGGTAGATTAACTAAAATTTTCAGATACGAAGGAACAAAAAAAGTACCTATCGAAGTTGGAGAAGCAGGAGATATTGTGATAATTGCTGGCCTAGAGAAAGCCAATGTTGCAGATACTATTTGTGATTTAGAAGTAACTGAACCAATCCACGCAACTCCAATAGATCCACCTACCATGTCTATTACAATAAGTGTTAATAGTTCTCCACTTGCAGGAACTGAAGGTAAAAAATTAACAAGTACTCAAATTAAAGATAGGTTAATTATAGAAGCTCAAAATAATGTTGGAATTACTTTTTCTCAAAATGCTAACGTAGATTCTTTTGTGATTAGTGGTCGAGGTGAATTAATGCTTGAAATACTACTTACACAAATGAGACGTGAAGGTTTTGAAATGACAGTAAGTCCTCCAAAAGTTTTGTATCAAAAAGATGAAAATGGAAACAAACTAGAGCCCATTGAGGAAATTACAGTTGATTTAGATGAAGAGTTTTCTTCAAAAATAATTGATTCAATGAATAGAAGAAAAGGTAAATTGCTTGATCTCAAAGATACGGGGAAAGATAAAAAAAGATTAATTTTTCATGCACCAACAAGAGGACTGATGGGTTACACAAGTAGATTTTTAACGTTAACAAAAGGCACTGGTGTAATTAATAGAATTTTTCATGGTTTTGGAAAATTTGAAGGTGAAATGGATGGAAGAAAAAATGGTGCTTTAATTTCAATGTCTAACGGTAAAGCTGTTGCATTTGCGATATTTAACTTACAAGCAAGAGGTGAAATGTTTGTAACTCATAATGATCCTGTTTATGAAGGAATGATTGTCGGATTAGCCCCAAAAGCTGGTGATATGATTATTAATGTTATGAAGGGTAAGCAATTAACAAATATGAGAACTCAAGGTACTGATGAAAACGTAGTACTTACTCCGGTTAGACAAATGTCAATTGCTGAACAATTAAGCATGCTTAATACTGATGAAGCCTTAGAAATTACTCCTAAGTCTCTTAGATTAAGAAAAGCTATACTTAACCCTACTGATAGAAAAAAAAACGAAAAATCTGGAACACCCCTTTAATTAAAAGTTTTTCCAACAATATATAATCCTAAAGCCACAGCAGGACCAATCCCAAAAGCAAATAGTAAAGTTCCAACGCCAACTGTCCCACCTAAATACCAACCAATAGACATTACTGTAATTTCAAGAAATGCTCTTACAGATGCGATTGGAAAATTTGTTTTTTTTTGTAAACCTATCATCAATCCATCTCTTGGTCCTGACCCTAAGTTTGCAACCAAATATATTCCCCCACCCAATCCAACAGTGAGTACGGCTATGAGAGCTAAAGACAATTGAGAAATATAATTTTCTGGTGTTGGTACGAATTTAATACAAACATCAATCATCAAGCCAATAATTATAGCATTTAGAATTGTACCAATTCCAAGTTTTTGATTTAATGGTATCCAAAGAATTAAAACTCCTGCGCTAATAAGTATAGTTATTATTCCAACAGAGAAACCAACATTTAAATAGATACCTTGCGCAAGAACACTCCATGGTGAGGCTCCTGCAGCTGAGACTATTAACAGTCCTTCACCTAATCCAAATAGAGTTAAGCCAAAACATAAAAAAAAGAAAGTAGTAATTTTTGGTTTTATATTTAAAGGTTTATCTGAACTCCATGAAACTTTAGGAACATTTTTTATAGATAAAAACATATATTATCTCATTATACACTTTAATAAAAAAAGAAAGTCTATTATTCTAAATTTTTATGAAAAAAATTTTTGTCAACATTGTTATATTATTTTTTATCACAACAAATTTAAATTCCCATATTTTCCACTATAGTAATTTCAAAAAAATAGAAATGGAAATTTTTCGTAACAATGAATTAATTGGATATAATTATTATTTTTTTACTATAGATAAGAATATTACCACAATAACAAATCAAATTAAATTTACTGTAAAATTATTAGGTGCTACTATTTTTGAAGTCGAAGGTTATAATGAAGAAAAATATAATGATGATAAATTAATTTCTTATAATTCTAAGACTAAACAAAATAAAAAAGAAAAATTTGTAAATCTAGAACTAAACAAAGAAAACAATAAATTTGTTATTAAAGGTTCTTCTTTTTCAGGAGAAGCAGATATAAATAATATCATAGGAAATTGGTGGAATCATAAATTACTTCAAGCAGAATCTCAAATTAGTCCAGTATCAGGCAGTATAAAAAAACAAGTTGTAACATTTGTTGCAAAGGAAAAAGTTAAGCTTTATGGAAAAAGTTATGAAGCTGATCATTTTAAACTTAAATCTAAAAACCAAAATCTTCCAGATGATAAGAAGTTAAATTTTGATATATGGCTTGATAAGAGTACAGGTCTAATTATTAAAGTTAAATATTCAAGAATGGGTGAGTGGGAATACAGATTGAAAAGTTATGAATAAAAAAATTTTATTTTCCTGCTACAACCATCCCTTCTATTAACATTGTTGGAGCATTCGTTGAATATTTAAACTCAAGATCATCTGCTAAAGTTATATTTTTAAACATATCATTAAAATTTCCAGCTATGGTAATTTCACTAACTGGATATTTAAACACTCCATTTTCCACCATAAACCCTGTGGCTCCTACAGAATAGTCTCCAGTAACTAAATTACTTCCATGACCAATTGTTTCGGTAACATATAATGTTTTTTGATTTAACTTTAAAAGATTTTTGTACGAGATGGATCCTTTTTCAAAATATAAATTACTTGTTCCACCACTTCTACCATTTGATTTTAGATTCAACTTTTTTCCATAATAAGTATCAACCAAATAATGTTTTAAAACACCCTGATCTACTAATTTTAATTCCGTGGTTTTAACTCCCTCATCATCAAAATACTGAGAACCTAATCCTTTAACTATGTCAGGTTTGTCAAAAATATTGATTGATGTTGAAAATATTTCTTCATTTATTTTATCTTTTAAAAACGAAGTTCCTCTTGCTATAGAAGAGGCTGATATTGCGCTTGCTAAAACACTTAACATTCCTTTTGAAATTCTTCTATCGAAAATAATACTTATTTTTTCACTTTCTATTTTTTGAGGGTTTAATTTTTGAATTGTTTTTTTAGCTGCCAATGATCCAATTTGATTTGGTCTAAGCATATCTTGTAAGTGACACGTGCTTGTAAATTCGTAATCTCTTTCCATCTTATTATCAGCATTTTTAGCAACAGCTACACAGGATGCTGAGTAAGATGAAGACTTATACCCATTTAAAAAACCATCACTACTTGCTAATATAAAATTTGATTTGGACTCTGAAAAACCAGTTTCTGTATTAATAATTTCTTTCTTTTCTAATGCAGCTTCTTCAACTTCTTTTAAATATTCAATTTTTCCTTCATTCTCTATATGGTCATCATCATATAAATTTAAATCATTAATTTTTGTTGCCAGTAAATCTTTATCTGGTAAAGAATTAAACTCATCTTCAGGTGTAATTTTTGTTGTTTCAATGCATCTCTCTATTAAAGTTTTAATATTATCTTCTGTTAGATTTGATGATGAAATACTTGATTTCTTTTTACCAATATACGTTGTTAAACTAACTCCTAAACTATCTGACCTGTTAGACTCATCTAGTTTTCTATTTCTAAAATTAACGGTTTCAGAAATTGAATGCCCTATTGCTGCTGTTACATCTGTTGCACCTAGTTTTTTGGCTAAATCTATGCAAAAATTTGCTGTCTTTTTTAAATAATCTTGATCTTTAACCATGTGATTTATAGTTGAGTTCCGCCTACAGTCATTTTATCAATCAAAATTGAGGGCTGAGCTACTCCAACTGGTACACCCTGTCCTGCTTTTCCACAAGTTCCAATACCTGGATCAAGCATCATATTATTTCCAACTAATGAAACTTCCTTTAAGATTGATGGACCATCACCAATTAATGTTGCTCCTTTTATGGGAGCACCTATTTTACCATTTATGATTTCATAAGCTTCCGTGCAGTTAAATACAAACTTTCCTGAAGTAATATCTACCTGACCGCCACCAAAGCTTACTGCAAATATCCCTTTATCAACTGATTTGATCATTTCTTCTTGAGAGTATTTTCCATTTAACATCATGGTATTTCTCATTCTAGGTAGAACTACATGCTTATAACTTTCTCTTCTTCCACTTCCTGTTGATCTAGTATTCATTAATCTCGCGTTCAAACGATCTTGCATAAAATTTTTTAATATACCATTTTCAATTAAGACAGTTTTCTCTGTAGGGGTTCCTTCATCATCAATTGTTAAACTTCCTCTTCTATTATGCAAAGTTCCATCATCAACAATTGTAACTCCTTCACTTGCAACTCTCTGACCCATTAGATTATGAAATGCAGATGTTTTTTTTCTATTAAAATCTCCTTCTAACCCATGGCCTATCGCTTCATGAATAAGTATCGCAGGCCATCCTGGACCTAAAACTACTTTCATTTCTCCAGCAGGAGCAGGTTTACTTTCTAGGTTTACTGAAGCAATTCTAAACGCTTCATCACATACTTTTTTCCAATTATCATCTTTAAGATATTCATCGTAAGACTGTCTTCCACCAATTCCATATACGCCAGTTTCTTTTTTGCCATTTTTTTCAAGCATCACTGAAACATTGAAACGAATTAGAGGTCTAACGTCTGTTAATACTTCGCCACCTGATCTAATTATTTCTATAGATTTATGTTCTCCAGAAAAACTTGCTGTTACTTGTTGAACAATGCCACCTTTCGCTCTCGTATAATCATTAACTTCTTTTAAGAGTTCTAATTTTGATTGAAGTGATTTTTCTTCTATGGGGTTAATATCTTTATAAAATTTTTCGTTAGTCTTAGGTATCTCATGATTATAAACACCTTTTTTTGATTTCAAAGTTGAGCTTAAATTATCAGCTGATTGTTTTAATGAATTTTTTGAAATTTCATTCGAATGGGAGTATGCAACAACTTCATCCGTTATGGCCCTTAAGCCATAACCTAAATCGGAACTATAAGTGGAGCTTTTAATTTTATTGTCATCCAGCACAATAGATTCACTTTTTGAATTTTCTAAATAAAGTTCACCATCATCACAGTTATTTAGGGTTTCAGAAATAATTTTTTCTGCGTCATTTCTTGATAAGTCTGTTTTGTTGAAAAAATCAGTCATATCAATCAAATAGAGGTTATATTTATTTTTTCAATTGGTGTATTTCGCACATATACAAACTAACTAATTCTGGGTATTTTTACCAATTAATAAATAAAGGATAGTAAAATGAAAAAATTTGACGAATTAATGCATATTTCCAATGAAATAACAAATATTTCTGTAGATGAAGCTAAAGAAAAATTAAATGATCCTAACGTTCAATTTATAGATGTCAGAGATAAAGATAGTTTTTGCAAAGAAACAATAGGTAATGCAGTTAATTTAGAAAGAGGTTTGTTAGAATTTTACCTAGCAGACGGCAGTCCTTTGGAAAATGATATGTTTAAAAATAATCCAAATAAGGAATATGTAGTATTTTGTGGACTTGGTGGTCAAAGTACTCTTGCAACAAAAACAATGCAATATATGGGTGTAAAAAACGTTAAAAACATGACTGGCGGAATGACCGCTTGGAAAGAAAAAAAATAAGTTGTGAAGGTCTATTTTAATAATTCGTGTAATATTTGTCGAGCAGAAATAAATTTATATAAAAAACAAAATATTAAAGACATAGAATGGATTGATATTACAAATAATAAATCTGCTGAAATAGAAACTCAAAAAAATAACAAAGATCTTTTGCGAAGACTGCATATTAAAGATGGGGAAAAAGTAATTGGTGGTGCAGAAGCTTTTTTATTAGTTTGGAAAAAAATTCCTAAATATAAATTTCTCTACACTTTTTTCAAGATACCAATAATTTTTACTTTATTTTCACACTTTTATGAAATTATCGCCTTTTTTTTGTATTTAAAAAATAAAAAACAACTTTCTAAATAAATTTTTTACCTATTGAGAATAGATACTAATTAAATTATATTTTTATCATGAAATTAAAAAAATTTTTTTTAATACTTTTGTGTATAAGTAGTTTTTTTTTTTCTGCACAATCATCTCAAGAAAATATTTTAAATAATCTTTTCAATCAACTTAAAAAAGTCAATAATGCAAAAAGTGCTGCATTGTTGGAAGAGAAGATTTGGTCTATTTGGAATGAGCATCCAAGTAATAATAAATTAACTGAGAGGTTAGAATTTGGAACAGAACTGATGCATTATGGAGATTACAATTACGCTTTAAAAGTTTTTGATAATATATTAGCCACTGACCCTGAGTGGTCTGAAGCTTGGAATAAAAGAGCAACAGTATTTTTTTTAATGAAACGTTATAAAAAATCTCTAAACGATATAGAAAAAGTCTTAAAGATTGAGTCTAGACACTTTGGGGCGTTATCTGGGCAAGCTAGAATTTTTATAAAACTTCAAGAGTATGAAAAAGCTATTATAAGTCTAAAAAAAGCTCTAAAATTTTACCCCTCGTTTAAAAGTGGTGATTTGATACCTGAAATTGAAAGATTAATTAAAGAAGAAAGTATTTAATCTAATCTTTTTTAGCTCTTTTTGTTGCAATCAATTGCGTCAATGAATCAACCATTAAATCAGAAGCTTTAAATATTTCATTTGCTTTAAATTCATGTGAAGCGTTTTTTTCAGGGTTCGTTTTATCTTCAATCACTATACCTTCACTTGGGGAGTTATTTTTTATATAGATTAATAATAACCATTCTTCATCTTTTGATTCATCCCATTTAACAAAAATTTCTCCAGTTTCAAACCTTCTGTCTATGCATCTGAAAATAGACATATGTCTTGTTATGTGGCGTTTATTAAGTTGAAAAACTAAACTGCTTGCACTTCTATAGTAACTTTCAAGTGACAATTCAATTTTCTGTCTTGCTACTGTGTATTCTTTTTCTTTTTGGAGTAATGTTTCTCTATCTTCATCGCCTTGAATCTTAACACCTAAAGCTTCAACTCTTTCTCTAATTTTTTGATCTCTTATAATTCTATATTTATCTTTTAATTTTTCTATTCTTTCTTGGAGACCAGCGTAATCCTCTCTTTTTTCTTTTAATGAAATTTTTTCAAGTTTTTCTAATTCTTTGACTTCACGAATTCTAAATTTTTCAATTTGTCTTTCTAGTTGTAATTGTTTTAAAAATTGTTTTTGTCTTTCTGATTGTTCTGTACGGAGTATTGCTTGCTCCTTACGTAAAAATAGTTTTATATCTCTTGTTCTTTCTTTTTCTAGTTTGAACTCTTCCTTTAAAGCTTTTTCTTTAAGTTTTGTATTTAAGACTTCTTCTTCTTGTTTTTGTTTGTGTATTAAAATTTTTTTATTTTCTATTCTTTCAATTTCCTCTAACTTTCTCCTTCTTCTCTCATCTTCTCTTAATATTTTATATTCTGAAATTGTGTTTGC